>DAIOTP010000192.1:0-4995 GCA_036751905.1 Cryomorphaceae bacterium
GTCCTGTGCGTATGGCAATATCACCATCGGCTGAGGAAGGAATAGCGGCAGCAGCCACCCAGTTGTTGCCATCGAAAGTCTGCCAGGTGGCAAGGCTGTTCCAGTTGCCGGTTTGGGCAGTTCTGTAAGACTGCTGGGCCTGGAGAGCTTGCGGATGCGCAATGCCCGCAACAAGGAGCAAAAAGAGGAACTTGTTCAGTAAAATTTTCATAACGATTGGTTTTGATTAAGCTTTTCGGTTACAATTGCCCTGCTTTGAATTTGCGTGGGGCTTGCATACCAAACTTTTGGTTGGTTAAATATTGGTTATTGTCCTTGGCCAACGTTGAGACCGACTTCGAACCTGACAAATGTGGAGCATATGCTTGATGCGTACAATAGCTAGAAATAGCCATAGAGCATCCATTGTTGTCGATGGATGGGCCACTGGCTTATACCAAACCCCTTTCACCCAAAGCTGAAATACCATCACTTGTATAGGCCATCGGGCACACTCCGAAGCCTGAACAATGCCTGCAGTCAGGTATCGCTTGCAACGCTACAGCAGCGCCAAATGGTTCGCGATGCACCGTTGCACATGTCATGTTGACTTCTTTGATATAAAGAGAAAGCATGGCTCAATCAGGTTAATATTTTTGGTCGGAGGATGTATTTTTCAGATTATATTATACTTTTAGCCCATGACGCCATAGGACAAATAGTGTTGAGTCATGAAAACAAAAAATGAAACAATCAAACCTCTTCCGCACGCTGATTTCGAAAATGCCATTTATCCCAGCAATCCAACCTCAGCGCTGCCCGACGTAGACGCCTATTTTGCCAGCGCTTTGCAGCATTTCAGCCGTTTTGCCATTGGCACATTCTGCTGGTTTGTCCCCGACCGGCTGAAGGGAGTCATGCACATGGCAGGTGGAAAAACCCTTGAAATTCTCGGCCACGCACCTGAAGCCTTCATAGGCCATGGGCCTGAACTTATTCATGGCCGTGCTCACCCTGATGATTTGGACAAGACGCTGGCCTATAGCATGTATTGGGTGCAGTTCTTGGCTGAATTGGCACCCGAACGCCGGAAAAACTTTTTACCCTGCATCTTTCTGCGCCTCATGAATAGGCAAGGGGTGTACGCCTGGGTCATGTTTCAATTTTTGGATGCCTACCTCGATGAGCACGGCAACACTTTGTATGCTTTGTTGGCATTTACAGATGTTTCGCACGTTAAGCACACCGGCGAGGCCATGATGAGCATCCGCGATATTGAGAACAATGCATGTACATGCATTCGCTGCCACGAACCGGGAGTGATGGAGTCCAACGTTAAGCAAATGAGGCCCATAACTCCCCGTGAACGAGAAATTCTGCGCCATTTGGCCAGCGGATTGGGCAGCAAGCAAATAGCCGACCAACTCGGACTCAGCCTGCACACCGTAAACCACCACCGGCAAAGCCTGCTGCGCAAGGCCGGGGCCAAAACTACCGCTGAGCTGATCAGCTATGGGGTGATGATGGGGCATTTGGCGTGGACTTCATAACCGCAGCTTATTGCTGATACGTTGAGGACATTTTAAGCAGTTGGAAGTGCATAGTGGCGAGCTTTCTTCTGCTCCTACAGTCCTTGATACAAGGTAAGGCTTCCAGCGACCTGAAAAGCCACTTGCCACCAGCAATTAACACCTCTTTTGTGCCAGTAGCTTTAAACGCGCCCCCTACTCCTTCACCGTGGTAACATCCTCCCAATCCCATCCGCCAAGGCTTAGGTATTCCCGCAGGCGGGCGCGGCGTTCATCGCGCTCAGGATCTTCGCTCATCTGGCCCTGATGCCTGTTTTTTTCCTTAAAGGTGGCAGGTAAGCGGTCGTGATAATCGAAGGGTGGGGGTGCATTCCGGATGGGCGTATTGCCCCCTGCATACATGGCCTTGAGGTGCTCTACCGATTTGCGCATGATGCGCCATGAGTAGGCCTGATCGGAAGTATCGAGGGTGTAGGCTTCCTGAATGGCGATGGCTTCATCAAGCACCGCCAGGCTGATGTGCAGGGCATGGCTGCGCTTGCTCGAGTTGAAATAATGCAGGATGGGATAAGCCAGGTAGCGCTCACCGTGCTTGAGCAGCATAGATTCCAACGTGCTGAACCTGTCATAGAGGGGGCTGAAATCCTTGCCGGTGTAGCCGTTCTCAATGATTTCGCTGGGGGTACGTCCCAGCTTTTGGATGTGGGCCGCAATGGTGCGCTTGTCGATGACCGCCTCCAGTACGGGCACCACATACGATATGCCAAGGCTCAACAACACGAGGCTGTTCATGGCCATCAGGTTGGTGACAATCCTCCATCCGTCGGTGCTTGCCTTCATGTCACCATTGCCCAAGGTGGTAAGTACGTAGCCTACGTAATAAATTTTGCCAAACACGGTGGTTTGGCCATTGGTGATGGCATCGACTACCGAACCTGAATCGGATATAAAGATCAAGCTGTAGCCAAGCCACAATAAGGCAATCCACTGCACAAGCAGCATCAACAGGATGGTTCCACCGGCGAAATTCAACCATTTAGACCGGGCGCTTTTTCCGGAAAGGAGAAAAAAACCGCGCCACATGCACTTGGCTGTGAATGCAGACAGCCTCCCGCCACCATGTATATAAAGTATGGTTTTGAAAACATCAATGAGCACCAATATCAGCATCAGGAGTCCGGCAACGAGCAAAACGTAATTCATGGTGTTGACATTTGAACTGTTAATGCGCCATTGCACATACTTGCCGTATGGCGGCTGGGCCGCTGAAAGCCTGGCAAGGCAAGCTAGTCAAGAGGTGAACCGACTTCAAAACGCCATCGCTGACCATTGAAAGGGGCCGATTGCAGCGTACGGCGCAGCTGAGTACCCCGGTTGAGGGCTTGTGTTCATGCGCCCACCACCTCACCGCCGTTCACGTGGATTACCTGGCCGGTAACGTATGAGCTATCGGCACAGGCCAAAAACACATAGGCGGGTCCCAACTCGCTAGGCTGGCCGGCGCGGCCCATGGGCGTTTCCTGCCCAAATTCTTCCACATCGTCGAATGAGGCAGGAATAAGCGGGGTCCAAACGGGTCCGGGGGCCACGGCATTCACCCGGATTTTCTTTTCGGCCAGTTGCTTGGCGAGCGATCGGGTAAAGCTTGTGATGGCTCCCTTGGTGCTGGAATAATCCACAAGCGGTTCCATGCCGCGGTAAGCCGTTACCGAGGTGGTATTGATCACCACATCACCCTCCTGCATGTATGGCAGCACCGCCCGCGTGAGGTAAAACATGGAATATATGTTGGTTTCAAATGTTTTGTGCAGTTGCTCATCGTCAATGTCAATGAGCGATTCCTGTACATATTGCACGGCTGCATTGTTCACCAGCACATTGATGTTTCCTAGTTTTTCGCGGGTTTGCTCTACTGCCTTTCGGCAAAAATTGCTGTCGCGGATGTCACCGCGCAGGAGCAAGCATTGGCGTCCTTCCTGCACTACCCTGTGTTTGGTCGCTTCAGCATCCTCGTCTTCATCGAGGTATATGATGGCCACATCGGCCCCTTCACGCGCAAAGTGTACAGCCACACTGCGGCCTATGCCACTGTCGCCTCCGGTGATCAAGGCTACCTTGCCACTGAGCTTGTCACTGCCTTTGTAGTCGTCACGGATTACCTGGGGTTCCGGAGTCATTTCATGCTCATCACCCGGCTGTGATTGCGTCTGTTTCGGAAATGTCGTTGGCTTTTCCATGGTGTATTTTTTACTGTTATAGAAGCAACAGTTCAATTTCTGTTCCGTGGCGAAACGTGTGGCATTAAGTAATATAAATCATTGATTCTGGGAGTGTAGTACAGCGTACGTCATGACCGAATGATTTTTTATTTTTACATTAAGTGTTGCCCGGTTTCCACAGGTTGTGGTTGGGAAGGCCTTGGTATGTTGGGTTTGATTGGGCCTTTGAGGGACCGCGCAGATACCCGAAACCGAGACAAAAGTACTACCTTCCTCCCCGAAAAAACTTATTGTGTATACTCCGGATTTTGCCTTCCTGAACTTGAGCCATTGGGCCTTGCTTTTTTTGCTGACCGGCTGTGTCGGCAGCAGCCCCGACGGCATTGTACCGCGGGTGGACTATGCCCCGCAACCCATTCCCGTGCCCATTCTTTTCGCAGAAGGCACCATTTCCACACCCGACAACAGCGAGTTCGATTTGGCCTTTAGCCCCGATGGACGCATCGTCTATTTTTCCAGAAGGGCGCCTGAAGGCAAACAAATGATTTACGAAAGTACATTCCATGACAATTCCTGGAGCACCCCCAGGCTGGCTCAATTCTCCAACAGCCGTGATGAAACGCCCTTCATCACCTCCGATGGAAAATACTTCTTTTTCGGTTCGGAACGGCCCATTCCGGGCAGGCCCAACCAAGGAAACTTCGACATGAACATATGGATGATGCAGGCTACCGATACGGGCTGGAGCACCCCTGCTCCCCTGCCCGCCCCCATCAATGAGGTGCAGGTACCAGGCGAGCAATGGCCCTCTTCCAACAACAACTTTCTTTTCAGTAATGACAACCGTACTTTTTACTTTACAACCATGCTGCGCGGCACGCCGGCCATCAAGCTGTACCAAACCGAATTCGATGGCGTGGCCTGGTCAGCGCCGGTGGTGGTGGAGGGATTCTTTGAGGATGAAAAGTACTGGGTGTATTCGGCAGTGATTTCTCCTGACGGAAAATATTTGGTGTTCAACTCCTTCGATGCGCCTGGTGGCGCCGGCGGCGAAGACCTCTTTGTGTCTTCCAAAACAGCCAATGGCTGGAGCAGGGCGCGGCCCCTGAGTGCCTTGGTCAATACGAAAGACGAAGAGAGCAGCCCCCGCTTCTCGCGCGATGGCCGCTACTTCTTCTTCAGCCGGGCGGAAAATTTGGGAGACTATGCCTACGGTGAGTGGAGCATCTATTTTGTAGAAACGGCTTATCTGAATTTGGAAGGCGGTA
>DAIOTP010000193.1:0-4154 GCA_036751905.1 Cryomorphaceae bacterium
GATTCCTGCTTGTTTTAATGGCTTACAACTTATTTATATCCGCAATGAACTTGAGCATATACACCCCCACCGGAAGGATATCCGCTGTAAATTTGCGTTTAGCGTCTCAGGGCCGTATATACATTGGCAAGCCTTGCGTTGGCCTTGGGTATGTGCCACGCTTCCCTAACACTTTTTCCACCAAATTTAACCCCGTTTCCCCATCCTCCAAGCGCTCACATGCGTTTTTTCAGGGCAGCAGCTTGGGGTGCCGCAAGGGCTAAGGGCAGTCCATGGCTTTTTGCGGCAGTGCAGCGCTTATGGTATGGTGGTACTCGGGAGACACGTGCCATGCATAAAGCGTAGCCCACGTACCGGTGGCTCCACAAGAAGTGACAGCGCAGTTGTGCAAGGGGAGAGGAGGTTCATCCATGCAAGGAGGCTAGGAGGGCATCGCGTATCCCTCCTTCGTGTACCGTCGCTGCCAAGGGCGAAGTTAGCATCGAAAAAATATGGGACTTGGAGCATGAAGGGCTTGGGATGGCGCTGCTTTTGGTCGGGATTATGACAGGAGGCAGTTGCCTTCTTTTTCAATCCAGCCCGCGTTGCTTCAAGGCTTGCTCCAGGGCGCTGTTGGCTTTGGAATTTTTCAGCGTCCTGCGAATGAAATAGACCGGGAAAAGCATGGGAATCAAAAAGCCGATGCGTTTTTCATCGGATAAACTCCATGCCACGGTGCCGAAGATCAGTATGCCCGCAAGAAAGCCAATAAAGATGGCATGAAACAGTTTGGACTTGTTCAGCTTCTTTTTTTCTTCCTGCAGTTCTTCATCCGTCATTTGGTCGAAAGGCTTTACTTCCATATCAGAGGCGTTTTTAAATTGTGGTTCGTGGGTACAGTGATCATGTGCACCGGTGGGTGTTGAGGCAAAAATCAGCAGTGATTCTACCTGCTGACGCTGCGCTTACTTCGATTTTGGATGTCCAAAGTTAGCTCCATTTCCGCATCCTCCAAGACCTTGCCTGCTTTTTTTTGGCAGTGCGGCGGGCTGTGCAGGGCTTCTTTGCGGTAGCAGGGGTGGTACTTGGCTCGTGGGCCACTTGGGACACGGGCGACGCCTTCAGCGTAGCCCGTGTATCTTGTGAGGCGGCAGCGCTGCCTCCCAGGGCCTAAGTCCCGTGGCAATGTGGGTTATCCTACCCTGCTACCTCGTCTGAAAGGCAATGGTATAGGGCGCTATCCTGTTGCCTCCATCTTCCTTCGCCATGTTGGAGAGGATGAGCTGGTAGGCGCTGCGGGGCTGTAATGGCCCTACTTCCATGGAAAACTCCCGCATATCAGCCGACCAGCCTATCACTTTTTTTACAGGCAGGGCCTCGCCGGGCTGTGCGGGGTCATGGTCGAAACTGCGGCAGCAGGCGCTCATGGGTTCCGAAAAGCGCAGGGTGAGGGTAACTGTTCCGGACTTTACCTTCCTGCTGCCATTCCTGAACTCCACAATGCCGGTCACCGTGGGCCGCATGGATTCATACCTGATCCCGATTTCCTCCCAGCTCATGGGCAGGAAGCCGGCGCCATCCACGAATTTTGCGAAAGCGGTATCATTGGCAAAGTCCAGTTCGATCAGCTCGCGGATGGCCTGTGCCTTGTCGGCAGCCTTTTGGTAATGCCGCTCGCATATCTCGTAGCCTATGTAATAGCCCAAATCATTTACTTCAAGTGCATTCTGGTTCTTTCCCCAGAGCCAATTGCCCACATCATCGTCCCGGAATATTTCAATCATGTAAGTGTCCAATACCTGTTGCGCATTTTCTTTCCCAAACTTCACAGGGCCCGATACCGGCTGCTCAGCAATCAGTGTGGATATAAATTCCGCCACCCCTTCAGCCACCGACCTGTGCACAATGCTCAAATGCTCCCAGCGCACTTGCTGGGTGTGGATCAATTCATGCAGTGCTGTGAGAGGTATGTCATAGGGTATGCTACTTGCTATGGCATTGCGCACCCATTCAGGCAGTTCGCTGAGGTCGGCATTTTCATGCGCCAGCATAAATTCAGCCCCGAGCAGCACTTTGTCACCCTCATAGGTGCCGGCGCTTCTAAAGGCCCCTACGGGAAAATAGATGGTTGCGGGCCGAAGGTCGGGATACACCGCCCGGAGTTGGGCGAAGTATTGCTCAATAAGGGCCTTGTCTCTGTCAAGCTGCGCTGTGTTGGAGCGTATGGAGTTCCAGTATTTGGGATACTTGAGGATGGCGTCCACGAAATCCTGTGCTTCATAGCCCCTTGCCGCAATGATGCCTTTCAGCCCTTCGCTGCCTTTGCCGAGGTACAGTTCATTGAGCAGCCGGATGCGTTCGGCGCTGTCAGCGCTTTGCTGTATGCGGTCACAGGCATCCCAGAAGTTGTCAATGTCGGTAAGTACAATCCCGGTTTTGGCAGCTTGCGCAAAAAAAAGAGGGCTGTAAAGTAGAAGCAGAAAGGTTAAAACAAGGTGTCTATTCATGGCATGGGCTGTTTAGGTTTTCCCGGAAAGGGCATTATTTCTTCGGCAAGTTTAAGCAATGCTGCGCACAAGGGAGGGCAGGGAGGGCTACTTTTAGGTGGGTTATTTGGGGTATACCACAACACGCCCCTCAGCTCCACTGCCCGATGTTGCGCCGGTGAATCGCTCTAGGCTTTCTAACGAAGGAGGATGATATGGCCTTGTTTTTCGATCGGTGGAAGTACAATAATCGGATTTGATGGTTGAGCCTTGAGCATGTATGGATAAATTCCCGGATCGGTCAGGTATCCATTTCCAAGAAAGTCACCGTTCCAAAAGCCATTGGGGTTGCGCGTTGTGAACACCAGCTGCCCCCAGCGGTTGAAAATTGAGAATTCGAAAAAATCAAAGAGGCAGTCGGTCACAACCCGAAAAAGATCGTTGATGCCATCGGCATTTGGCGAGAAGCCGTTCGGTATGAATATATCACATGTACAATTCACCGTTTCGGCTTGAAATTGCAACGTGCGCTCACCGCATGGGTGCAAGTATGTGGCAGTGTAGGTGCCGGATACTGTGACTGGGATACTGTACGCAAGGAGTCCACTTTCCCAAATTATTTCGTACAAATCACTCACAGGGAGTCCAATAAAAACTGTTGAGTCTTCGCAAAAGGTGACATTGCTTTGAAAATGAGGGGGGCTTGCTCCGGGTGTTTCTACCACGCTGATTGCTGCATTAAAAAGGGCACATGCAGTGGCGATGCTGAGCGAAAATGTACCGGGGTGATTTACCAAAATACTGGCCTCAGTACTTCCATTGCTCCAACTGTATGCTGTCGCATCGGGCGTAAACGCGTCAATAAGCAAGGAAGCACCGGGACAGAGTTCTACACGCCCGGGCAAGTCGGGCAGCACCGGGGGCGGCAATACATTGATCTGTGCAGCAGCTGTAGCCTCTGTACCCTCGGCATCGGTCACAATTACAATGAAGACTTGCGCTTCGGTGATATTAAAGAGCACAGCGCTGCTGCCTTCATTAGTAAGTCCCTCACCTATCCATTCATAGCTGTAAGGAGGGAAGCCGCCAGTTACCTCAGCAACGAGCTGATGCGCTTCCCCTGCGCATACTTCCACATTATCAAGTAACACCGAAAGTGGCCCGCAGGGTGGCACATTCACCTCAATATCGATGCTGCAGCCTGTGCTGAGCTCCAGCACCTGGACTTGATAGGTGCCTGCCTGGAGATTCAATGAAGCGCCTTGTGCACCATTGCTCCAGTTGAAATTGTACCCTTGGCTGTTGTCATAAACCAATGTGACTGGCAATGTATTGTTGATACAATTGTCTTCGTCAATGTCCACCTCAATTTGCGGAAGCGGAGTGGGTTCAAGCTGGAGTGGTGTGGAGAAGGCACAAAGCCCATCCTGGCGAATGCCGAAAGTAACTTGCGGCAGGCTATCAGGCGGCAGGGAGAAATTCAAATCAGTGGCCCCTTCAACAGCCACCCCGTTCACAAACCATTGCGGATTGGGCAGTTCCTGCCCATTCGCTGTAAGGGAGTAGCCCGTACAACTGCTACCTGAGAGCGTTAGGTCGGGTGGCTGCAAGGTAGCCGTTGTGTCAATAACAGGCCTAATGCTGATGTTTCGAAAATACCAAAAGTGTAGAGGTGGAAAACCATTTATG
>DAIOTP010000193.1:4164-4505 GCA_036751905.1 Cryomorphaceae bacterium
GCATGGGCGTGCACCCGGGCCCCATAATGATCCCGAAAATATCCACTTCGGGGGTAAACTGGAAGCTGTAATTGTTCCATTCCATGCTGCTCACATCCTCAATCTCGGTTTGAACCAAAGAAAGCATAATATCTGCATTCTCCGCATCAAGCGGACATGACACAGCATCTTCCGGTGAACTATTGGGAAGTATATCAGGTGGACACTGGGTTGTGCCCACCAAGCCAAAAGTAAATGGGAAGTCAGGAATAAACCATACTTCGTCAGCAAGGCCACTCAAATCAAATCTCAGCTCATAAAGCTGCCCTGCGGAAAGGGGAATACCCAAACACTGTCCAAAG
>DAIOTP010000193.1:4515-4914 GCA_036751905.1 Cryomorphaceae bacterium
AGTATCTCCCACAAATGCTAAAACTTGGTTATAACCCCTCACGCCCAAAGCACCTTCGCCGGGATTCAAACCTGCTGGTGGGGGCGGTTGTCCACCACCATAAAATATACAATCAGTGTGAAAAAAATCAGGAGTAGTGTATCCCGGCCGATACCAACCAGTCGACATAGGATTCCAATTTGCCATCGCGTCGAAATAGCAGGTATCCAGCTCGTTTACCGTACTGTTGATGACATGCTCTACATCAGGCACCGCTTGCTGACAAATACACCCCAAGGTATCATTGAGATCTATCAAGCCGTTGCCGGTGTCGTCAATGCCGTTGAAGCAGTTTTCTTGTGCATACAAACCGATGTTTGTCCATACCAATGCGACAAACGCAACGGTTTTAAGGTATAC
>DAIOTP010000194.1:0-4865 GCA_036751905.1 Cryomorphaceae bacterium
ATGGGAGCATTGCGGCCGTTTCGTCTATGCTTTGGCTATAGTGAACGTCATACTATGCGCATACATCGTATTAAATATGAGGAATTTAAATAATGCGTGAAGCATTTTACACTTGCAAAATAAGTAAAACTCCGAAACAAATAATTCCAAATTTATTGCCATACATTCTTGGCATAAATTAAGAAGAAAACGCAGCTCCTGCTCCGCACAAAGCGTCAATACAACTTGTATCAGCCTGCAAATGCGTTGTATTTGTACGAATTTTGAGGTGGGTCTGCAAGGCAAAGCTTCAAATTTCCGCCATTGCACAACTTGTCATCCATGGCATAAAAGAAGCTTGCAGCCGGTTCATTGGACTTGAGCAAACATCAACCGTGCAAAAAATGAAAAACCCACACTGCATATGCAATGTGGGTTATTCGGTCGATGCGGAGAAGGAGGGATTCGAACCCCCGGTACCTCTCGGTACAACGGTTTTCAAGACCGCCGCGATCGACCACTCTGCCACTTCTCCGGCGCAAAAGTAAAGCTTTTCATCAATTGTCAAACACCCTATGCACAAATCGGCAAAATTATGCGTTCGGGTATCCTCCCACATTTTTGTACCTTTAGCACAGTGTTAATTATTGCCGCATGAAACACCTACTTCAATCCCTTTTCTTCATCCTCTTGTTCAATACAGCGACTGCTGCGCCTTTCGCAGTATTCAATTACAAAATATTTTACCTCCCGGGTGAAGGACCGGTGGTAGAAACCTATCTCGACTTTCATGGCAAAAGCATCACCATGAGGCCAAATGAGGATGGCAAGCTTGAAGGGCTTGTGGAGGTGACCATCGTTTTCCGAAAAGGAGACGACATCGTGACCTACGACAAAAAAGTACTCAACACACCTGCCATGCCCGTGGGCGGTGTCGATGATTTCATCGATATGCAGCGCTTTCGCATAGCTGAAGGCGACTATCAACTGGAGTTGCGCATCGAAGACCTCAACGATGCCGGAGGCACGGCCGTGGAACAAACCATTGACATCACTGTAGATGCCGCGCGTGCTTCTATGCCTTATTTTTCGGATGTGCTCCTGGTTTTGGCATACAAAAAAGCAGGCGAGCACGGACTGTTCACACGTTCGGGATACGACTTGCTGCCAATGGTCAGCGATGATTATGTGGGAAGCAATGTAAATGAACTTATGTACTACGCTGAGCTTTACAATACATCCCTTTTGGGCAAAGACGAAAAGTTTCTGTTGTCGAGCTACATCCGCCCCGCAGGCAGTCAAGATCCAATCCCCGATACCCAGCGCTTTGAGCGCAAAAACACAAACCAGGTAACCCCTGTAATGAGCAAAATCGACATTTCAGAACTTGGCTCGGGTGATTATGATCTAGTGCTTGAAGTGCGCGACCGTGAAAACAACGTAATAAGCAATGTAAGCCATGCATTCACGCGAAACTTCAAAGGCAAGGCCATTGATATGAGTAAGATAGACAATGAGTTCTTGAGCCGTACCTGGGTAAACCTATACAGTGACAAAGGCGAATTGTACACTTACGTGCAAAGTACAAGACCCATCGCGGATGAAGCAGAACGCTATTCGCTTGAATCATCGCTGCGCGACATGTACGCCGTTGAGATTGATCAGTTGCGCAATTTTTTCTACCAGTTTTGGGAAAACCGACAACCCAACGACGGTGAAAATGCCTGGCTTGCCTACAAAGAAAAGGTGGACTTTGTAGAAACTGAATTCGGAACACGCAACAAGCACGGCTTTGAAACCGACCGCGGCAGGGTGTACCTCCAATACGGAGCCCCCATCGACGTGGTTGACCGTGCCAATGAGCCTTCGACCTACCCCTATCAAATATGGCGATATTACAAAGCTGGCCGATGGAACAATGTGAGGTTTGTATTTTTCGACCCGGAGCTCACAGGCCGTGATTATACCCTCCTGCATTGCGAGCGCATACCCGGTGAAATCATAAATCCGCAGTGGCGGGTGCTGCTCGAGCAGCGTTCCAATCCACAAATTGACGTGGATCGCCGAAACGTTCAACAAAATTGGGGCGGGCGCGTAGAAGACTTTTTCGATAATCCGCGTTAAATTCGCCCCCACATTTCCCGACCTCAAGCATTGAAAGCTGCAATTGTCATTCTCAACTACAACGGAGAGAAACACCTAAGAAATTTTTTACCCTCAGCAGTGAAATACTGCCCTGACTGGGCCGAAGTAATTGTGGCCGACAATGCCTCTACCGACGGTTCGGTGGCCATGCTACGTACGGAATTTCCGGAAGTAAGGCGAATTATTCTGGACCAGAATTATGGTTTTGCAGGGGGTTACAACAAGGCATTGGCTCAGGTTGAAGCCACCTATTTCGCACTGGTCAACAATGACCTTGAAGTGACGGAGGGATGGCTTGATGTTTTGGTCAAGACCCTGGACAATGATGAGGAAATAGCTGCCATTCAGCCGAAAATCAAAGACTACAACAAGCGGCAATATTTCGATTATGCCGGAGCTTCGGGCGGTTTTATCGACCTGCATGGCTACCCGTTTTGCAGGGGCCGAATATTCGATCACTGTGAGCGCGACATTGGCCAACACAATGACCCGCGCGAAGTATTTTGGGCTACAGGGGCTTGTATGGTAATTCGTTCAGCCAGCTTCCGCGAAATCGGCGGATTTGACGGTGCCCTTTTTGCACATATGGAAGAAATTGACTTGTGCTGGCGACTGAAAAACCGGGGGAGACGCATTTACTGCAATCCAGCCGCGGTGGTATACCATGTGGGCGGCGGCACTCTCAACAAGCAGCATCCACGTAAAACTTACCTCAATTTCAGAAACAACCTCATTGTGGTGATCAAAAATGATTACCGCAACCGTTTTTGGGGCAAGTTGCTGAAGCGCATGCTACTCGACGCAGTTGCTGCATTCAGGTTCCTCTTCCTCCACGGGCCGCACCACTTCTTGGCTGTGCTGCGGGCACACCTTTACCTGCACACCCATTTCCGACAACTTTTGCGACAGCGCAAATCACTGCGCGCCGCAGCGGGCTACATCAACCGCACCGGATTGTTCAAGGGCAATATTGTAAAGGAATTCTTCCTGAGGAAAAAACGCGTGTTCGGTTCACTGGAGAGTGCCAGGTTTGTACGCACCAACCGACGTCACGCCGACAAGCCGGAATCCATAGATATAAGGTAATGCAGGGCCAGGCGGTACCCCTCCAAGCCAAAGCCAACGATAAGCCCTGAGGCATACTTGCTGATGTAGGAATGGTGGCGGTACAGCTCACGGGCAAATACATTGCTGATGTGCACCTCTACCACAGGCATGCCCGTACTGCGCAGCGCTGCAACCGCATCGGCCACTGCTATGGAGGTGTGGGCATAAGCCCCAGGGTTGATCACTACCCCCTGCATGCCTTGCTCCAGAGCACCATGCAAAGCATTTACCAGCGCGTGCTCTTCCGTATGCTGTTCATAGCGCAATTCCGCTTCCGCAAATTGCGTTCTGAGGCCATCGAGATACGTTTCAAAACCTGTGTCGCCATAAAGCAGGGGCTCGCGCTTGCCGAGCAAATTCAAATTGGGTCCGTTGATAAATAAGTATGTATTCACAAAAGTGTATGCCTGTTTGTGCCAAATTTACAACATCCAAACAAACACAAGCCCATGAGCTGGCAATCGCTACGCAAAGGATACCGCAACTACTTGAGCCTGGAAAAAGGGCTGGGGAAAAATACGGTATCTGCCTACCTCAGCGATTTGACCAAATTGGAACAATATGCCGAAGAACACGGCGAAAGCCCATACCGCATCACGCTTGAATCACTTTCGGCCTTTCTGCATGCTGAGAGCCGCGCAGGCAGCAAGGCACGCACGCAGGCTAGGCTTATTGCGTCATTGAGGTCCTTTTTCAATTACCTCCGCATGGAGAAAATCCGCGACGATCAACCAGCGGAATTGCTGGAAAGTCCAAGGCTCGGGATGAAACTGCCACAGGTGCTGAGCGAAGCCGATATGGAAGCCATACTCACAGCCATCGACCTCAGCGCAGCCCACGGCACCCGCGACCGTGCCATGCTCGAAACACTGTACAGTTGCGGTCTGCGCGTCAGTGAGCTGATAGGTTTGCGCATGTCGCACATTTATGTGCAGGAGGCATACGTGCGCGTTGTGGGCAAGGGCAACAAAGAGCGGCTCGTACCCATTGGCAGTGCTGCGCTGAAGCACATCAAAATATACCGGGAAGAGGTACGTGTGCACGTAAAAATCGATAAAAAGTACAGTGACGTATTGTTCCTAAACCACCTCCACAAACCCATAAGCCGCGTGGCTGTATTTAATATGGTAAAGAAGTATGCCGCACTGGCAGGTGTCGGCAAAAATATAAGCCCACACACCTTTCGCCACAGCTTCGCAACCCACCTGGTAAAAAATGGTGCCGACCTCAGGTCGGTACAACAAATGCTTGGTCATGAGAGCATCACCACCACCGAAATATACACCCACCTCGATACAGCCTACCTGCGCGACAATATTCTGAACTACCATCCGCGCAACACCGAAAAGATAGATGCCTGATTTACATCAAAAAATGTAGAAAGGCATACCACCCCGCAAGGGTAAACAGTGAAAGGGGTATACCCAGCCCTACGAGCAGGGATGCCAGCTTTGGCTCCAATCCATGGGCAATGGCTATTATGGATCCCGTGATCATGGGTGCCATGGCCATTTCGATGACCGAAACCTTCAGCACCAAACCTTCGGCTCCGAATACGTAAGCAAACAAAAGCAATACAACCAATGGTATTACCAGCAGCTTGTATGCCAAGCCGATCCACAAAAAGCGGTTGC
>DAIOTP010000195.1:0-4861 GCA_036751905.1 Cryomorphaceae bacterium
TTGGGCAAAAGTACCTGGAAGCGGAGCTTGGTGCGAAGGGCGGCTGGTCGGCATGCACGCACAGGCAAGGCTTCCTGAGGCAATAAAATAATACTTTCTGCAAAAAGCACTTTACAAAAGTGCTTTTGGCAGAAATTAAAATGCGCTTTTTCTTTCTCTAAAACCAGTTTGGGACTTAGGTGCCGCGACCAAAACTCCGGCATTCCCAATGCCTTCCTCGCCCTCGATATCCACGGCGGCAGCGGCCAGCGCATCGCTTTATGGCTCTTTGGGATGCTGTATGGAGGGATAAATGATTCTTCAGCAACTCATTTTGATGCCGTGCCAATACAATGAATTCTTACTCACTTTTTGCGAACGCAATTCCAGATGAACAGCATGATTCAAGGAATCAACTTCTGGTTCAGCTGGCTCAGCCAATATATGAGAACACGCAATCCAATGGCTTTTTACAAGACAGGGCATCAAATGGCAGCACATCTTTTGACTTCAAAAGTATCATAGATGCAGGAAGCAAAAATTCATGACGTTTGGCATGAAAAAGAACGAAGCCTCGTCACTATGAAGATAGACCTACATACATGTTGCTGCAAGGATACCTTGCATGCACAATAATCACTGAAGCCAATCTAAATTTCAAACAAACAGTCCAATGAAACCACTTTTTCACATTTTGGTTCGGGCAGCACGGATTTGCTCTTGATTCAACCCCAATCACGACCTCCTCATCACAAACATCAACGTCATTGATGTTGCCACTGGCGAAGTACTCCCCAACCGCACCGTGGCCATTGACAGCGATGAAATCGAAGCCATCTATACCAAGACCATCAAACCCGGAAAAGAAACAGAGGTGGTGGATGGCACAGGCAAATACTTGATTCCCGGCCTGTGGGACATGCACGTGCACAACAATTGGAACTACAAGGATTGCAATGATTTGCTGCTTGCCAATGGTGTAACCGGTGCGCGCGAAATGTGGGGCAATATGCAGGTAAGGAAAGAAATGCAGGAGCAAATTGCTCCTACAAATCATGGAATAAATGATGATGGAATTAAAAAGGAAGGTGATGTGGAGAAGATCTTTTTTAAAAAAGCTCCCGGGATACTTTGTTCAATGGCAGGGTCAAAGCCCCAACATTTAAGCGGACACCATTGATTTCAAAATCCCAAAGGCATGACCTTGAGAACGTCCAGTAGGTCCATATTTCTTGGATGCCTTACCAGAATTTCCAACAATCTGGTATATTCGTGTATCGATTTATATCAAATCAGAATCGTTCAAAGCAGAGGAATATGAATGAAAAAGACCTTTACCAGATGACCGATGCTGAGCTTTTGGCCGAGCAGCAAAAACTTAAGAAATCCAGAATTTTTTACGCATTTGCCATTGGCTTTCTCGCGGCAATACTCGGATTCGGCATCATTTCATGGATCTTATCAGACGATAAGCATGTGGGATTTTTAATACCCATGTTGATCCCGGTCGTATTTATTTACAGGATGCTTAAGCGGCCTGACAAAAGCAGGGAGCTGGAAGTGCTACTTAAAGAACGGGGCTTGGTCTGAAAGAAGTGCGAGGAAGCATATTGTGTACAGCATATCATACATCCCGCTCCCTCATTTCACTGCCCGTTCCCTCATTTAAGCCGGTTATTCCCCACCATCTCTTGTATCATTGGCTTGTAAATAACCTGCCATGAAATACATCTTTACATCCCTTCTTTTTACAGCGCACTTTATCAATGTATTAGCTCAACCTGAGGAACTCTGGTCTGCCCAATTTCACGTAAGCAATGACGTACCGGAGATGATTGCGAGTGACCATGCTGACAATATCTATGTATTTGGTCGGGTGAACCAAAGCTTACAAGGCATCCGGCTTGCCACCGTGAAATACAACGCGCAGGGTGAGGAGCTTTGGAGTCAGCTATATCAAGTAGACAACCAAACGCTTTCCCTTGCGCCACGAGCATTCGCAGTCGACGCTGAGGGCAATGCCATTGCCGTGGGGCATGCCACAATCAACCAAACAGATATTGTCGTGGTCAAATACAGCCCCGAAGGCGAGTTGCTCTGGGACTACATTTGGAATTACGATCTCCAAAACGGGCACGACAATGCCAACTATGCCACCACCGATGCCGAGGCCAACATCTACATATGTGGCTCGAGCATAAACACTTCAGGCCATTACAGCATACTCATCCTGAAGTTTTCTCCACAAGGGGAGCTCCTGCTCAATATACGTAAGGAGTGGGCGTCCAATGGCGCTAATGTCGGCATACATATGGCCCTCGACAGCGAGGGCAACATGATCGTAACAGGCCGCCGGCACGGGCCCCCTTCAGGTCATTACGTGGTGTACAAGCTCGACCCCGAAGGCAATACCCTGTGGACGGATACTTACCTGATGCCCAACAACACCGGTGGCGAAGGGCAGCAGGTGCTCATTGATGCCAACGACCATATTTACATAAGTGCCCGCTTTGGAACCTACTCCGGTCTGCAAGCCTATGATTCTGAGGGTAGTCTCCTTTGGCGCGACATATGGCAGGAGCAGGGCATGAACACCTACACACCGCGTGATATGGCTTTCGATCAGGAAGGCCACATCATCCTGCTCGGCGATGGTACTTTGCCCAGCAACAACAGCAATAAGGATTGGTTCCTTTTGCGGTATACCACTTTAGGGGAGCGTCTCTGGCATACGTATTTCAACGGAGGTGGAAACGCGATTGATGAGGCCCGCTCGCTTGCCGTCACCGAGGAGGGCCATTTGCTCGCTTATGGTTATGCAGCCGATCCTATCGGATTGCAATCGGGTCCTTTCCCCAAGTTGGTACAGTTTGATGTGGATGGCAATGAGCTTTGGCAGGTAAGCCCGGAACACAGTTCTAACCAGATAGGGGGTATGGTGCTCCTGAGCAGCGGCATCCCCGTGCTGTGCTATGGCGCTTCCTTTATCGGCGAAAGCAACAATTTCGTTACCACAGCTTATGGAGAGGGGAGTGGCCTTACGGCAAATGGGGCTGCGGCCAAAGCGCCATCCATACGCCTGTATCCCAATCCGGTGAGCGATTATCTCAATGTAAGCGCTACGCACAGGATCGCTAAAGTGAATGTGTATGCGCTAACAGGTCAAAAACTCATATCCGGCTCGGTGGCTGGGACGCATGTGCAGATGGATTTGAGCCGGTTAAAATCAGGACTGTTTATTGTAGAAGTGGTAGGCGAAAATCAAACGCAAACCTTTCGGGTAGTAAAAAATTAAAGTGGTGATGCCTGCGGTTCGTTTCTTTGCCATCAATATTTGAATGCAACGAACACAGCTATTTTATCATTTCAACGGGCAGCAACAAGTCATATGCCTTGATTGAGGCAAGTGCAAAATTGGTTGCATATAAGGTCAATTGCCCACAATTTGCTATACCTCGGGTTGGCAAGCTGGGTGGTTTGTGACCACCACCCGCAAGCCTCCGTGAACGCTTTCGCAAAAACTGATCATTGCGCACTGAGAGCAGATGACTGGTGAAGTTTTAGGCCGAGCCTACTCCAAAAATCCTTCCAACACCGCCCACACATTCTCCATCACCAACTTGTTTCCTTCGGGGTTGGGGTGGATACCATCGGGTTGGTTCAGCGCCCTTACGCCACCAACATTTTCCAGCAGGAAGGGGATAAGCGCCACGTTCTTGGCTTCAGCTATTTCCGGATATATGCGGTTGTAGGCTACGCTGTACTCGGGCCCCATGCTCGGCGGCACCATCATGCCGGCGAGGATCACCTGCACTTCGGGATGTGTGGCGCGCACGCGATCGATCATCTTTTCCAGGTTTTCTCTGGTCTGGGTCGGTGGCAGACCACGCAGTCCGTCATTGGCACCTAATTCAAGAATAAAAATGTCAACCTCCTGCTTTTCCATCACCCAGTCGATGCGGTTGAGGCCAGTGGCAGTGGTTTCGCCGCTCACCCCGGCATTGATCACCGCGTAAGGAAGGCCCAGGGAGTCGATGCGCTCCTGGATCAGGGAGGGGAACGATTCCTTCGCTTCCACGCCATAACCTGCCGTGAGGCTGTTGCCAAAAATGAGGATGACTTTGCGCGCTTCTGCCTTGACAGCCTCGTTTTCAAGGGTGGCATCAGTTGTGGAGTTCTCCAATTGCGCTGGTGGCGCATCTCCACATGCCGTGCCAAGTAAAATGCCGATCAAAACAGGTCCTATAATCCTAAATGTGTTAAAGTTCATGGTGCTTGTCGTCTCGCTTCGTTGGTTTTGGAACATCTTTGTGCTTCGCAAGTTTTAAAGGTATTCCTTTTCGGCAAATCTGAAAAATTCAAACGCATCCATGTCTTCTGATTCCATCCTTGCAGTGAGCCAACTCAGCAAAACTTACCAAAGTGGCTCCAAATCGCTTACCGTCCTCGATGATGTGAGCTTTGAAGTGGCCCGCGGTGCAAGTTGCGCCATTGT
Source organism: Cryomorphaceae bacterium (assembly GCA_036751905.1). Lineage (GTDB taxonomy): Bacteria > Bacteroidota > Bacteroidia > Flavobacteriales_D > Cryomorphaceae > T3Sed10-241. Next base: position 4,475 of record DAIOTP010000195.1, read on the forward strand.
AGGCCCTTCGGGCAGTGGCAAAACCACCCTGCTCGGCCTTTGCGCCGGCCTCGACCGACCCAGCTCGGGATCGGTGCAGCTCAATGGCGTGCATCTCGAAAGTCTCAGCGAAGACGAAAAAGCCAGGGTGCGCAACGAGCATGTAGGCTTCATCTTTCAGAATTTCAACCTGATGCCTACCCTCACCGCCCTCGAAAATGTGATGGTGCCCCTCGAATTGCGCAAAGCCGCCAACATCAAGCAGCGCGCCCTCGACCTCCTCGCCAAGGTGGGCCTCGCTGACCGCAAAAACCACTATCCCGCACAGCTTTCAGGTGGAGAGCAGCAGCGTGTATCCATCGCCCGTGCTTTCGCAAATGCGCCTTCTATCCTCTTCGCCGATGAGCC
>DAIOTP010000196.1:0-4841 GCA_036751905.1 Cryomorphaceae bacterium
TGCTTGGCAACCAAGATTCTTTGTTTCCAACGGAAACAAGTTGCTGTTGTATTTTTGAAGTTCTTCAAACCATTCATTCTTTTTCATTATTGAAGCCGGGCGCACCACTTTGCGGTTGCGCAAACCCACTGGAAATGCACCGGTAGCCATGGCTGCATCGGCAATGAGTGAGCGGTCTCCACCTGGACTGACATCAAACTTCATCCATCCCCCGTCCAATGGCTTAGCTGATTCCAATTGAAAGCAAGCATAGTCGTTGTGGCTGCTCATCACATACCGGTTTAAGCTGCTCCCTTGATTGTTCATCTCGGCGCTATACTTCATGCCATTAAGATTACTGAGGGTCACAAATATTTTAAGATTATCGGTGAAAGAGCTATGCCTGGCAAATGACATGTTTTTGAACTGCACTACCTCGCGGGCTATTTCATCAATAAAATTTGAATTAAGTGCAGAGTATATCTCTTTATCTTTCAAATCTGAGCGATCGAGCATCGCGTCTAGCATGTCGTCCTGGGTAAGGTTCACCCATGTGTGATACAATTTGTTTTTTTCGCCAAAGGCTTTTGCATCCTCTCTGGTGCGTATAGGCGTTAAAACTTCATGAATTGCCATACCGGTAAGTAGAGCCGACATACCCCCCGCAGATGCACCTCCCATCACAGGTATTTTTACATCATGCCGTGGGGTGTTTTCAGGTTCACGCGTCTTCCTGTTTTCCCACTCATTAAGCACTTCCAATAAATAATCCATGACGCCAGCCGTGTATGCACCAGCTGATACCGCGCCGGCCATGCATAGCCCCACATAGAAAGTGCCTGGATCTTTTTCTTCATTCACATGATTCATATGCTCCTATTTTAATGGTTTTATTTCATTCCAACTAGACATTGATACTCCCTTGGGAAGTTTCAAATTTTTGAGCAGATTGTATTCGGCCATTCTGGCTTCAAAGTATTCAGTATTTATTCCAGTGTAATTGCTGTTTTTAACTTTCATTTTTCTCTTGTGGTGCGCGAGAGCCGGATAATCGTCTTCAATAATATGGAAGAGAAATTCAACAGTGTAGTCATAAGCGGCGATTCTTTTTAATTCCTCCAAAATGATACGTCGCTTTTTGCTTGCCAGTCTCGAGATATCCTGAAGATCAGAGCCGACCGAAAGAGCTGGTCCATAAGCGCGACAGTCGGCAAACCTTGGCATCCGCGGCTGTATTTCATGATTTTCCATGAACTTGTCCATTCCACGGGCAAACGCTTTCATCTTTCTCATTTGACCAAACCTCAAATTATCTGTCAACCTAAGGCGAATACTAAGTAAATACAAACCATCAGAGTTACGAGGAATTACGAAAGGGCACCTGATCGGAATATCCTTATCATTAGAAATAGCAAGCAAAATATCGAGATAGTCCTGAAACCAGAATAATACATTGTGATGTGAACTTAGATGTAGAACATTTATGCCATTTTCCTCAAATACATTTATTTGGGCCTCAAGCTCATTTCTGACAGCTTGTTTTTGACGAAATGAAAGACCATTAGTGGGGAAGCTGTGGTTGGTATATTTTCTGAAGAAACCTTTCTTCGTAAGTAACCATCTAACCCCATTTGTCAAAGGTTTACCTGAAGTTAGGGTAAGATGACAACCTACTTCAACAGTTTTTCCACTAGTTAAAGTGATCAATCTTTGGACGTTTCCCAATGCGTCGTGATGATTTGAAAAAGCTGCTACAGAATTAATGTAACCCTTGTTTACCGCATCAATTACGCCGCGGTCTATTCCTTCATTAACGCCATAATCATCAGCAGTAAAAATGACTTTTGCCATGGTTGGTTGTTTTATGATTGGTTGCGTTAAATGTAGCAGTATTTATTAATCTTGCTTTTAAAATTTTAAAAAATGGGTGAATAAACGGTAAAATATCAGGTGTTTTTCTTTTGTAATAAACTACAGCAAAATATGTATTTGCCACATCAGCATTTGAATATCTGCACTTAGAAAGCAAGTAGCATTTTCGGCCAAGTAGGCATTCTCATATTACCCACAATTTTCAGACATGTAAAGGCGCTCCAAAATACTTATCAAGCTATGAATAAGCTCTTACTCGTACTGCCTACCCAGTTACCGTTACTTCCCAAACCTCAGCCTTGCCACAGTTGCGGGGCTTAACACGAATGCGCCGCATGAGTGGCTGCGCAGGTTGAATTGAATGCCTCTCCAAAAACTCCAGCATCAACTGTCCGACATGCACCGCATCCAGGTTGCATTCTGAAATGTCATGCAGACGCTGGGCTTGTGGACGCGGAGTGCCTTCAAGCTTTGTAAGTCGATGGGGTTGTCCTCAATTTCACGTTGTTGTAGCTACGTAAATCACGGCAGCGCAGCTTGAGGAGGATGGCATTCGCGCCGGGGATCTCCTGTTTATCTACCCAACCTCACCCCCACCCTCTCCAAAATCCCCTCAACCTCCATCCCCAGCCTTCTTTTGTTTCTCTCGTCTATGCGGCCGATGAATCCCGAAAGCACGATCCAAAAGTGATGGTCATGGCCGTCGATCTTTTGGGAGGGTTGGTACGAGGTGATGGTATGCGGATCATTGTTTTCCAATTGTGGTGGAAATAGCCGCATCACTTCCCGGCACACCCTTGAATCCTTGCAGAGGAGGAGTATTTCTGCGCCAGGTGCTTTGATGTTGAACCTTCATCCTTGCTATGCCCTCCCCCCATTGCCTCGCCGGCCGGATGCGTGTGTTTCCCATTCGGTTCAAATTTTAAATCTGAATGCCAAAGGCTATATTTACGGTTTGTCGAAAACAAGCTACAACATTCGGTAGCAAATCAGTTTTCACCAAAATCGATTTGTCCTACAAAGCTTCTGATGCCTTCTACTGTTTTCAAGAAGCTGTGTGATCTTCCACTTTCAGTGTCAATCACCTTGGCCATGGCTCTGGCACAGGCAATTTTTGAGAAATGAGGAGACAGGTTCTTCATTTCATCGCTGCCGTTAAGCCTGTCGGCTGAGCGGAATTTTGATTTCATTACAAGTTTCGATGCCCTTGAGCCTGGATAAACCATTTCTACGCTTCGCAAGTCTCCCAGATACCAATTTTCCAATTCGCGGCAAGCGATGCGAACCAAGGCAGGCACATGCGCGTCGGCCTGCCTGATATCATCTACTATGCCCTGCTTGAGCAATACACAATCATTTGAGTCCTGGTCTTGGATCACGATCAGGTACACCCGCTCAGGATAGTGCCGGTATGCCCTGATCCTCCGTGGAATTCTAAGCCTCAAATCTTGCTTTCCCTGATGGGGAATGATGAAGCAATTGGTGTCAACAACAATCCCTTTTGGGAGAATCCGCGGCAGCAAGTTTCTCAGGAAGGCTTCCATAGAAGGTTCTTCAACAAGTATTTCAATCCGAAAACTCATTCAGGCGTAATTCCTTGAAAGGTCTTGGAACTCCATAAATACCCCAGCCTGTTGCCTTCTAAAAACTGGGCTTTGATACGGGGATCATCGATTGCCCTGTGCACACTCGTGTAACCGCGCTGTTTTTGCAGCCAATACACTTCCTCCAGCTCTGCGGCATTGATTAAATCCGGACTGTGCGAAGTAATAAACACTTGGCCTCCTTGTTGGGAGTACAACCTGAACTCCTCAAGAAGTTCAGGCAATAAGGTAGGGTACAATTGATTTTCCGGTTCTTCTACACATAGCAGCGGATGAGGCTCCGGGTCGTGGAGCATAAGCAGGTAAGCAAACATTTTAATGGTACCATCTGAGACATATCTTGCTACGAAGGGATCTTTGAAGGAGCCATCCTGAAACTTTAAAACGATGCGCCCATCCTCAGTTGTTTTGGCCTCCACTTGTCTTACGCCCGGTACCCGGTGCTTCATTTTTTCAAGCACTTCATCAAAAGTACTGCGATGATTTTCGAACATATACTGGGCCACCAAAGCCAGATTTTCACCTTTTGGCGACAGGTGCTCGGCATATCCCGCTTCTTGCGTGGGTCTGGCTTCGGATATATGGAAATCAGACACGTGCCATTGTTCTATAAAATGCCGGAAGGCACTTGCGGCCTTGAACCGGTCGAATTGTCCTAAGCCTTTTACGGCCAAAATATCCGGGCTTCCAAGTCGCTGGTCTTCACGCGTAAGCTCCTCGTCCTCTTTATCGAAATCCTCCTCATTGGTAATCGCCGTACCTGCACCTCTGCTAAAATCCAGGAAGTGATAGGGCGATCCATACCTGCCTCTCTTGTAGCGGAGTATTTCTCTGAGAATGATCGGTTTTCCTTTCTCCTCTCCTATTTCAAGCAAGTAGCTTACCAATCTTTCCCTTCCGGAAATTTCCAGTTTAAACTGAAGTTCAATTTCGATATTTCCCTTGCTATCCCGGCTTCTTACCTCCTGAAATCCACCCCGGTTGGCCAAAGCACTTCTCACATTGCCCTGCAAGGATTCACTCAAAAATGCAAAAACGTCAAAAAGCGTTGATTTACCTGTTCCATTGGCCCCTATAAATATGACCAAAGCAGGTAGCTCGTCCAATTCCACCTCTCTAAAGGCCCTGAAGTTCCTCAAACGAATGGTTACTATCTTCATAGTCCAAAACTAATCATTCTCTTTTCGCTGCGAGCGCAGCGATTGACACTTTCTGCATTATTTTATTTTGCAAAGTTCTAAACGCCGCAAGAAGTGCTATGCATCGTTGTGCGGATGGCCAATGCATTTGGATTAAGGCATCGCAACTCAAAGCCAAAGGTTTACCTGTCGACAGGCACAGTCAATCTCACAACTTGTCGTAAAATGCAGCCAAGTTCAACTCGCT
>DAIOTP010000197.1:0-4718 GCA_036751905.1 Cryomorphaceae bacterium
ACAGCGCAGGGATCTTCTGTTTCCAACACAGATAGCAATTCGATGATATCTTCGTACATCTCCCTGGCCCTCGGTACCGTTTCTGCATTGTCGGTGGTAAACTCGGCATTGGCATAGGCCAGCAGGGTATTCGCAATCGACATCATGGTGAAGCGGGTGAAGGAATTTCTGCGCGTGGCAGCAATGCCATGAGGGTTGAGTGGATCCGTATACCATTCGGTCATTCGGTCTTGCAAATTGGCAAAATGCTCTTCCTGAACAAGTCCATAATAGATTTTGCGCTTGTGCTCTGTCGCGAAGTAGTCGTATACCATCCTGAACCAGCGCAGTGCCTCTTTGTAATAGCCGTTGTTGCTGAGCCTCAAGGCAACTTCCATCGGGGCGTAGTAGTATGCCTCCTCGGCGTATATGCGCAGCTTTGGGTTGCTCACTACGGTATTGTCCTCCAGACTTGCTTTGCTTTGTGCCTTGAGCAACTGGAGCTGGGCTTGGTTGAGAAGTGGATTGAATGAAGGGGTGACATTGAATTCGGGTGAAAGCTGCATAAAGTTGTCGCTAAACTCCAAAATTTGAGATGGGCTATCGAGTTGCACACTGGTAATACAAATTGGAGCATTCTCTGCTTGATAAACAAACACAGGGTCAAAGTCGCGAACACCCCAACCAATATTTGGTATCGAGTAAGCTATTTCAATATTGAGCATGAATGGTTGAGAATTCAGCTTATTAAAACTGTTGGTATAAAAGAATCCCTGACCGTTGGCAATATCCGTCTGTTCATCATATTGCCACAATTGGAAATAAGCCGGGTTTCGAGGCTGAATATTGAAAATGTCCGCTAGCGTGAACTGTACGAAATTAGCGGTCCAAATTTCGCTACCATTATCCGGATCTCTAGTAAGATCGTAAGTTGCACCTTCTTGATCAACAAAATGAAATCTGAAACCGTAATATGAATCTTTACCAGATACTTCTAAAAAAGAAAAAACCACTCGTTTAACAACCCCGTACATTTGTGCGCCATCCTTTTTTCCATATCGTATCCACTTAGACCAAAGATGGTCATCACTAAATGTAGACCCATCACTGCTCATACTACGCGTAAATGTCAAATTGGACGTGCTCTTTCCACTGTCTTTTCCCTGCAAGGTCACTGTAATTACAGGGCTCATCCACGATAGGGTATTTCTAGCAGGAGCAAGATTCAAAATCTTTATTTCTTCTGGCAAATCCTCTTCATTTTCATACCAGTCTTTAGTTGCTGTATATAGATCACTTCTGCTAATTTCAATCTCAACTGGAGCGCTTTCCCATTCATTCTTATTGGCGTCAAACCTTAAAAAATAAATCTTATCTCGAGAATCAAATGTATCCACCATATAGAACAAATAAATAAAGTGGATCTTCAGAGTATAATTATTATATACATCCGCTCCTTTAATAATAGCATTATCGTGTATATCGGGAACAGTATTCCAAAAAGATTTCTGGCTGAATTCATTGTCGTTTGTCTTAACGGTCATGAAATAGGTTTTACCGCTATTACCTGCCGTGGCAAAAACAAAAGTCAAATCATCAACTACTTGATTTAGGCCAGAACATTTTGCTTCTTTCTGTGTCACAATCTGCGTACGTGCAGATGCTTTCAAGGCCAAAGAAGACACATCCTTGAGATACTCACGGAATTCTTCCGCCACTTCACAGGCCAGGCCAGGATTGAAATTCCTGTTGTTTTGGGTGTTCTGAAGGATATTTCTAAACCCTGGCGTAGACTCGCGCTTGAGGCTGGGCAAGAGGATGTTCTCAGGGTAGAGATACACAAACATGGAAGCACGCCAATTGGCGTAGCTTCCCATCCACTCCCAAACGGTGTCAAAAGAGTCTACTTTCAATTCCAGGTTGGGATAATCGGAGACTATATCACCTGTACTCGATTTCCAGATCAATTGCTGCAGGGATTCTATGGCCATGGCCACACGGTTGGTTTTAGAACAGCAGTTGTCTTGCATATCTATAAGCAAGCGGTCACCAATCGAACGTGCTTTTTCGGCCACAGAACGTGTACCCGGCACACAGGCATCCACAAGGGCATCGCGTAAGAGGGCAATGGTCTCATCGTCAGTTTCGAGCAGTATATTGGTGTACCGCAATTTGCCTGACTTCTCCTCATCCCTTCGGCTCGAAACTGTCCTGCGCCAGTTGCTCAGCGCCGAGGCTGTTACCAGGTATGGATTTAGCGGATAAGGCGTGGTAGGAGGAAATGAGTAGTAATCTGAATCGCGTGTTTCAAAGAAATCCGGTGACTGGGTGAGATTCTCGTCTCGCTCTTCTATTCTATACACATAGTACAAGCGTTTCTTCTGAATATTGGCCAGCAAGTAATAAAGCCTCTTGAGCTGATCCTGGGTGAGTTCATTCCCATTCTCAATGCTTTGGCGTACATCCGTAAGGTATCTGAAGTCATTCCATGACAGGGTAAGTTGCTCCAAAGTTTTGCTGATATCCTCTTTGGCATCATTGTGCATTTCTATTTCTACCAGGGTGACACCTGAATCATCCATGACATACTTCTCAATCAAAGCATCGAAATCGGCCACAGTTGGCGGGTCGCCAATGGCTTCACTTGAGATGGTTTCATACCACCCCGTAGCGTCGTGCATCTGCTTGTAGCGCTCAAGCCAAATATCGAATGCAGTGTTGCCCGCTACGGGATGCACCATATATGCCGGCCCTATCAAGTCGGCATTTATAATGGGTGCTTCATTATGGGTATGGTAGGCTTTCTCCCATTCGTTTCGCTCTGTTTGGGTGGCCCTCCACTTGGGCAATTGGGCTTTTCGCAATTGCCAATAATCGAAAGGATCCTCGGCGTCGTGCCACGATTGGTACAGGTTAAATTCTTTGCGCGCAGCGATCAGTATGCTGTTGAGCCTTTCCCGTTCGGCCGAAGTTAGTGTTGCAGGATCCTCTCCAAACCGGGCGCCGAGCCCCATGACAAATAAGAAGTTTTCGACTGTAAGCTTTAAGGTGTCCTGAATGGTTGCAATCGCTTCCCCGGAAGTTTCGGGGTTGTTTAGTTGATTGTTCACAAATACAAATGTCCTTTCGTTTCCAGGAACATCAGAGTCGTAGGTATAGTCGCCGCCAGGAACTCCTACAAAAGCGTAATCAACTTTTTCCGGTATCGACAATCTATTGTCAATTTCCCCGCGCTCATCAGAAAGCTGAGCAGTGCGAGCACTGTATATACTTGAAGCCGATTCACCCCCCACCTCATTCATCACCTGATAGGTACGCTCAGGCAAGGCAGCCATCGCAATAATCTGAGGGTCGATCAGTGGGGTATTTTGTTCTTTTATCATGGGCCACTTTCCCTCTCTCGGTGCGCGTTCTGAGACCCAAAAATCAGCTGCTGAGAGTTTGATTTCCTCGGCAGCTTCTTCTGCAAGCCATATCGCATTAAAAGCCCTTTTCACCACTTGGGTGCAAATGCTGGCGGTTTCATAAACTTCGTCAGGGCTAACTTCAGTCCCATCCACCTGCTTTCGGTTTACTTCCAGCAGTTTTGAAGCCTCATCGGGCCTCAAGAAATAATCGTCCCAAAGGCTGGCTTTTGCAGCAGCTTCGCCGCGCTGTACTGCGGCTACCAATATCTTAATATTGTCTATATTATCCTGCCAATCCGCCTCAGGCCATATTCCTGTAATAGTCTGTGGGGTGGTGTTCAACGGATCATATATAAAGCCAACGGTATGAAGCAGCCCGGCCTGAGAAGATACTGGGACATTTTCAAACTTGATAAAAACTTCATTGTCGATGAAATTCCGGCGGTTAACCCATATTTTGAAACCAATATACCGTCCTTGATCGGGCAATCGAAAATCATCGACCGTTACCACATCCGGATCTAGAATCACCCTCTCACCACGGGAGAATACGGTGCTCACATGGTCGCGGGCGGCCCACACTTCCCTCAACCGGAGGCTTCGCCATTTCTGAAAGTGTGACTCGGGCGGGGTCGAAGATTCCGTAGTTTTGGCCAAGCCAAATGTTTCTAGAAGAAAGTCGGGATTTACCTGTCCATCTACGGTCACATCCTTGTACATGCTTACAATGGTCTCGTCTTCAGATTCCACTTCCAGTACAATTCCTATTCTGTTGGCATATCTTTTTCTCTCTTCGTGGTCAACTATGGTTTGGTAGGATTGCAGCTCTTCATAGCTGGTTCCAATTTGGATCAGTATAGTTCTGTATGCTTCAATATCGTACGCCCTCGCCCGTGCCTCGAGCTTTGCCTTAACAGGTGCAGGCAAGCCTGCCTGAATGGCAGCATAACGGCCCTGCAACACTTCGGTGGCTATCCTTGCCTGGCAAATGTTGTTCTCAAGTTCCCCGCATTCTATGGGTATTCCAGCAAAGTTTCGGTACAAATTGTTTGTTATCCAACCTGCATTGATGGGTACATTGTTGTCGGTAATATTTTCAAACGCAAAGCTCATCAGGTCGGCGAGATAAGCCATAGGGCCTACAGCTGATTGACAATCGCTACAGCCGCATTCCTCGTAATTATCCAGGTTGGGGTCAATTGGATCATTGTTGAGTCCATCCCTGTTTTTTCTGATTTCATTGACCGCTGTCATGGCCGTGCGCCTTGCCGTTTCATAATACTCCACGGCTTCAAATTCATTGCTAAACTCATCCTTCATCGATTCCACAAA
>DAIOTP010000198.1:0-4709 GCA_036751905.1 Cryomorphaceae bacterium
AGTATAAGACGTTTATTCACGTCGCTTTTTCATTAAAACAGCACGTTTCGTGTTTCCTGCCAGCCCCTCCTTCCCTACACTTGCTTCCATGAAGCCTACCGATTCCCATGGTTTCGACCGCACTGGACAAGCCATTGATTTCAATGTGAGAAACTTATGTGCGTAGCCGGACCTCGACCTGGTACTTCGGCGCTCAGAACCCAACACCGATACTCCCTGAATTCAGTGATGCAAAATCCTAAAAAATGGCCATTGATTTTATTTTCATTGGATCGACCTTTGCCCCAAAACCAAAAAAATGATTTGGACCTTACGCAATACCTTGAATTCTGCTTTCAACTACAATACACAAGCCATCGCGCTGTTCGCAGCGCTGGTGTTGCTTATTTCGTGTACTTCCAATTCAGGCTCCAAAAACCAAGATGTCAAGTCAGACAGCAGCCGCGACACTTCAGCGCAGTTTGCGCAAAGTGCAGCTGAATCACCGTTTCCCCCCAACATTGCATTTTACAATGAACTTATGCGCGATAGCAAGTGTGATGATGAAGCCACAGGCGCTGACAGTTTGACCGCGGCCAGCTTTCCACCTGTGACCGGTCCCATCACTTTCACTCAATTTGCGAAAGCAGTCATAGCCTTTGCCGAGAGTCACACAACAAATGAGGGATTGGATTATTACCCCACCAAGCTCGCCATGGATACCACTTTGATCAACTTTTTCAGCCGCTATAGCTTACAAGAGGAATTCGGATTGGTTTTTCATTATGGATACGACCTCCAAAGCAGAAATATCATTTACATCCTGAGCAAAGGCCGGCTTGTTCCCGACACATCGGATACACTTGGCGCCGTGGAGTACTGCCCCTTTGAAGCAGGTGAAAATTACCAACCATCTGCGCATTATATCGCCTTGGAACCATTTAACGGACGGCCGTTTCGCATTGTAGGCAACAGCAGGTTCAGCAGCCTCACGTTGGCCTATCGGGATAGCATAAGATACAGAACCGATCCTATTGATTCGTCCCATCCTTTGATGGTGTACCACGACCCCAAGCGCCTCGTGCAATTTTATCAAGAATATGCCCGAACAAGTGAACTTTATTTATACATTGGTCACGGTGCTGTGAAGTCAGCTGGTACCAACAAGCTTTTGCATACGCCCTGCTATGCATTCGGCGACAACACCGCATTCTTTGCGTTGAACGATGTGGATGAAGGTAGCCTTTTCGGCAAAAAAGCACTCGACATAGGCCGCCTGTGCCCGCCCAATTGCAAAAGTGGAGTATCGCCAGGAACGTGTACAACCCAATAAGTGTAATGAACGAATAAACCCTTGCCCACCCTAAACTTCCATGCCGATGATGTCCCCGCAACCTTGTGTCTGCTTGCAGGGATTGTATACTGCGTCAGGTTTAAAAGATTGGAAGGGTTTGAGCAGTTGATTTTATTGATTTTACTTTTTAACATTTTCATCGACGCCGTTGGCTATTTCATGATTCTTATAGAGAGGGACACGCACACCATCTACAATGTACTTCTCCCTTTGGAGCGCTCACTCACCTTGCTTATATACTCCTTCAATGAGCAGGGCAAGCTCAGGGTCCGCATGCATCAGTTCGGGATCGTGTGCGTGCTGCTGTCATTTGGGGCAGGCATGGTATACCATCCCCACCTCACCGAATTCAACAGTCTGGGCAATGTACTTTCAGGACTGGTTCTTGCTGCATTGTCATACATTCATTTAAGGAGTATCTCCCTGAACACTGCGGGGCAATCCCCTACCCTGTTTTATTTTGGATTGGCCAATTTGATCTATTTCACCCTCATGATTTCGGCCATGAGCGCATTGCCGCTGGCACAAAAGATTGATCAAGTATTTGCAAGCAAAATTTACGCAATAAACCTGGTGAGCTACGCCCTCTGGGCCCTCATCCTCATTATCGGCATCTTATGGAAGAAACAAAGGATTTGATTGTCTTTATCGTCATTGCGTCTTCCGCTGTGGTATTGCTGCTGATGGTGGCGGTGTTTGACCTCTTTCTGATTTTCCGGAAACGGAAGCAAATAGCGCAGCAGGAAATCCAAATCAGAGAGAACAAAATTGATGAACTCCTGATGAAAAAGGAAGTGGAAACGGTCAATGCCATGCTCAATGGGCAAAACTCCGAGCGGCGCCGCATCTCTCAGGAACTGCACGACCGGCTGGGCAGCATTTTATTTGCCGCGAAGCTGTACAACAGCAGCATCGAAAAAAAACTGCAAGACATCAAGCTCGAGCAGCAAGCAGGATTTGAGAAAATCAGTACGCTGCTTGATGAGGCAGTCGACGAAGTGCGGCGTATATCGCATGATTTGTACCACAGCTCCCTGGCAAAATTTGGCTACAGCGTGGCCCTCAAACAGCTCATTGGGGCCATTGAAGGATCCACGGCTTTGCACATTTCATTCTCTGTAGATGGCCCTCTGGATGAAACTGACGGTACCATACAGCAAGAATTGTACGCCCTCACCCAGGAAATGCTGAGCAATACCCTGAAGCACGCCGATGCCAGCGAAGTGGACATCTCGGTAGAGGTAAACAGCGGCATTGAGTTCCGCTTTCAGGACAATGGCAAAGGATTTGACGACAGAAAGCTTTCGGATGGCATAGGGCTGGCCAATATACGGCAGCGTGCAGAAAAGCTTAAAGGAAAATTAATCCGGGAGAGCAGCCCTGGTAAAGGAACTTTGTATTACCTTTCAATCCCCATAGCATGAAGAGGTTGAAGGTGCATATTGTAGACGATCACCAGGTGATCACCGATGGCTTGCAGATGCTGCTGAGCAACCACACCCATATTGAAATAGGCCAGGTGGCGCACAGCGGCGAAATGGCGCTGGCCCAACTGGTGGATTCCATCCCCGACATTGTGCTGATGGATTACAGCCTCAGTAACGGTGAGAGCCCAAAAGTGCTCAATGGCCTGCAAACCGCCGAGCGCATCCTCTCCTCCTACCCTGAGGTCAAAATAATGATGCTCACCATGCACGACACGCCCGCCGTCATTGTGCCCTGCATCACCCTTGGCGTGCACGGCTACATGCTCAAAAGCGAACGCAATACCGATATAGCTTCAGCCATACTCCACCTCAACAGGTATGGCTATTACTTCAGCCCCAGCATCGCCAAAGACCTCGCGGTCAACATCCGCGAGCACAACGACAATGCCATACCCATTTCAAGCCGGGAGCAGGAAGTGCTCGAAGCACTCTTCAAAGGCAGCAGCAGCAGAGAAATCGCCGAAGAGCTGTGCATCAGTGCCCACACCGTGGAGACCCACCGCAAAAACCTCATCCAAAAATTCGAGGCCAAAAACAGCATCCATTTGATTTACCTGGCGCTGCAGCGGGGGGTGTTGAGGGTGTAGCTTGCGCAAAATAGGATGAACCGGCAGTTGCGCTTAAAGTGCAGTGCAGTACCGCTGTAGAAGATGTTCATTGCGCTTGCGCACTCCGATCACATGCGGTGCATCTTCTCAATGTGCGGACTTGTTGCAGCTACAGCCTTGTCACATGGTTATACATCGCAACGCTCACTCAATATCAGTTACGTTCACTCATTGAGCCACGAATTTTTTTGAAACGGCGCCTACTTTCGGTGATGATTATGTGCAAACAAGCGGCCCCAATACCAAAAGGCCTTACAAAATCATTCCACCATGAAAACACAATTACGCTTATCAGTTCTGATGCTTTTGCTGGGCGCCGCTCCTCTGGCTGCGCAGTGGACATCCGACCCTTCGAATCCTACTCCTGTGTGCACTGCTCCCGGAATTCAAGGCAATGTGCAGTCCTTTAACGACGGTGAAGGGGGTATCTACATCTTCTGGCGCGATACGCGCGCTGCCAGCAATCAAAACGACATTTACGGTCAGTACTACGATGCCGCAGGCGTGGCGCAGTGGGAAGCCAACGGCCGTGAAATAGTCAATTATGAAAACAACATCAACAGCTTTCACATACTGCGCAGCGATGCCGGCAAAATGGTGCTGGTGTGGAGCATACACAGCCCCAGCGGGGGCAACCCCCCCGACAAGGGTGTATACGCCCAGGAGCTCAATGCCAATGGCGAAAAAGTATGGGCTGAAGACCTGCAAATACGCGACGGCGGCGTAGGCAATCAGTCCATCTCCGGGGTAAGACTCACCGAGTCGGGAGGCAATTATTATGTGGCCATCTTGTTTGTGGCTCAGGGAGCAGGCAACCGCGTTCAGGTGTCGAAATTTGACGGAAGTGGTGCCCTGCTGTGGCCATTTGGAGGTACCCTGCCGGTGGGTGTGCAAGTCAATGCGGGAAGCAGTTTTGGCATAGCCAGCGACCATGCAGGCGGGTGTTATGTGTACCACAATTCAGCCAATGCAGGTGGCGCGAGCATACGCTGTATGCGCATGGGTGGCGATAATCCGGAAAACCTGTGGCCGGCGTGGCGCAATGTAACTTCGGACACGCAGGGGCTAAACGGTACATTCAGCGGAATGAGCGATGCGCAGGGCATCATCTTCGCCTGGGTAGGCAATGGCCCGGGAGGGACGGGCGGCAACATCTATGCCCGCAAACTGAACATAGAGAGCGGACTGCTCGACTGGAATGAAAGCACCAAACACATATGCGCCGCCGATGGAAACCAGAGCAATTTCTTCTGGAAAAAGTCAGGCAACAACATTTACATG
>DAIOTP010000199.1:0-4625 GCA_036751905.1 Cryomorphaceae bacterium
ACCTTTGTTACATCTCAAAACACAGGTGAATACCGCCCTCTCAAATATCGCCCTTCCCCAAGCCTTCATGTGTTGCTGCATGATGTGTATGTGTTGCTGCATGTGCCAAGGCTAAGCGATATTTTCAAGAGACCCTGAAATTTCCATAACGCAACCGCCGAAGCACAGCAGCCTCGGACGGGATTTTTGCGTTTAGCCCCCACCCAAAGCACATTTCTAAACCCAAATACCCAACATTTCACCCTAAATTCCAAAAATGCCATGAGCACACCGAACAACAAACTCCGATTCGAAACCCTCCAACTGCATGCAGGTCAGGAGGTAGGCAAAGACACCAACTCCCGCGCCGTACCCATTTACCAAACGAGCTCCTACGTGTTCAACAACAGCGAACACGCCGCCAAACTATTTGGCCTCAAAGAGTTCGGCAATATTTACACCCGCATCATGAACCCCACCACCGATGTATTCGAAAAACGCATCGCCGCCCTCGAAGGGGGTACCAATGCCTTGGCCACTGCCTCCGGTCAGTCCGCTCAGTTCCTCGCCATCAACAACCTGGCTTCCGCCGGCGACAGCATTGTGAGCAGCTCCAGCATTTACGGAGGTACCTACAACCAGTTCAAGGTGAGCTTTAAGCGCCTGGGTATTGAGGTGCGCTTCGCCGATGTGGACAAACCCGAGAGCTTCGAGCGCCTTATCGGCGAAAACACAAAAGCCCTTTACCTGGAAACCATTGGCAATCCCGGCTACAATGTTCCTGATTTTGAGGCTTTCGCCAAACTCGCTCAGCGCTACCAGATTCCGCTTATTGTGGACAATACCTTTGGGGCCGGCGGATACCTGGCACAGCCCATTGCCCATGGCGCCAACATCGTAGTAGCCTCGGCTACCAAGTGGATAGGCGGCCACGGCACGAGCATCGGCGGGGTGATTGTGGACGGAGGCAACTTCAACTGGGGCAATGGCAAGTTCCCGCAATTCACCGAGCCCTCTGAAGGCTACCACGGACTGAAGTTCTGGGAGGTATTTGGCGAAGGCAACCCCCTCGGCCTGCCCAACGTTGCCTTTGGCATCCGCGCCAGGGTGGAAGGCCTGCGTGATTTCGGTCCGGCGCCCAGCCCCTTCAACAGCTTCCTGCTGCTCCAAGGCCTCGAAACCCTCAGCCTCCGCGTACAGCGCACCGCCGACAATGCACTGGCCCTAGCCCAGTGGCTGGAGCAGCACCCCGAAGTGGAGGCCGTGAATTACCCCGGCCTTGCCGGCAACAAGTACCACGCGCTTGCGCAAAAATACCTGCAAAACGGCTTTGGCGGCGTGCTGAGCTTCAAGCTGCGCGGTGACAAGCACCGGGCTGATGCGGTGGTGGATGGCCTGCAACTCGTGAGCCACCTGGCCAACGTGGGCGATGCCAAAACCCTGATCATCCACCCGGCCACCACCACCCATGAGCAGCTCAGCACTGAGGAGCAGGCCAAGGCCGGTGTGCTGCCCGGATGGCTGCGCGTATCGGTGGGCATAGAGCACATCGACGACATCAAAGCCGACTTTGAGCAGGCTTTCGCAAAATCGACTGCACCCCAACCTGTATTGAATTAACACGCTATGAATCTAACTTTCATCTACCAAGGTGAACTTCAGTTGGAGCGGGGCGGGTGCCTCAAGGCGCCCGCCCTCGCTTACCGACAATGGGGCAAGCCCCTTCCCGATGGGAGCAATGTGGTGTGGGTATGCCATGCCCTCACCGCCAATGCCGACGTGGAAGACTGGTGGCCCGGCCTCTTTGGCACTGGCACCCCCTTTGATCCGGCGGAGTGGTGCGTGGTATGCGCCAACATGCTCGGCTCCTGCTACGGCAAGCCCTACTACAGCGATTTTCCCGAGCTCACAGTCCGCGACATGGTGGAGGCCCACAGGCTGCTCGCAGCGCATTTGGGTATAGGCCGCATGGCCCTCATCATTGGAGGGAGTATGGGCGGACAGCAGGCCCTGGAGTGGGCGGTGCAGGAGCCTGAACGCTTTGACCGGCTCGTGGTACTCGCTACCAATGCGCTCCACTCTCCCTGGGGGGTGGCCTTCAATGAAGCCCAGCGCATGGCCATCGAAGCCGATGCAAGCTGGGGCGCACCGCGTCCCGATGCGGGCATCGCCGGCATGCGCGCGGCCAGGGCCATGGCCTTGCTGAGCTACCGCCACTATGGGGCTTACGCCAAAACCCAGGGACCTCAACCCGGCGATGAAGCCTTCAGGCGCAGGGCCGTGAGCTACCAGCGCTATCAGGGCGAGAAGCTGGCCCGCCGCTTCAATGCCTACAGCTACCACGCCTTGAGCCGGACCATGGACAGCCATGACCTGGGGCGGGGCAGGGGCAGCGCCGAGGCGGCTTTGCGGCGCGTACGGGCCCGTACCTTGGTGATAAGCATCGACAGTGATGTGCTTTTTCCCCCTCAGGAGCAGCAATTTCTCGCATCACAAATACCCGGCGCTGCATTGCAAAGCATCACATCACCCTATGGCCATGATGGTTTCCTTGTGGAAACTGCTGCGCTGGCAAAACTCCTGACCGACTTCGTTCCTCAACCTGTTCACACTTAAAAATTCACAATGACACCATCAAATTTTCTCCCAAACAATACAACCACCGTAGCCATAATAGGCCATGGCCATGTAGGCCGTGCATTGTATGAGCGCATCAAGGCGCTGCCCGGATACCGCATTCTCGGCGTGGCGGTAAAGCATCCTGAAAAGCATAAGGATACGCTGCCTGACGCCCTGATTTTTTCGCAAGGTGATTTCCTTATCGAACATCCAGAGGTGGAGGTAATTCTTGAGGCCATTGACGATGCGGAGGCGGCTGCCAAATTTGCCGAAAAGGCGCTTGTGCAAGGCAAAACCTACATCAGTGCCAGCAAGAAAATGCTTGCATCGCGTCTCGCCCATTTGCACGGGTTGGAGCAGCAGTACGGTGGTAAATTGCTCTATGAAGCCGCTGTAGGTGGGGCCATCCCCATACTCCGAACGCTTCGCGAGC
This sequence comes from Cryomorphaceae bacterium, assembly GCA_036751905.1. GTDB lineage: Bacteria > Bacteroidota > Bacteroidia > Flavobacteriales_D > Cryomorphaceae > T3Sed10-241. The sequence continues at coordinate 3,032 of DAIOTP010000199.1, forward strand.
ACCTGCGCGGCGAACCGGTGAAGCGCATCAGGGGTATCCTCAACGGTACCTGCAATTACATTCTGAGCCGCATGCACGAGGGGGATATCAGTTTTGATGTGGCTTTGAAAGAGGCGCAGGAACTCGGTTTTGCAGAAAGCGATCCAAGCAGCGATGTGGACGCGCATGACAGTTATTACAAGTCGCTTATTCTGGCGTACACCGCACAAGGGGGCAACCCGGCCCTTTCACGCGTGGTGTACGAGGGCATCAGGCAGGTGAGCAGCAGTGATGTGAAGGCAGCCTTGGCAATAGGTAAAAGAATAAAGCTCATAGCAGAAATTCTGCCTGTGGGCGAAAAATGGCAGCTCGATATACGTCCACAATTGATCGGTGTCGACGATCCGCTGTATGCTATTGAGCGCGAGCTCAACGCCATTGCCGTGGAGGGACAATACAGTGGCACCCTCACATTCTGCGGTGCGGGAGCGGGAGGCGTTCCCACGGCTTCGGCCATGGTAGCCGATTTGCTGAACGCGCCACAAGGCGCTTTGCGGCAATTGCGCCAAGCCGTTTCGGCGCTGGGAATGTAGCTGTGCTGGCAAGTGCATATTGTTTTGCGCACAGCAGTTCATCCTGCCTTGCCAAGCGCTTTGGCTACAGCCAATAGAATGTGTAATTTTGTACGCTATGATTCTACCTATTGTTGCCTACGGTGATCCTGTACTCAAGCGAAAAGCGGATCCTATTGACAAAGAACATGATGGTCTCGATGAGCTGATAGACAATATGTTTGAAACCATGTATGAAGCTGCAGGGGTAGGCCTCGCTGCGCCTCAGATAGGCCAAAGCCTGCGCCTCTTCGTGGTGGATGCCAGTCCGTTTGGCGAAGACGAGGAGGATGCCGAAGCGATGAAGGTGAAGGACTTCAAAGAGGTTTTTATCAATGCTGAAATCGTGCATACCGAGGGTGAACCATGGCCTTTTGCAGAAGGCTGCCTCAGTATACCCAATATCAGGGAGGAAGTAAGTCGAGCGTCGCAAATCACTATACGCTATTTCAACCGGAACTGGGAGCTGCAAGAGCGCAGTTTTGACGGCTACGCTGCACGCATTATTCTGCATGAGTATGACCATATTGAGGGTGTACTCTTCATTGATCACCTCAAGCCATTGAAAAAGCGTATGCTCAAGCGCAAGCTCGTCGATATTTCCAAAGGGGTGGTGGATGTGAGTTACCGCATGCGTTTTCCCTTGAGCAAGGCGAAACGCTGATTGAAACCATAGATATTAGAACCATGACCAAGTACACCATCTGGGCATTCGGAGCTTTTCTTTTTTTGGCTTCGTGCGGCACTCCCGAGCAAGAAAGTAAGGCCGTAAAAATACCCGAACTCATCAGCGATGTAGAGCTTCGCCGGCAGCGCCTCGCCGAAATTGACAGCCTGGAAAAAATCGTTTTTACGGAAAGTGCTACCTATGACACTGAGGCCATGCTGCTACTGCGCGACAAGTATGAACACTTTGCCCGGCGCTTTGATGGTGACGAGGAGCGCAGCCCTGAATTTTTGTACAAATCGGCAGCCTTGAGCCGAAACATCGGGGAGCCTATGGC
>DAIOTP010000200.1:0-4504 GCA_036751905.1 Cryomorphaceae bacterium
TCGGGAATATTGGCGCCGAGGAGCAGCATGGTATTGGCGCCTATCAGGGCATCGCGGCCTATGTGTATATCGCCGCTGCGGGTGCCCTGCTGCATGTAGGGCGTGGATTTGGCCAGGCGGTGGAAGCTGCCGCGAACACTGCTGTTTTCAGCGATGCCACTCCAGTCTTCGAAAGTGATTTTGGCCGCGCTGCTCAGGCGCACATTGTCGCCGATTATCACTTCATTGCCCAAGCGGAGCTCACCACTGCGCGCTATTTCAAAGATCACCCCTTTGCCCAGCACCACATTGTTGCCCAGCCTTATGTTGCCTTTGGGAATGTCGCGAAAAGTTGGAAACCCTAGACACTTTAAGTTGCTTCCCACTTTGCAGCCGGTGGCGTAGAGGTAAAGCCTGAGTGCAAATCCGTTGATATGGTAGCGCAGGGCGCGGAGGTATTCGAGGGGGCGGGTCATTGAAGGGCCTGTATCAATTCCCAAAATTACTTAGGGGTTAGTATCTTGGTTGAGGCAAAATGATCCATGCTAAAATCTTGTCTGTTTCCTGTAATCAGGTAGCTCGCATTGGCCTCAACAGCCAGTTCCAAAAATCTGTTGTCATAGTCATCAGATATCACTGTAATCACATTTTTTGGTTCGAACCATTCTGCAAATGAAGCAACATCATCTAGCAGTGCACTGGCATTTTCCTTGAAATCGGGGAAACGTTTGAACTTGGGTCTGCTTACCACATCTTCATATTCATCAAAAATTTCAGGGCTGAGACACCATTTAAAACGGTTGTCAATCAATAAAAACCGGACGACATGGTAAGGGAGATTTTTTTGAATGAGTGCTGATATGACCACATTCGTATCAATGACCACTTTTTCTATCACGTCGGCTGGCTTTGACTTCTTTATTGATATCGTCCATTGTCATTCCAGAGAGACCATGGCGCTCGGCGAGCGCTGCGCTAAGGTCTAGGCGTTCTCTTGCCAGGGCCTGCGTTAGAATCTTTTTAAATTCAGAAAGGCTGATTTGGTCTGACCGCAATCCGAGTTTATTGTACTCTTCTTCTGATAATGAGATTTTAAGCGTAATCATGATGCGTTGAGTTGAGAATCAAAGATAAGCATTTCTGGTGGGCGGAATCCAGATCGATCCTCTATTCCTTAACGATCCTGGATTCTAAAGGTGCAAGCCCGCCAGTTCACCTAACCCAAAAGAGCATTCGGGTTGCGACAAATACCTGTCCCAACGCTTTTTTTGCCTGACCCCATGTAGAAGCAAATCCCCACTTCGTAGCCCTACCGCTCATCAACCGGTTTTCCGGAAGGGTCAAGTGGCTGGCTGCCTGCGATTGATTGAATGGAGTGATTCGGAGCGACTCTTGTGTTACTCAGGGTGAATTTATTAAACCTCAAAAAAATACAAGATGGACTTAAAAAAAAAAGTAGTGTTGATCACAGGCGCTTCGAGCGGAATAGGCAAAGCAACAGCGATGAAACTGGCCAAAGAAGGTGCCTCGATAGTGCTGTGTGCGAGAAGTGAAGACGAACTGAACACACTCAAAGAGAAGATTGAAAGCAATGGCGGTAAAGCCTTGGTGGCAAAAACGGATGTGACCAAACCTGCTGATTTTGCGGAAGCGGTAAAAAAAGCCCTGGATGCTTACGGCACCATTGATGTTTTGATCAACAATGCAGGCCTTATGCCCCTTTCGTATATCGAAAAACTTAAGACAGATGAGTGGGAAAAAATGGTGGATGTCAACATTAAAGGCGTGCTCAATGGCGTGGCAGCGGTATTGCCCACCATGCGAAAAAACAAAAGCGGGCACATTGTGAATATTTCTTCTTCGGCGGCGCACAATTACTTCCCCGGCGGGGCGGTGTATTGCGCCACCAAGGTTGCCGTACAAATGTTTTCAGAAGGCTTGAGAAAGGAGCTGGCAGGGCAGTATGGCATCAACGTGACCTCCATAGAGCCCGGCGCGGTGGACACCAGCCTCTTTGAAACCATCACCGACGACGATATCAAGGAAAAGCTGAAAGGCATGAAGCAAATGACGACACTCGAGGCAGAGGATATCGCCAACGCGATCTTCTACGCCGTGAATCAGCCCGACAGGGCAAACGTCAATGCTGTGTACTTGATGCCTACCGAACAAGTTGGATAAAATAAAAATACAAAATGCCATGAGTGAAACAGCAACAAAAGAAGCGATAGAGACCATCAACCCGTCAACGGGAGCAAGCCTCAATCATTATGAACACATGACCGATGCAGAGGTGGAACAAGCCATTGCAGCATGCCATGAAGCCTTTAAGCAGTGGAAGACCTTAGCTCCTCAAAAGCGGGCGGAAGTGATCATTGCCATAGGCAAAGAACTGGACAAGAACAAGGCGGAATTGGCGCAGTTGATGACCAATGAGATGGGCAAAACGCTGAAGCAAAGCCATCAGGAAGTTGATTTGTGTGTGGCCATTTGCCAGTACACTGCAAAGACAGGCCCGGATGCCCTGAAAACGGAGGAGCGCGAGCTGCTCAACGGCAACAGAGGCCGCGTATCATACGCCCCGATTGGCGTGGTGTACGGCATACAGCCATGGAATTATCCCAGCTATCAGGTAGTGCGGTACTCCGTAGCGAGCCTGATGGCGGGCAACGGGGTATTGCTCAAGCACGCCTCGAATGTAACCGGTTCGGGCAAATTGCTGGAGCAGATTTACCAAAAGGCGGGTGTCCCCAAGGGTCTGTTTACAGTGCTCATCATCGACCACGACCAGTCGGATGAAGTGATCAAAAACAAGCTGGTGCGCGGTGTAACCCTCACCGGAAGTTCCGGTGCCGGGAAAAAGATAGGACAGAAAGCCACGGCAGAGTTGAAAAAAACTGTGCTGGAACTGGGCAGCAATGACGCCTACCTCGTATTCGAAGATGCCGATATCGATAAAGCGGTAAAAGCCTGTGTGAAAGGGCGTATATACAACAATGGCGAAACCTGCATCGCAGCAAAGCGCTTTGTGGTGGTTGAAAAAGTGTACGAGGAATTTCGGGAGAAATTTGTGAAAACCATGAGCGAAGTGAAAATGGGTGACCCCAATGAGGAGAGCACCCAGCTAGGCCCCATGGCACGTGAAGACCTCCGTGACGAACTGCACGAGCAAGTAGTGAAAAGTGTTGAAAAGGGTGCCAAAATAGCTTGTGGCGGCGAAATTCCTGAAGGCGATGGATTCTATTACCCCGCTACCGTGCTGGAAAATGTGCAGCCCGGACAGCCGGCTTACGACGATGAGCTCTTTGGCCCGGTGGCTTCATTGATCAAAGCCAAAGACAACCAAGATGCGATGCGCATTGCCAACGACAGCCGTTTCGGGCTGGGCGGTGGAATTTTTTCGAAAGATGAAGACGCCGCCATCGAAATGGCCGAGAAGCATTTCGATACGGGCATGGTGTTTATCAATTCCTTCGGCCTGGCCGAGCCTTCCATGCCCTTCGGTGGGGTGAAAGAATCAGGCTACGGCCGCGAACACGGCGGCTTCGGATTGAAAGAATTTGTGAATATCAAAGGAGTTATGAAACGGTAATAAACAATGGCTGTATAGTCAGATAAAAGCTCGCTGCTCCCACAGCGGGCTTTTTAATTTCACAAAAGTGAAGATCTTTAAATGACCTAAAAAGGCGCTTCTATATACGGAAACAATCCAATCGACCAATGACCAACAAAAACAACAGCCAAGAACCTGACCCAAACAGCCTCGCCCACATGATTAGAATTGGCCACCACTTCATCTACTTCAGCTGCAGCGCCTTGAAAAAATTTCTCAGGTATTGGTCCATGCAGTGCCGGTAGGATTTGTGGTTTGGGTTCCGGAAAAATGCACCCAGTTCATTTTTCGTAATTTTCTTGCCGACTGAAGCGTATAGAGTGATGATGTCGTCGGTGGTGAGGGATAGCGCAATCTTCAGCTTCTGAAGGATCATGTTGTTACTCAAGGGATCTTCCGGTTCGGGTGAGGGTCCATCCCGCTTTCCGCGCTTATCGATAATCAAGCCATTGAGAAAAATAGCGAGCTCTTTGTCGTGCATGTTTTCCATTAAAGGATCTTCCTCTTTTTTCAGCCAGTTGCTCACCTGCGACCTTGTCACTTCGTAATCGGCTAGTTTGAATAGCGCAATCATTTGTGTGTCGTTTAAATCAAGGAGGTAGCGCAATTGCCTGAGCACATCGTTGTTGGTCATAATGTTGAGCTTGTCATTTCCATTTTCCGTAAAGGTCGACTAATGTACAACCTTGGTGAAATCCTTGTAGTGATTATTCGACGATTTCGAAGTATACAAAACCCCCCGCGCAAAGTAGTACAACCAAATAAACGTTCCCAAATTCATCAATATCGACACTGTGTAGAGGCAGCTGTTTTGGAGCCTGTTCACAATCGCAACGGCCAGTGAAGCCGCGGGAACCAGAAATAGCCCAAAAAGCATGAAAATCCACAATAGCTTATAGATTGCTCCAACCA
>DAIOTP010000201.1:0-4481 GCA_036751905.1 Cryomorphaceae bacterium
CGTTGGCAGGAAGACCTGCTGCAATAAGCACGTTGCTGTCGCCTACTATTTTACGCAAAGTGTTGCCAGTACGCTCGAAGAGGTAAAGCTCACCGTCGAGCAGCACAAGGTCGCCACCGCTTACAGGGCAATTGGCTACAAACTCGGAGGTGCCATCGTTTACATTGACTTTATAAATTTTGTTGGCCTGCTCATCGCCCAGGTAGAGCAATCCATCGGCGGCATTGAACACGGCAGCGGGGGTACTGCCAAGGGCAGGACTGATGGCCACTTGGGCCACAACGGCATTGAGCGAAAGGTCGAATACATCGAAATACTCACCGTTGATGTTTACCACATACAGCACGTCTTCAAGCTCATTGTAAGCCATGTGGGCGTTGTAGTCGAAAGTGGCCAGCTGGCTGAGTTCGGCAGCACCACCTGTGAAGCTTACTGCGAACAGATTGGAAGGTGCAGTGCTGTTGCCTATTTTGTCCATCAGGTAAGTTCTGAAGTCTTCGCAAAGCTCTATACCGTCGTCTGCCGTGGTACACCCGGCGGCGAGGTCGCCTCCCGCGCTGGTGGTAAACACAGCGCCGCCGAGGCGCAGCTTGTAGAAGCTGCTGGGATTGAAGCTCAAGGTTGGGCTGCTGTAGAGTCGGCTGCGGTTGTTCAGGGAAATCAATCCACTGCCGTTTTCTTTAAATGCACCACCTGTCACATCGGCAGGAATGCTGCTGAAGAGGGTGTTGCTTGCACCGGGGTTGATTTTCCATACCTGACCGCCATTGGCACGGGTTGCAAGATAGAGTTGTCCACTGGCGTCGAAATCGAGGTCACCGCCTTGAACAGGGGCATCGGCGTGGAAAGTCGCCATACCCGTGGTGGGGTCTACCTTGTATATTTTGTTTTGGGTATCACTGCCTATGTAGAGGTCGCCATTGGCATCGACACCTGCGGCAGGTGAACCGCCTATATTCATGCTTAGGGCAATGGGTGCTGCAGGCATATTGCCAGGCACACTTACATCGAGTGTTTGGAAGGCGCCACCGGGGTTGCGCACAATGTAGAGCAGCTGCTTTTCGCCATCATAGGCAATGTGGCTGCGGTAATTCACGGTAGTTAATAATGTGAGGTTGGCCTCCATGGTTGCTTCATCGAGGTTTACCTCGTAAATGTTGGAGACATTGCCCGAGGCGGGATTGTCCGAAAGGAAATAGCGCCAGTTGCAGGATGGGGCCTGCTGGGCAAAGGCGGTGGCAGTGATGGCAATTGCTGCGAAGGCGGCCATCCATTTGGGTGTAAACATCGCTTTCATAAAAGTTGGTCTTTGATTGTTATTCGACAAAATTATATCAAATTGAAGGGGTTGTCAAGAGGGCTTGATACTTTTAGATGGATTTTTGTTTGTGGGTGGGGATTGTGGTGTACGGCGTTTGGCCGCTGAATCTCGTGGTGGTTCAAGAAAAGAGGAAAAGGGTGAGGATGAAGCAGGAGGCAAAGAAAAGCCCTTCCTCGATGGGAAGGGCTGTTCCGTTGCGACGGATTGGCTTCATAGCGGAGCCGGTGGTTACAGGGTGTTGGGCTAGCGTGAAATGGAGGATTTGGTTGCGTTGGGCTAATTTGTTTGTTAATTCTCAGGTACAAATCTAGGGCATCGGAGGTGGTGCGGGCATCACTGAAGATGGGGATTTTGCATCCCTGAATTCAGGGATGCCGCTCCCTTCGGTTTATTTCGGCTCTGCTCAATACGGGGCGCTCCGGAGTCAGCGCTCAGCAAAAGGGGAACGTCAAAGGGGCTTAGGGATTAAGGACATAGAGGGGTGCGCTGCGCACGCTCACAGGACTCATTTTATTCGGTGGGCGGCTTGGGCAGGAATTGACAATTCACGCCAAGTCCGGGTCAAAAAATCCGTGCTTGATGGCAAATACGACGAGGCCTGCGGTCACAGTGGCCTGGGCTTGAAAAATGTGGAGAACAGGGCGAGGATGGCGGGGGGCCACATCAGCTACCGGGTAAAAAATAACGCCGGAACCACAGCTGAAATGTGGGTTCCAAACACCGAGGACCGAAGGGCTGCCTAAAAATGTGGTGCCTGCCTTTGGCCTTCCCTGCAAAAATCAGTGCCTCGTTCAAACCAGCCCAGCTCTCGAGGCCCCCACCCTTGGAATCCCATACCTTAGCGTGCCCATGCCATGGCGCATAAAAATGCACTGCAGCTACGGGCATTGTTGTACTTTTGTCCGTCCCACCTGTTATGGAATCAATGAAGAAATTTTTTGTTGCGGGCTTCAGTTCCGCATTGCTGTTGCTTATTGTTTTGACGCAAAGTTGCAGCACCGATGTAGACCTTGCTGCTCCTTACAAATCGAGTCCCGTCATTTTTGCTGTGCTCGACCCCCGGGTCGACACCCAATTTGTGCGCATCAACCGCACCTTCCTCTCGCCTACCAATCCACTCAATTACTCCAGCATACGCGATTCCATTGAGTACGCCGATGGCGAGGTTGATGCATGGATCATCAAATACGATGGCAATAATGCAGTCGATTCCTTTGAACTGAGGCCCATAGACTTGCCTTCCCGCGATCCCGGTGTGTTTTACGATACGGATGTGCGTTTTTTCTTCACGGACGCGCAGCTCCTCAGCGATCAGGAGCTCAACAACGTAAGTTCTTTCTCCTTTGAAATGCGCGCCACACTGCGCGAATTGACCTACCGCGCCCGCACTGATGTACCGAGTGTGGTAGGATCTACGCTCAGTTTTCCGCCCGTACAGCCTCCCGATATTTCCGTTTCATGGGTTACCCAGGGCGTGCCTACCGCCATTCGTTTCGAATATTCCACCCACCCCACCGGGGGGCGCTATCAGGGGGAGTTGGTGCTGGTGTACGATGCCGAAATGACTGATGGCAGCTTGCGTACCGATCAGGAACTCGTTTACCCTGCTGGGAGCTTCAATGCCGCGTTGGGCAGCCAATTGGCCAATCGCAATTTCAATTTCAATTCTTCACTTTGGTTCAACTTCGTAGGTCCCCGCCTCCGGCAAATAGAAGGCTTGCAGCGCGCCCGGTTCAAATTCATAGACTACCGCCTCAGCGTGAGCAACCGCGACCTCAATGCCTACATGTCGGTGGTGAATCCACAGAGCACCACGATACCGCTTTTCACTACCTTCAGCAATTTCGACAACGGCGCCATAGGCATTCTTGGCGTGAAGCAAACCCTTAGGCGTTCGGTGTTTCTCAACCAACCCACCATGGTGTATTTCAATACCAGCGAAGCCACCGGCGACATTCCCTTCTGCACGGAGTGGAACGCTGCAGGCTTTTTGTGCGACTGAGTTGCACGTTATGGCACCCTTGCAGCCAATCAACGATTAATTGTTGTTCGCTCATTTATGGGCTTTGCTTTGTGGAAATCCTTTTGGATCTGTCCAAGGGCTGCCCCCAAATACACATAGCTTTGCGCAAACTGCACTTCCATGCCCTTCACTGAATACGCCTCTTTGCGTCACCTCAACACCTTTGGCATCGATGTCAAAGCGCGCTACCTTGCCAGCTTCGGTGGTGTGGAAACGCTGCAGCGCCTTTACGGCGAAAAAGCCTCTGCAGGATTGCCCCACATGGTGTTGGGAGGTGGCAGCAACATCCTCTTCACCCGTGATTATGATGGCCTTATTCTTAAAAATGAATTGCGCGGCATCGCCTGTGTAGATGAGGACGCCGACCACTTTTACATTCAGGCGGGTGCGGGCGAAAACTGGCACCAATTTGTACTCTACACCTTGCAGCAGGGCTGGGCAGGCTTGGAAAACCTCTCTTTGATACCTGGCAATGTTGGTGCCAGCCCCATGCAAAACATAGGTGCTTACGGGGTGGAAATCAAGGACCTCTTTCACTCGCTCGAAGCTTTTGAAATTGCCACGGGCAAAACAAAGACTTTCAACGCAGCAGACTGTCAATTTGGGTACCGTGAGAGTTTTTTCAAGCGGGATGGGAAAGACCGCTATGTGATCCTGAACGTTACGTTTCGCTTGCTAAAAAAGCCTGCCCTCAGCACCCACTACGGAGCCATCACGGATGAACTTGCGCGCCTGGGCGTTACACAGCCCGGCATCCGCGACGTGAGCAATGCGGTCATCAACATCCGCAACAGCAAGCTGCCCAATCCGGCGGAATTGGGCAATGCGGGCAGTTTTTTCAAAAATCCGGTGGTGCCCAAGGCCGTGTATGAGGCCATCGCGGTGCAACACCCCGAAGCGCCGCACTACCCGGCAGGCGATGGGCATGTGAAGCTTGCCGCAGGTTGGCTGATTGAAAAAGCGGGTTGGAAAGGCAAGCGCATAGGCAATTGTGGCATGCACGCGCGGCAGGCCCTTGTTTTGGTCAACTATGGTGGTGCCACGGGCAATGAGATATGGCAGCATTCGGAGCATGTGAAGAACGATGTGGCGGAGAAATTTGGCGTGGAGCTGGAAAGGGAAGTGAATATTGTGTGA
>DAIOTP010000202.1:0-4458 GCA_036751905.1 Cryomorphaceae bacterium
GATTACCCCGGCGCTGTGTAAGAGCTTTATAAGGGCCGCAAGCCGCAAGAGAGTTGCGACTTATTGGGTGTTTTGGCTCGACTCAGCATCGCTGCAGGAGTCGAGGAAATGAACCAGAGGCTCAATTTCCCGTCACCGCGAGACGCAAGCGACTGTGGATTAAAAGTCGCTGGCAGCTCGTGGCCAGTGGCTGGTAAATAGTGGTTGAGAAAAAGTGCCCCCGCTGATTTTGATTGACACTTGTGCTTTTCACATATCACCTTTGGCTTTCATCATTACAACATCAGGCAACTTCACATAATGTTAATATTCAAGGCCCTTAACACCACTTATAAATGTTATCTTCGCTATCCAATATCCCTGCCATGCGAAATCTATTGCTCCTCAGTCTCCTGCTCATTATTGGCATGAACGCAATTCAGGCCCAAGACAAAATTACCCTTAAAAACGGTGAAACACTGCTGGTAAAAGTAGTGGAATTCGGTGTTGAAGATGTGAAATACCGCATGTACGAAGCGCCGGATGATGCGCCTATTTATGCCAAAGAGAAGTACAGAATTCAAAAAGTGCAGCTCCAATCGGGCGAGGAATTCAGCTACGCATTGGATGCCATACTCGACCCTGTGAACTACGAGGGACAAAAGAGGCACGCGCTAAAATTTGGCTTCCTTTCGCCTTTCAACAACATCATAGCCTTGGGCTATGAGCGCAGCATAAGGCCTGGACGCTCCATGGAGTTAGGCCTGGGCTACATCGGGGCCGGCTTTGGCATCAATTCAGAGGGTGCAAGAGGAGCCACCATGAATGCAGGTTGGAAATTCATCAACATCGGTGACAACCCCACCATGGGAGGTCGATACGCCCATTTGCTGAAAGGCTCTTACATCAAGCCTGAACTTATATTTACCGCTTACAGCGCAGATTACACCGTGTGGGATTGGCCTAACCCGATTACCACCGAGCGACAGTCGTTCTTTGCGGCAGCCCTGCTTTTAAATTTTGGAAAGCAGTGGGTGTTCGATGATATTTTCCTTGTCGACGTGTTTCTGGGTGTAGGCTATGGCTATCATTCTGAATCGATTAACCGCTATGGGTTCTTTGGAGGAGAGCAAAACTTGCCCATTGTGGTCAATGGCGGCATCCGTGTGGGGCTGCTCATTCAGTAGCCGCCCATACCTTCTTGATAAGTTTCCTTAGGAATACTGCCTACCGCAGGGTAAATCCCCACGATCATACTTACAGGCCATAGCATTAGGGCACACTGCCCTCCTTACCCCGCCCACCCCGCCATCCCTGCCGCCAAGCCTCTTCCATCAGCCCCCTTTCCCGTATCAGTTATGTACCTATCCCTATACCATTCCCGTAGCACTCCCATGCCAGCCCTAACCCTCCGCCATGACACCATGTTTCAATGGGCCATGCGGGGGCCTCTGACTCCAAGGGTCAAATCTCAAAAGTTACAGCCATTGATGTAAGATTCATGGTATAATGCGAACCTTGTACCTTTGCGGCAAACCTGCTCCCCATGAAAGCCTTCTTCCTCACCCAATTTGGCACGCCCGAAAAAGCCTTTGTACTCCGTGAAGTGGACACCCCGAAGCCCCGACCCAACCAGGTGCGCATCAAGGTGGAAGCTTTTGGGCTCAACTTCGCCGACGTGCTGGCCCGCAAGGGCCTGTACCCGGAGGTGCCCGCGCGGCCCTGCATCATAGGGTACGATGTGGTGGGCCGCATCGATGCCGTGGGCGCTGAGGTGGACCGCTCCCTGGTGGACCGCCGCGTGGTGGGCCTCATCCGCTTCGGGGGTTATGCCCAGTACGCCTGCACCGACCACCGCGCCATTGCCCCCCTCAGCGACGACTACCCTGCTGAGAAGGCGCTCGCCTTAGGCACGCAATACACCACAGCGTACATTTGTTTTTACGAAAGTATGCGCCTCTACCCCGGCGATGCCATCCTTGTGCATGCCGCTGCTGGAGGGGTGGGCATCGCCCTATGCCAAATGGGCCTTCACGAGGGTTGCCAGGTGATTGGTACAGCCGGCTCAGCCCAAAAGCTCGACTTCCTGCGCGGGATGGGCCTCAAGCATGTGGTAAACTACCGCGAAAAGGACTATGCCACCGAGGTGCGCACACTGCTCCAAGGAGGACGCATTGATGCCAGCTTCAACTCCCTTGCGGGAAAAAGCGTCCCCACCGACCTCAAGCTCCTCGGCTCGGGAGGCAAGCTCGTCATCTTCGGAGCGGCGAGCCGCGTAGGCAAAAAAGGGGGCCTGCTGAGCAGCATCGGTCTGCTGCTGCAAACGGGATTCGTGTCACCCCTCACCCTGATCATGCGCAGCAAGAGCGTGATAGGTATCAACATCCTTAAGCTGGGCGATTACAAGCCCCAGGTGGTGGCCCGCGCCATGCAGGAGGTGGTGGCCATGGCCGAAGCAGGGCGCCTCGACCCTGTGGTGGGCGGCAGCTATAAGTCCTCCCAGCTCGCCGAGGCCCATGCAGCCCTGGAAAATCGGGGTACGGTAGGCAAGTTGGGGGTGTTTTGGGAGTAAAGCCCTTTCGGGAAATGGCGGTGGGCTGAATGCGTTTGGTGTGGGCAAATGGTTTAGGCAAAAAGCGTTTGGTGATGCCAAACGGTATAGTCGCTTGCTGAAGGCCAAGCAATTGATTTAGAAAGGTTATTCTTCAAAACTTTGAAAAAACAGCGGGTTTAAAACGTAAACGCCACCGACACATTGAGCCTGAGCGCCGCCTTTGGCTGAGCAAAAGGGAGGTCCTGCGCAAAAGGTAGCTGTGCTGACGCCTGTACAAAGAAGCGCGGAAAATACAGGTCGAGCCCAAGGTTGGCCAAAAGTACCTCCCCGCCAGTTTCGGTTTTTTGGCGGTTGAATTCGAGGTCTTTGTCGTAGCGCTCCCATGCAATCCCTGCGCTGGGCAGTATGGTGGTTTTACCTGAGTCTATCCAGTAAAAAATATTGGCTACAGCTGCCGTCTGTGCACCGAATTGGTACACCCATTCATTGGCCGTATTGTGGCGGTAAGAGACTTCAGAATTGAGGCCGAAGGCTTTGTAACGAAGGGTATAGTTTACATTTGCCACCAAGGCATAGCCACCCGTGCCAATTTGAAACTGAGCCGGAAGCAGCAATTTGTTCTCATCACGTTGCTGGTATTTGCCCGTTGGGAGTTTCACCCCCCCGCCCAGCAGGAGGGTATGCCTGTACTTTCGGTCGAGGCTGTCGCCGGTGTTCACAAGGGCATAATTGGCCATGACGCTGATGTCGCCAATGCCTGAGATGCGGGTATTGCGCAGCGTTTCGGTGCGCTCGTGCGAGCGGTACGGTACAAAGACAAACAGCTGCACCTTTGGGTGGGGGTAGAACCTTCCCCAGATTTCTGTGGAGCGAAATTCATCTGTGAGCACGCGGCTGTCGCCATTGGTGTTGAGGTAGGTGTTGGGGTGCGAAAAGCTGCGAAATTGATGGCGCACGCCAATGATGTTTTTGCTGAATTGTGGAAAGATGCCGCTGTAATTGCCCCCCATGGCACAGCCGCACATGTCGCAGGCTTGTGTTGGCTGAAATGAGAGCAAAACCATGCTGAAAGCCGCGAGTACATTTAGAATCGGTTTCATTCTCTGGGTTCTGAAAAGCGGTGATTGCTGATGAAATCAAAATCGCTTAAGGTGTGTAAAAAGTCGATGAGCCTGTCTTGCTCTTCTGTGCTGAGCGTTATGCCCTGTACCAATTCCGGGTCGAGTGTGGGGCTTTGCACGATTCCATGGTCGTAGTGATTCATCACCTGGCGCAGGTTGCGAAACCGCCCGTCGTGCATGTAAGGTCCTGTAAGTGCCACGTTGCGCAGGCTGGGAACGCGGAAGCTACCCTCGTCTTGCGGGTCAAGTGTGATGCCCATTCTTCCCTCGTCTGCAAAAGTGCTGTCGAGGCCATTGTTGCGGAAAGTGAAATCGGTGAACAAAGGACCGGGATGGCAAGAGCTGCACTTCGCTTCGAAAATGTGCCGCCCGGCGTCCTCATTTGCCGTAAGGCTGAGCTCACCCCGAAGCCACTTGTCATACTTGCTACCGGATGATACCATGCTGCCCTGAAACTGGGCAATGGCACGCAGCAGATTTTGGGAGTTGATGGTGCTTTGTCCGAAGGCTTTTTGAAATGCTTCGGGATATTCGGTTTCTGACTGGAGGTAGGTGATGAGCGTTGAGAGGTCATGTGCCATCTCGGCATGGTCGGTGATGGGCGCGATGGGCATTACTTCAATGTGGTTGATGCCCCCGTCCCACATGAAAGCCGGGGTCCAGGCGAGGTTGGCAAGTCCGGGGGTGTTGCGCTTGCCCATCCTGCCCTCTACCCCAAAGCTGAGTGGGATGTTGTGGTCTGCAAAGCCATGAATCTGCGCGTGGCAAGTACCGCATGATACGGTGCCATCTACCGACAGGCGC
>DAIOTP010000203.1:0-4427 GCA_036751905.1 Cryomorphaceae bacterium
ATGTGGTGATGAAGTACCAGTACGACATCAAGGGACAGCTCATCAAGGCCATCGACCCGTACGACCGCGACATCTCGGTAAATCGCTACACCACCGCCGGGCAGATGCTGCGCACCGACCACATAGACCGCGGTACCATGCGCATTGTGATGGATGCCCTTGGCATGCTCCTTATCACAGCCGATGCCAAAGGTGCACGCACATTTACCACTTATGATACCCTGCAGCGGCCCACCCGCATCAGGACCAGCGACTCCCTCTCCGAAAGCATCACCTTACGGCAAATACTGCGCTACGGCGATGACGCCGGCCTCACCAATCCTGAACTTAAAAACCTCAAAGGCCAGCTCTATATCCACAACTATGAAGCGGGGCGGCTGACTTACACCGATTACGACTTTAAGGGCAACTTATTGAATTTTTACCGGCAGGTGATAGAAGACGCTGCCCTGACGGCCTACCAGAAATATGTAGTAAATTGGACCGGATTTAACCCCGCCCACCTGAGCGCCACACAGCATACCACCACCTCCGAGTACGATGCCCTTAACCGCATACGCAAGGCCCTGTACCCGGTAGTGCTGGTGGGGCCACGACCGGTGCTGCTGCCTACCTACAACAAAGCCGGGGCCATACACTCCCTCAAGCTAGGCAGTGCCACTTACGTGGAAGAGATTGCTTACAATGCGAGGGGACAGCGCATCTTGCTGGCCATGAACAACGGCGTGATGACACGCTACACCTATGATGCGCTCACCTTCAGGCTGGCGCGCACCCGCAGCGAGAAGTTTACCCGCAGCGGCCTTACCTATATATATTTCAAGTTCCAAAATGTGGAAGTCAGGAGAAAGTACAATAGCCCAACCTGATGGGTTCAGAACCCCGGTAAAACCTTCTTCAAGGACGGGAATAACCAATCCTGGCATCTATTTGTACCCATGCTCTTTGTCGATCGATATGGCGCGCGCTCGGTGTTCAGCTGCCAGATGCATGGCTTGGTCTATTATTTTGTTCACTGCTGCCTCGTCATTGAAGATGGCTTTGTAAACGGGGTGGTTTTCGGGCTGTATACCCTGCCCGCGGAGCTGCGCCTTCACCAGCTCCAGGCCCGCTACAAACGCTGACCTCTCCATGGGAAAGTGCATTTCCTCGGCCGTCGGCGCTTCGGGTGCCTTTGGCGAAGGTGTCTCTGCTCGATTCCTGGGCGACGCAAGGAACATTTGCCTCCTATCCGCATAGCCCGGCAGCAATTCGGCGAGCAGGGCGTGCATTTCATCCATTTCACTTCGCAGCGCCTGTAATTGGTCTTGCTGCCTGCTGAGCAGGTGTACGAGGTCATTGCGGTTCATGCCAATGGCCACATTTACGTAACTGCTGCGCGGATCATCCGAGGCACTCCATGCAGTTCCCACGATTTTGCTGAAATCATCGGTTTTCATTTCCGCAGGATGTACTGCAACGCCGAATCCATCGCTTGCCCCACCGGGCAGTATGTAATCGCCAACGTTCACCCGGCCCTTCACCTTCACGGGAACCTGTCCCAAAAAGGCCACTTTTTCGTAAAGATGTTTTTCGCCATCGGGCGGCATGTTCCCCAGCACGGCCGGCTTAAAAGAGACGACCATCATTTGGCTTCCGAAATCGGTGTTTTTGCTGATTTTGCCTCCATGTACTGATACGATGTCACCGAACGACATTTGCTCTGCCGGGTTCGCTCTTTGCAGCCATTCTGCATAATCGGCTGAGCCCGACTCGTAGGTCACGCCGAGGTTTTCATAGGCAAATATTTGGTAAGCCGTAAGGTTGGCAATGGCAAGCACCAAATTGGCTGCACTGGTTGCGGTCAGTGAGGGAATGGGTGCTGTGACACAGGCGCCAAGCCCAGCACACACTGTGCTTGATGTTGTGGCCCCGAGCACATTGGACGTTGCAATGGCCACATTGGCAGCAAGCATGGCCGTTTCGTAAATATAGGCCGGCGAGGAGGCGACCTCGGCCGAAGTTTGTCCCTCGATTCTGCCTACGGCCTGGTTCTGCCCATCAAAGAAGGTGATAAAATTGTTTGTGCCGTTGGGGGTGTTGCTGCTTACCTTGATGGCCACTCCCTGGCTGCTGCCCTGCACCCGTAGCGGATATGCATTGTAACTGCTTTCACCGCCACTTACCTGGGCATTGATGGTAACCTGTCCGTTCAAGGCAGCAGTGGAATTGGCTGTGAACATTCCTTCCAGCACTGCGTTGCCCGCTGCATGGACATCCTGCCCGAGGTGCGCATTGCCACTTACCTGCAATTCACCCGATAGCAAGGTAGGGCTTTCGTTGAGCACAGAAAGCGCGCTTTGGAATGTCGCGGAATCGCCCACCCTAAGGGTTCCGTACAACTCAGTCCAGTTGGCCACGCTGATGTTTTGGAAAAATGCATCGCCATCAAATGTCGAGGTGCCCTGCACGACCAAATCACCTGACAGTGTGCTGAGGCTTTGGTTGGCCACGGTAAATGAATTGTTCAACACAGTTTGGCCTTCGACGGTGAGCGTGCCCGCTGCGTACACATTGCGGTGGTAGGCATAAGGCACGAAGAGCAACTCCTGCCGGCTGAATGCTTCAAGTGGGCTGCCTGCAATGCCTAGCTCCACCAGCAATTCTTTGGGGGTACCATCCCAATCAATTTGATCAAAATGACCGGGGCTGGGGCTGCTCACTTCGCCCCGTCCGATGGTAAGCTGCACCATCCCAAACTTATCGGTAACGGTTTCGTGTGATTCTTGATACAGCATTTGACCGAATTGGTCATAAATGGTAAAGCGGAGGGCCACTTCGCCCTCGGAGAGGTAGTTGCCACTTACATTCAAGCCCGGGATTTCCTGTGCCCTGTTGTCAATGATAATGGCCTGGTAGCTTAGCCCATCCGATTGCGCAAGCACTGCGTATGCGGCAAAGGTGACAAAAGCGGTAAGCAATGTTCTTTTCATGGACGCCTTGTTTTGTTTACTTCCTTTTCATGAAATTCTTTGTGTAGCAGTATTCGCACTTTTTTAAGCCCACAATGAGCCCCACGGCTATGGTCTGCGTATTGAGATTGAGCCGCTCAGTACTTTGAGTGCGGCCTACCGGAATACCCCGTCCATAGGCGTAGCGCAAGGTCACGGCCACGCGGTTATCGAGGCAGTAATTCATGCCCACGCTTCCGCGCAAAAACAGAAATGGGCGCTCAAACTCTTCCACCCCGCGCAAGTCGTGCACCTGATGCGCTATTTGCTGCGTTCCGGAAATGAGGAACTGCGGTTCGGCCGCTCCACGCAACATCACTGCAAAGCCGCGCTTGCGCCATACATCGCCTTCCAAACCAAGTCCAATACCCAGATAGTTTACATCCCATGCATAGCTGTTGTTGTACACAGGATCGCTGCCGATTACGCTGTAACGGTTAAAAAGCACTGCTGCCGTGGCATGAATTTGTTTGTACAAAGGCAGGCGCATGCCCGCCTGATAACACAGCTGGCTTTTTGAAAATGTGTTGTCGATTCCATTGCCGTCTGAATCTTTGTAGTCGAATGTTGTAGAGACACTGCCCGCCTCAACATACAGCTGCTGCGCACTTGCCACAGTTGCCAAGGCCAAGCTGAGCAATAGAAAAAGTGCCCTGCTCATAGGTTCAGTTTTTGAATTCTACCAGCGTATTGTTTGTGCCCCGTTGCTACCCGGACCAGGTAAATTCCGGTTGCCGCATTCGGAAAATCAATGCTTATTGACTGTGCTGCGCCAAATTGATTGTGATATACCATCCTGCCCGCCAGATCAAAAATTTGAACATCGAGCTCCTCCTGAACCTTATCACCAAAGCTGATTTGAAACTGATTGCCAAAGGGGTTGGGGAACAGGGCGGCTTGCAACCCGACAATCTTTGCGGAAGCCTTTATGGCAAACTCCGGCTGGATAAATCCCTGGCGAACAGTGTAATCGGATCTGGCTGACACCCCAATTACACTGGCTTGTCCAATGCTTTGTTGTATGGTCCATGGATGCCCTGCGCTTTGACTTATGTAAGCAGCAGCGGCATAGTGTCCTGTTGTAGCCCTACGAATTTCGGCCTGCTGCGGAAACAAGGTGCCACTGCGCATTGCGGCTGCAAGAAGCAGCGATGCCATAGCACAAAGTTGAAACTTGGAATGTGATTGGGCCATTGTGAAGCAAACATAGCCGTATGCCAAGCCATTACAAAAAATAGCGGGTGGACAAAAGGTGGACGTGGGTACAATTTGTTTTGTAACCCGATCATTCAGTGCCAGTCAGAATCACAAAGCACATGCGCAAAACCGGCCATCATGATTTACAGGCCCCTACCAAAACAAAGTATACAGCACCCCAAGCACCAGCACTATACCCATCGAAGCAATATTAAATACCGGCCCGGTCTTAAACAGATC
>DAIOTP010000204.1:0-4337 GCA_036751905.1 Cryomorphaceae bacterium
GCATAGGAACAAAGAGGAGTTTGCAGAATAGCATCATCTATAACAGCATCATGAAGTCGATACTGCGCACAAGCGTGTGGGGCCCATTGCCATGGTATTGTCGGCTTCGGTGGGCTACCTCTTTATGATCCCTTGTTCGATTTGCAAACAGCCAAGAACACCCAATTGGATGGTGTGTATGACATCGTTGTGTTGTGACCAGAATGCCAAAGGATAACGCAAATCGTCCGGAGCCGAGCAGCTTTGCTATATTTATATCGAAGTATTGATGCTAAATCACCAGAATGAAGAAGGATTCCATGTTCGGATCACCGCCTTGTGTTGCGCTCTCAAGGCAACAGGGTAAATGGCAGTACGCCACCAATCTTGCGGGTGGAATTCCTTTAATTTCAAATGCATGTGAAAGGGCTTACCTGTGCTTACGGGGTCTTTTTCAACCCACACTGTTACCTTTTTTGTTTGTTTTACTGGGATCTCCTTGCTTAGCCCAAGCAGATGTAGATGAACATTTTGCTGCTTTAAAAAAGGAGGCTTTTCAATGTCTCCACAATGACAGCAGTGCGTGTACCGAAGCATTTGAGCGTTGCATAGCCTATTTGGAGAGTTTGGAAAAGGATTCGCTCATCGCCGGGCAGTTGTTAGAGTTGGGCACACAACGTATGCGCACGGGCCGTTGGGATGCGCAAACCAAGTACCTGTTTGATCTTTCATTGCGGCACAGCAAGCGTTCTGGCTTGCCATGCGTTCACATGAACAGCCAATTTGCACTGGCGCAACATTCACGTTTCTTGAATCTGAACGATTCCTTGATGATTCATTCAGAGCGATCACTTCAGGCAGCCTTGGCATGTGGTGACAGCACGCGGCAAGCAAGAGCGGAGGTGTATCTCGGGAGTGCCTACCTCAATAAAAGCAACTATACGGAGGCCTTAAAGCACTTTCAACAAGCTGAAGCAATGTACGATGCCCTGAATGACATGAGTGGAATGGGCGGGCTCTATCTGGATATGGCCTTGCTTTATTCTGAAATGCATCAGAAATCGGTGGCACGTAGCTACACCTTTCGGGCTACCGAAATCTTTAAAGAAACCGGTGAGCAGATGAAATACGGCGTAGCATTGGTTGATTTGAGCAGTGATTTACTTGACATAAAATTGGCTGACAGCGCGCTGTACTATCTTCAGATTGCTGAGCCTATTGTTACGGCCTCCAACCTTAGAGCAGCCGGATACATGGAACAAAATTTTGGTGCGGCGTACTACCTCAAAGATCGTTATGACGAAGCCATTGAGCACTACCGAAAGGGTTTGATCCTTTCTGAAAAAATTGGAAATGAACATCTTTCAACGCTTTTGAATATCTTCATTTCGGAGTGCTACCTCGCCAAAGCCAACTTTGCAGAAGCCTACCGATATGCATTGATTGCCGACTCTCTGACCCTACCCAGCCCTAGAAACTTCCTCCGCTCCAAGGCCACACTTGCCGTATCAAAAGCAGCCCACACTTTGGGAGAGCACAAGCGCAGCTACGAAGCTTTTATTGAATATATCGGGCTGATTGATAGCCTTTCCGGTGATGCCAAGCAGCGCGAAATAGCTGCTCTTGAACAAGTGTACGAAGCGGATAAGAACAGAAAGGCCATTGAATTCCAGAAACAGGAAAATGCTTTGCTCCCTGAAGCAAATGCCGCATCAACCAACCGCAATTACGCTTTGCTCGCCTGTCTGCTTTTGACCATGGTGTTGGCATATGCCTTCATCAGCAAGCAGCGGCATAAGTTGCGCGGACAGCAAGCTGCCATTAAGATTAAGGCCTTGGAGAATGAAAACTTAAATCAGGAAGTGGAATTTAAGTCGAGGGAACTCACCTCCAAGGCGCTGCATATTGCCCGAAAGAATGAGATGATCCAATCACTCCACGACCAGTTAAAAGCAATCACTACACACCAGGATAGTGCTGCCCTAAATGGCCTGGTGAGCCAATTGAAGTTTACCCAACAGCAAGATGACCATTGGGATACCTTTATCGAGCAGTTTACAGCCCTCAATCCTGATTTTTACGAAAAGTTCTGTAAGGCCCATCCTGAACTGTCAAAGGGCGATATGCGTCTTGCCGCTTTGCTCCGTATGGGCCTGGGCTCAAAGGACATTGCCAGTATGCTCAACATCAGTGAGCCTGGAATGAAAAAGGCACGTTACAGACTCCGAAAGAAGATGAACCTTCAGGCAGTTGATAACCTCGAAATGGAGATTATGAAATATTGATGGGCTGCCTTGCGTCGTGATTGATCTTGCCTCGCAATCCGGGTTGATGAGAGAATTTATTGCAGCCCTGCATTGACATCCTTTGGGATGGCTGCGGTTCTCTTGACCAGGCGCAGATCTGATTCGACAAGAAATGATGAATGTTCCCGACCAAAGCCAAGCTGGCGGGAAACATTTTGGCAGTAGATTCAATCTGAATTACCACCAAACAAATTATTTGATTCATGAACCTTAGGAATATACAGGAGCAAAAGGCCACGTAAAAATTCGGCCATTGATTCATTCAAAGCCCATCCGAAGCCATCTCTACATGAAGACACCAAGCTGACGACAGAAAGAACAGAGAAAAACTATAGATCGCCGGTCAGAAGGATTGATATACCTGCATCATTGTTTATCAGGGCTTCTCTATCTACTTCCGTAATAAAAGTAAGGTTGTCGGATTTTGTGGACATTACTGCGATCAAGTGAATACCATTGGCTTTGGCATAGGCGAGTGTTTGATTGGCGAAACCTACTGAAAAGGAGGTCATTTCATCACGCACGGTGGTATGGCGGATCTTTTTTTCCTCAAAAATGGAGACCACCTTGCCAATATGCTTTCGGGAGCTGTCACTCACTTTCCCATCGTAGCGGTCGATGGTATAGAGTATCACTTCCGAACCCAATGTTTTGGCTAGAAAAGTGACAGCATTTCCTTTGGAATCACAATTTTCGTGCTCGCCGTAGGGAAACAGGATGCGGTTAAAGACATTTGCATTTTTTGGTGCCGCGCCAGGCATAGCGAGCACAGGCACGGGCGATTTTCGGCTGATCTTCAGCAAGTCGGCTCCGAATAGCTTTTGTCTGATTCCTTTGCTCCCATGTGTACCCATGACGAGCATAACACAATTCGGATCAGCTGCTTCATTTGGAATTTCAGAAAAGATACTCCCTCCATATACCACTGGCTTGCATGCTATGCCAAATTGCTCCGTGACGCCTTGACACAACCTTTCCATATAAGACGCCAAATGATCTTCATGCTCACCTGCCGCAGCCATTAATTTATCCGTTTGGCTATTGTTCACATGAAATAATACCACGCCTATTCCCGCCTTTTGGGCTATGGTGGCGGCTTGATTGAGTGCATTTTCGGCAGCTTCGCTGAAGTCAGTGGCAACAAGGATGTGTTTCATCGGGAGTGATTGAAATACTGGTTTACGGATAAAATTTTTTTTAAAACTACTCAAATCTTACAAAACCAAGCGGCCCTGAATTCTTGCTCAAAAATATTTAAGCTTTATAAAAGTTGCAATACTTTGATAGCCATGGCGCTGCACTTATTTTAATAAAGCCCTCAACGATGGGCACAGGGCTCATCTGAATATTTGCTTAACAGACATTTATAAGGCATCCTCTGTGTGGATTTCACCAATTTGAATACGGTATCATTGTACCTCCCGCCACCATTTGCTAAAACTTTGGTTGGGGTCATTCAGGTTGACCGCTTCACCGATCATCGGGGTGATGGCCTTCATGCCGTCGGCTTCAGCGTTTTGGGTGACCAGCTCAAGCGGCTCATTCCATGGGTGGTTACCCAAGACGAATTTTCCGGAATGTACAGGGAGGATTGCTTTGGTGTTCAATTCTTTGGCGGCCTTCATAAATTCCTCTGGCAAGAGGTGGATGTAGCGCCACTTGCTGTCGTATTGCCCGTTCTCAATGATGGCAAGATCGAAGGGGCCAAATTGCCTGCCGATTTCCGCAAAGTGGCTGTCGTAGCCGCTGTCGCCGCCTATGAAGATCTGCTTGTCCGGCGCTTGCAGCACAAAGGAGAGCCACAGGGATTTGTTTCGACTGAAGCCCCGGCCTGAGAAATGCCTTGCGGGAAGGGTATGCACGGTAAAGCCATCACCCAGGTCGATCTGCTCGTTCCAGTTTTTCTCCACGAGTCCAGCAGGGTCATAGCCCCAATGCTCAAAATGTGCGCCAACGCCCAAGCCGCAAATTACCTGCTTTACTTTGGGCTTGAGGGTTTTGATGGTTTTGTAATCGAGGTGGTCCCAGTGGTCGTGGGAGATGAAGAGCACG
>DAIOTP010000205.1:0-4180 GCA_036751905.1 Cryomorphaceae bacterium
CCGGCAAGAATGGTTTTGGCATCCAGGTCGGCCTTGCTGCGGGCTATGTTGTCACGCGAGCTTACGCCTTTGCCCACCGAACGGAAAAACCGGTTGTTGGATTCGTATTTTGATCCTTGAAATGGCTCGCGTACACGCTCACCCATTGGTGATTTTGGTTGACAACCAGCAACAATGGCCAACAACATAAGTAGGAAAATGGGATGTTTCGCATTCATGGCTTTTGATTTTTGATAAGTACGCACTAAATTCCGTGCCAAAATACGTGAAAAGGTTCCCAATACATGCAGGGAGACCTAATTTTACCGCAATGAGCGCAACTTTTTCAAACCAATCATGGGGTATTGCACTGGGCGGTGGCGGTGCCCGAGGAGTGATTCATGTGGGTGTACTCAAAGCCCTTGAGGAGGCCCAAATTAAACCCGTCTGCATTGCCGGGGTAAGTATAGGCGCTATTGTGGGTGGATTTTATGCCTCCGGACTCAGCGCCAATGACCTGCTCAAGCATTTCATCAACCAAAGCTGGATCAAGATGTTCCGTTTAAGGGCCAGCTTCACCTCCTTTCTCCACATGAAATACCTCAACGAACTGCTCGAAAGGGAGCTGCCACTTACCTTTGAGGAGCTCGCTATTCCTTTTTTTGCAGGTGTTACCAATTTGGAAACGCGCACACATGAAATCCTGCACCAAGGCGACCTTCACTTGGCCATTACTGCATCAGCATCAATTCCTATACTATTCCCACCTGTACAAATAGGTGAACACACCTACGTAGATGGTGGAGTCACGGACAACTTGCCCTCGGCTGCGCTACTGGGACATTGTGACCGGGTGCTGGCTGTTGATGTCAACAACATACCAAGCACCGGCAAATTGGACAATGTAAAGGACATTGCCTTCGAAATATTCCACACCACCATTGACAACAACAGCCGCGTTGGGCGGGAAATGGCCCACGCAGTCATAAGACCTACCATACCCAAAGGCTACGACCTGCTCGATTTCTCCAAAGCCGAAGAACTCTTCAGTATTGGATACAGATCTGCATGCCAATGGATTGACAAGATGGAAGCAGAAGGAATACCCGATAAAATCAGCGCCCAAAACCTACAACCATGAAAAAAATATTGCTTGCACTCGATCTTGACAACTTTAATGCCGACTTAGTGGCGTACACCCTCGAAATGGCAAAAGCGTTGGAGGCGAAGGTCTTCCTGCTGCACGTCGCCGCCAATCTGGATGCCTTTATTGGTTTCGATGAAGGTCCGGAATACATACGGCTCGATTTGGCCAAGGAGCTTCGCGAAGAGCACCGATTTCTGCAGCGCATTGCCGCTGAAGTCAAAAACTACGGTGTGGATGCAGAGGCCCTGCTCATCAATGGCGATGTGGCACCGAGCATACTCGAACAAGCTGCCAGTGTAGATGCCAGTTTACTGGTGTTGGGCATGAATGAGCATGGCTTTTTCAGCAATGTATTTGGCGGCAATACCGCACTGGAAGTGCTCAAAGAAGCACGGATTCCTGTGCTTTGCTACCCGCTAGGCCGCACCAACACGTAACTACATACAAAGCACCAAATGCGCGTACTCCTAACGATCAATGCAGAACAGCCCGACAATGGCATGTTGCGCTTCGCTATAAATTTATGCCGCGGCGAGCAGGTCCAGGTATTTGTAGTGCACGTTGCTCCCTTTCCGGAAAAAATGATTCATAGCGCGGCGGGCACTGAACACAGCGATGTGCTGACCGGCGTGAGGGAAGCCCTTGACCATATCCATACGTGCATGGATGGCTTGATAATACAGCTTGAGGACTCAGGTATCAAAGCCGAAAAAGTGATAACGGGCGGAGAATTGGTGCAAGCCATCCTGACCAAAAGTGAGGAATTAAAGGCAGACATGATCATTGCCGCAAGGCGCCACCACGGCAAATTGGCCACAGCATTGGGTGGCAATACTTCACTGGAGCTGGCACGGCGCAGTACCATACCAGTACTGCTTTATCCCGGTTGATTTATTTTATCTAAACTTTCAACAATGGCTGGCGCTGCCTTTACTTGCCGCATGTTGATCAGGTAACCCACGGCAGTCACCATGCCAAGTCCGCCCATCACGTACCACAAGGCTTTGAATCCGTGGTTGCCAATGGCATAGGTGCCAAATAACGGGGCAATAATAAATGCAAGGGAGTAAGTCATCGCGTAGAATCCGAGGTATTTACCCCGATTGGCCGCTCCCGACCGTGTCACCGTGTAGGTGGTAAGATAGGGCATTACGAGTATTTCAGCAATACTCAGTATGGCCATGCTTACGGCCAATATGGCCATCCCTGAACTTAGGTTGAGCATGGCATAGCTCAATCCGGTAAGGAGCGTACCAAAGGCCACCACCCGCCGTGTGCTGAAGCGGGTACCCAACGCATAGACCAGCGGCATTTCAATACCGAATACGATAAAACCGTTCAACGCCAGCAGCCAGCCTATATGGTTTTCAGCCAAATGGTATACATCGCGGTAATAAAGTGGCAACGTATTGAAAATTTGAAAAAATACCACAGCGAATCCCGTAGTGAGCAAGCCAAATGCCAAAAAGGATGGATCGCGGAATGGGCTGCGCCGCTCTTCAGGGCTTGAGGGGGCTTCCTCCAGCTTTTTGCGCCTTGGCTGCTTCCGCAAAAAGTAAGCGAGAAACAGAAATGAAGCTGCAATACAAGTTGCTCCATCCACGTAGAAAAGCCATTTGTATCCTTGCAAGGCCAGGAATCCTCCTGCCGCAGGCCCTATGGCATAGCCCAAATTAACCGCCATGCGGTTCAGGCTGTATGCGCGTGTTATGTTTTCTTTAATCGCATATTGCGAAATGGCTGTAGCATTTGCCGGCCGCAGCATATCAGTTACCACGGTGACACCAAAAAACCCTAGCGCAAGCGTCTCAAATGTTCTCAATTCGAAGAGCACAAAAAACCCCATGCCCCCAAACAGAAGCGAATAAAACTGAACATGAAAACTGCCTATTTTATCCGTAAGGTAGCCCCCCAACAATGAACCGACCAGAGAACCAGCCCCAAACATGGCAAGGATAATGCCTACCTGATGCAGATCGAGCCCGAGCTCATCTTTCAGGTACAGGCTCAAGAAGGGCAATACCATGCTGCCACTGCGGTTGATGAGCAGTACCAGCGAAAGCATCCAAACCGGGGGCGATATTCCCGCATAAGCCTGAAGATAAAGTCGGAAGAGTTTCATGCAGCCAATTGCGGTGGCAAAGGTACGCGCAGTGCATGCTCCTATTGGGCAAAGGAGCGCCTTTTATTTGTAGGCCTCCTCCAGCCGCTGCACTTTTGGGATAAGCACGTGGTCTTCTATAAATCCATGCAGTTCCAAATCAGCGTGCAGATAATTCAGCTTGCGAAGTAAAGTGGAAGTGAGCAAATCATGGGGCTGCACAGACAATGCCTCTGCAGCTTCAATCATAAGGTGCACCTCATGGGTATGGCTGGGATGGTCCTCCAAAAAGTGTGTGCTGTAGGCCTTTCCGGCTTTCGGGTCGGCACCCTTGAGGTGCAGGGAAAGCGCGTATGGAAAAAGTCCTTCTTCCTCCCAGAATATATGGCTGCGCAAATCATCATACAGCGCTTGAAGCATTGGCAGTATTTTTAGCGGAAGCAGGTTGTCAAGGGCATACGAGCGTATGGAATTCGAAAGCACCTGCACCAGTCCCGGCAATGCATCGTGGAGGTAATAGTGGTGCGAGCGTTTCAAAAACTCCACCAATAATGGAATGCTGTAGGCCTCAAATTGCTCAGTGCGCATATGCGCAGGGCTTAGCAAACCATAGCCCAAAGCTGTGATGAACTCAACCTGAGCAGTAGGACAACTCAGCATGGCGTACATATCGGCATCGGGAAGTGGGTATGCATAGCGTCCTGATATGCGTCCCGCCTCGGGGTAGCTTTCAATAAGTTGTTGGAGTTCGGTGCTGATGGTCATGTGGCCTGATATTTTATGAGATGAAGGTAATATTGCAGTAACCCTCCCACAATCCCACAAATGCGGTATACTGCGCAAGTAGAAAAATCAAAGTCCTGTAAAATAGATATTTATTGATTAGAAATCGCATCAAGAAGCAGTTGTTTTTTACAATTTCTTACCAACAGTCTTTTGTTCATTCCGCAGGT
>DAIOTP010000206.1:0-4103 GCA_036751905.1 Cryomorphaceae bacterium
ACTTGGCCGTGAAGTTATTGAGTTCGGGGGGAAAAATCAAATTGGGGGGAGCAGCGGTATCGCAACATATTCAGAAAGTGAAACCCAGCACCATTTTTTTCTATCTTCGCCCCTCACGCATACTTCATTGAATGCCTATTCCTGCTATGACTTTCTTTCAACCTTACGGTGTTCGCTTGCTGCTTTGCTCAATAGTATTTCTGCCTTCGATGCTGCATGCCCAATCCATAGAGGAAGTGCGCAACTCAGGCAGCTACTACTTTGGGATCGGCGTGGGCAACAATTACAACGCAGCCCGGCGCGATGCGCTTGAAAGCCTCACGGGAAGTATAAGTGTAAATGTGCAGAGCAAGTTTGAGCAGGTGGTGCGCGAGACGGGCAGTGAGGTGGAGACTTTTGCGAAAAGCGTAATCAATACCTACAGCTCAGCTGTAATCAACCGCTATGAAGAGCGCGTGATCAAAGAAGGCCGCGACGAAGTTGAGCTGCTGGTGTTCATCAGCAAGGCACAAATGGAGGATGTTTTCGCGCAACGGGTGCAGCTCATTACCGATTTTGTGAAAAACGCCAACCGGGCCGAAGGTGAACGCCGCATTGCCGATGCGCTCCGGTATTACTATTGGGCGCTTATACTGGCGAGAAGCCATCCCGATAATACCCGCCTTCGCCTTGCCTTCGAGGGAGGCAAGGAGGAACCGGTGATGATGGGCCTCTATGACCGCATCAACCGCATCTTTAGCTTTACCGATGTGCGTGCCCGCAAATATATACTCCGCGAAAATCCCTTGCAGCGCGAGCTTGTGCTGGACATGCGCTACAAAATGCAGCCCGTCCAAGACCTCGACTACATCTACTGGATGGGCGATGGCTACAGCGCTCCCGTAAGCGCCCGCAATGGGGTTGGAGTGGCGACACTCCAAGGCGAATTTGCCCGAGATCCACGAAGCCTTCGCCTCAGGCTCGAATACCAGTATCAGCACAAAGCCCGCCTGGAACCAGAGGTACAGCTTATGCTCGAATCGGTGGAGCTGCCCTATTTCGAGCGTGCTGACATTACAGTGCTCCTTGACGGGAAAGCTGCCTCAAACGAACTGCCGGAAGACATGTTTAAAGAAATATTGGAAGAGCCTCAGGCAAAACCATCCACAAAAAATTCCGCTTCCGCAAAAGTGGATTACCGTCCGGCCTTGGAGAGTATTGTAAGTGCTATAGCGGCGGGTGAATACAGCCGTGCACGCAGCCATTTCAGCGAAAGCGGCTATGTACTTTTTGATCAATTGATGAAAAATGGCAAAGTGACGCTGCTGCCTCCAGCAAAGGAAGAACTCAGCACATGGCAAGCGGGTGAGCACACCATGGTGCGCAGCATCCCTATGGCTTTCAGCTACCAAAACAACCGCACCGAATTTGTAGAAGACGTGGTATTCAGTTTTGGGCCGAATGGCAAGGTAGATAATGTGACATATGCCCTCGGAGACGTGGCAGTGAAGGATATCCTCGGCCGGCCATCAGGCTTTGGCAGCATGGAGGAGCGCTACCAGCTCATTGGCTTTATGGAGGATTACAAAACCGCCTATGCCCTGAAACGACACGATTTTCTCGAGGCCATTTTTGACGACCAGGCGCTTATCATCGTGGGCAATGTAGTGCGCCGCGATGCTGCTGCATTGGACCAGCGCGGATTTTACAGTGGACTGGGCCAGCAGGATGTAGAGTATATCCAACTTTCAAAGAGCGAGTATATGGACAGGCTTGGCCGCATTTTTCAGCGCAACGAGTTTATCAACCTGCGTTTTGAAGACAACCAAGTGCGCAAAACCCAAAAAGACGAAAAGATATACGGCATTCAAATTGCGCAACATTATTACTCCTCTACCTATGCCGACAAAGGCTACCTCTTCCTCATGATCGACCTCAACGACAGCCTGAATCCAAAAATCTACGTGCGCACATGGCAGCCTGAAAAGAACGCTGATGGAAGCGTGTTTGGCTTAGAGGATTTCAGGTTTTGAAATATATCCCGCCCTCTGCTTTATACTTGCAAGTCATGATGAAAACCCTCGCAATACTTCTGGCCATCGCAAGCAGCGGCTATTCATATTCCCAAAATATCTCAGGCCACTTCCCTGCCCACGCCAATGAAGAAATCACCCTCAGTGGATTCATGGGTTTTGAATCTTACACCATTGCGAAAGCCAAGGCTGATGCACAAGGGCACTTCAACCTACCCTACACAGCAACACAGCGCGGCATGGGATACATCGCAGGAGCCAACCAGAAAGCATACTTTGTGGTGCTCGCTGAAAAAGATGTGACGCTCAATGGCGGCTATCTCGCCGACCCCAACAGCGTGGAGTGCAGCAAGGGAGCCGAACAACAGGTTTTTGTGCTTTACGCTACTGAGCACCCCCGCCGCGAGCAGGCCATGAGTGCCTGGGGCTATTTGGAAGGCATGTATTCAATTGATCCTTTGTTTTCTCAACAGGAAGCAGCGCTCAATTCGATAGCCCGTGAAAAGGCACGCATTAAGGCGGAAGATGAAGCATTTCTGCAAAACCTGAACCCTGACAGCTACATGCATTGGTTCCTCCCCATGCGCCGCCTTGTGAGCTCGGTGTCGACGGTGGCGCAATATCGACCTGAAGAAATTCCCGAAACCATTGCTGCCTTTCGGCAAATAGACCACACCGATCCCCGCCTCTACCGAAGCGGACTCTACAAAGATGCCATCGAAAGCCACTACTGGCTGCTCGAAAATATGGGTAAAAGCCTAGACACAGTTTTCGTTGAAATGAACAAGAGTACTGACCGCCTTCTGGAAAACCTCGAAAGTGACGAGCAAAAATTCAACGAAATCACCAACTACCTTTTTGACCTGCTGGAACGGCACAGCCTTTTTGAAGCCTCGGAATACCTAGCGCTAAAAGCCCTCACACAAGGCAGTTGCACGCTAAACGACGATCTTGCCAAGCAGCTCGAAACATACCGCGCCATGAAAGTGGGCAATACCGCTCCCGACATCTCCTTCGCTGGTGAAAAGCTCAAAAACGGAGAAGCAATGGCGGGCCCAGCGCAACTCTCCAAACTCAAAGCATCACACAAGTTGGTCGTTTTTGGCGCAAGCTGGTGCCCCAAGTGCACTGAAGAAATTCCCCGCATCGCTGAGCTTTACGGCAAGTGGAAGCAGTATGGCATGGAAGTGGTCTTCATTTCGCTCGACGACGCGCCAGGCGATTTTCGCGGTTTTGCGGCAAGCTTCCCCTTTCTCAGTTACTGCGATTTCAAAAAGTGGGACAGCCCTGTGGCCAATGATTATTACGTATTCGCAACGCCTACCATGTACCTGCTCAATGGCGCGCATGAAATCATCCTCCGACCAAATTCTGTGCAGCAGGTAGATGCCTGGGTGGATTGGTTCCTTGCGGAAAAACGCTGAGCAGAGCTGTTCCAGCACAGTCATTGCTGACTATTGTACGCAAGAGTGGCGAGACAAACTGGACGACAAAGCAAAATCTTCCTATATTGGGCCTATCAATCGATTGCCGTGAAAAACTACCTCCTCGCGCTTTGCTCGCTTTGCATCGCTTTTAACTCCCTTGCCCAGGAATTCGACGTCCGCTCCTTTGCCCCCGACCGCGCAGACCTGCGCGCACGTGTGGATGCCCGCACTACGGTAAATGGTGATGCCTGCGCACTTATTGACGTGGTGAGCAATATCAAAGGCATGCAGTTTGAAAGCAACATCGGAATAGTGGACGTAAAGCACCGCGACGATGGCTACGATGTGTACGTGGCGCCTCGGGAGCGCAGCATCAAGCTGCTCGCCACTGGATACCTGAGCAAGGAGATCAACCTTCCCGAGCCTGCGAAGGCGCATACCGTTTACAAATTGGTAGTAGCTACAAAAGGAGCTTCAGTAGCGCAGAGCGACCTGGTGCGCATCACCTTTCGCGTCAACGAGGCCAATGCCTACATACGCCACGGAAATAACGCACCCGTGATGGCAGCGGGAAGCAATGCAGTATACGACCTGCCTCGAGGCCAGCAAAAATTCACGTTTAGCAAACAGAGTTTTGAAGACAAAACAATTGACATCAACGTGC
>DAIOTP010000207.1:0-4083 GCA_036751905.1 Cryomorphaceae bacterium
CGGAGGCGGGCATCAAGGTGCTGCTCGACGGGCAGGGCGCCGATGAGGTGCTCGGCGGTTACTACCCTTTTGCGGGAGCTTACCTGCTCGGCTTGCTGCGGGCCCGTCGATTTGCCGCTTTTGCGGAAGCGAAAAAAGCCCTCGAGGCCAACTTCAATCCCTTCATGAACACTGCCATGGCAAGGGCCGCCTTCTACCACCTGCCGCGGGCTGCCCAGCAATTTCTGCGAAAGCGGGAAAGGCTTGG
Source organism: Cryomorphaceae bacterium (assembly GCA_036751905.1). Lineage (GTDB taxonomy): Bacteria > Bacteroidota > Bacteroidia > Flavobacteriales_D > Cryomorphaceae > T3Sed10-241. Next base: position 248 of record DAIOTP010000207.1, read on the forward strand.
CACTGGCCTCATCGCCAGTGCTTATCGCGAGGAGGCTTCGGCCCTCCCGGCCCCCGATCGTGGCTCGGCCGTTTTTGTGGAATTGACCTTCAAAAGCATCCGTCATGGACTGTACGAGCTCCTGCATTACGAGGACCGCAACGCCATGCATTTTGGCATCGAGAGCCGCGTACCCTTCCTCGACCACCGGCTTGTAGAGTGGGCGCTGGGCCTTCCGACAAATCAGAAAATTCACAAGGGTTGGACCAAGCACCCCATCCGCGGCCACCTCAATGACAAGGGCTTAAGCGAGCTCGCCTGGCGCAAAGACAAGCTGGGCTTTGTGGCGCCACAGCAGCGCTGGCGTGAAGCCCTCTTGCCGCAATTGCGCAGTATGGTGCTTGACCATCCCGTTCCGGCCTGGATCGACCGCCCTGTACTGGAGCGTCTCTACAGCGATGACTTGAAGGGCAATGCCCATTTGAGTGAGTTTTGGAGGGTTATGGCTTTGTTGAGGTGGGTACATGCTTTTCAAGTGAAAGTGACATGAACATCACCCTCATCTGCGGCCATTACCTCCCCAAGCTGGGCTACATCGAAGTGCACCTGGCGCCGGCACTGGCCGATTTGGGCCACACGGTGTCGGTGGTGACCACATCGGCGGTGCCGCCCTATGTGGGCCACCTGCAAGCCCCGCTCCTTTCGGGAAATGAGATGGATGGCGCGGTGAAGGTTACCCGCTTGCAGCCCGCATATTCATTGGGCCAGGTGGTCATTGCCCGTGGGCTGAAGGAAGCCGTATTGGATACAAATCCTGACCTGCTCATCGTTATCGGCTTGGGCAAGCGCTTCCCAAAGCCTGTTTTCGGGCTGGATTTGCCTGTGATCAGCCTTTTTGGCGACAACCACTACAGCTATGCCGATGGCAGCGCCTTTGCGAAGCTCAAAACGAAGCTTCAATTTGCCCTGCTCAAAGCCTCCACCTACAAGGTTGCCATTGAGCGCAGTGCAGCACTGGTGGCCTACACCCCCGAGAGCTTTGAGGCCGCGGCGGGCATGCTCGGCGGCAAGTATGCAGCAAAACTCCGCGCCCAGAAGTACTTCATCAGCCTAGGCTTTGACCCTGCACAGTTTTACTTTGAGCCCGCCTTGCGGCAAAAAATACGGAGCGAACACGACTTGACCAACGGTGACCGGGTGCTCATCACCTCCACCCGTGTGGTGGCCGAAAAGGGACTGGAAGCCGTTTTGCCCTCCATAGCTGCCCTGCCCGCACTGTGGCAATGGTGGGTGGTGGGCGGTGATGGTGGGGCTTACGCCACTTCATTTGCCGAAAAGGCCCTCGCTGCGCTCGGGCCCTCCCGCTTCCGACTCTTCAGCTACCAGGATCGAAGCAGCCTCAACGCACTTTTCCATGCCGCCGATGCGGCACTGTACACCGTTCCGGCCATTTCGGTGTTCGAGGTGATGGGCACGGGCTTGCCATGTATGCTCCCACATGTCAGTAGCTTAAGCCATGTGCTTGGCTTGCCCTCGGTGGCATCCGCCTGGGAGCCATCCGCGGCTGAGGCGCTTGCTGTACGGTTGGGCAACTATGATTTTTCCGAAAAGGAAAGAGCAGCACGCGCCCATACGGCTGTGGCGCATTTCGCCTGGGAGTCGGTTGCTCAGAGCTTGATGGAGGTTTATACAAGGCAGTAGGCATTGTGTGACGCAAGTATCCATAAGTTGCATGCACAGAAATAAAAATGGCCAAAGGCCGAAGCAAGCGTCAGCCGCCTGCTTACCGGACAGGCAGGCCAGAGGCGGGCTACTGCGCAGATAGAACCAGTGAAGGATCACAGGGGGAAACACGCTCACACTTTCGTTACAATGCCACTGCATTCCCTTGCGAAAGCACCCAATGCACCGCATCGCCGGTCTTGTCAAATTACTTTTGTGAAGCGTGCACAGCAGCAGGGCCACTTGCACCTGCCTTGGCTGCCATGTGCTTGCGGTAGAGGTACAGCGCAATACCATCCGAGAGTCCCATTTGCGGAACGCTGATATGCTTCACGCCAGCCGTTTTGAGCACGGTGGTGTATATGTCGCCGGCTGGTATAATCACATCGGCACGGTCAGGACGCATGCGCAGCTTGAGGATGCGGTCCTTGAGGTTCATCTGCTTCATGGATTTGTGCATTTCCTCCAGCTTGCTGGTATCGAGCAATTGCCCATAGCCCAAGCCGCTCATTTTGAAAAAACGGTTGATGTTGCCCCCGGTGCCTATGGCGGTGATGTCGTCATTGAGGTCGGTTTCGCGCAGCTTGCTCACCCAGTTGCGCATATCTTCCCAAGCACCGGGCTGTACTTTTTTCTTAAGAAGGCGCACAGTGCCAATTTTGAACGAGCGGCTGCGTATCCTTTTCTGATTGCGCAAAAGGGTTATTTCCGTGCTACCGCCCCCAACGTCAATGTAAAGATACGTGCGCTTGGGATCGAGACGTTGGCTTTTGAAGGTGCTCAATATAAGGTTGGCCTCTACCTGTCCGGTGATTATTTCAATGTCAATGCCCGAATAATCCTTCACGCGCTGCAGCACGTCGGCACTGTTCTCTGCCTCGCGCATGGCCGAAGTAGCGCAAGCTCTAAAGTCCTTGATGTCATACACTTCCATGAGGTAGCGGTAAGCCTTCATGGTTTTGGCCAGCTTCTTGGCCTTGGTGGTCGATATCAAGCCGGTTTCAAATACAGATGCGCCCAGCCTTACCGGAACCCTGATCAACGAGGTTTTTTCAATGTACAGCCCCGATTCGTTTTCCACAATGGTGGCGATGAGCAGCCTTACAGCATTGGATCCTATGTCGATGGCCCCAAACCTCATGAGGATACGTTGAGTGCTTTGAGTTTTTCTTCAATCATACCGATTTTGGCAAGGGCATCCTGCTGCTTTTTACGTTCCATTTCCACCACCTGGGCGGGTGCGCTGCCCATGAAGCGTTCGTTGCCAAGTTTCTTTTCCACACTTTGGAGGAAGCCTTTGGCGTATTGGAGCTCTTCCTGCAGTTTTGAGGCTTGCTCTTCCGTGTTAATATCGCCCATAGGGATGGCATATTCAGCTCCTTGTATCACGAAAGTGAAGGCCTGTGCAGGCATTTCGGCATTGCGGTGGCAGGCGCTTACATTGGCAAGCTTGCGGATGATGGATTCGTAGTCGGCATCGCCCGAAGCTTCGCCACGGATGTAAAGTTCCACAGCTTCTTTGAATGGCATGCCATTGGCGGTGCGTATGTTGCGCAGCTGGGTTACCACTTCCATCGCTTTCGCAAATGAAGTGATGGCAGCAGCATCATATGTCGAATTTTCAGGCCATGGGGCGATGAGGAGGGCCTGCTGTGGGCCGGGGCGCTCGGCAAGCAGGTGCCACATTTCCTCCGTAATGAAGGGCATGAGTGGATGAAGCAGCTTGAGCAAAGTTTCAAAATGACCTACCACGGCCGCATGCGTTTGCGTATCGATGTTTTCGCCAAAAGCGGGCTTCACGGCTTCGAGGTACCAGGAGCAGAAGTCGTTCCAGGCGAATTTGTAGCAGGCCATGAGCACCTCGCTGATGCGAAATTTGCCGTAAAGGTCATTGACCTCCTCCACCACCTGGGCCATCCGCTGATCCATCCAGTGGATGGCAGCTGCTGCACTTTCGGGCTGGGCGCGCTCCTCGGGTGTCCAGCCGTGCACGAGGCGCAGGGCATTCCAAAGCTTGTTGGAAAAGTTGCGGCCTTGCTCACAGAGACTTTCGTCAAATGGGAGGTCATTGCCGGCAGGGCTGCTGAAGAGCATGCCACAGCGCACCCCATCGGCGCCGTATTGCTTCATAAGCT
>DAIOTP010000208.1:0-3984 GCA_036751905.1 Cryomorphaceae bacterium
GGTAAAGCCGGGCTGTTTTCAACAAATCAAAGTGGGTTTTGAGACAGTTTGACGACTCCGGGCTAAAGTTTTCATTTGCTACATTTTCCGAAAGGACAATGTGCATTTCGCCGGTGCGTACACCCAGCAGGCGTACGCGCTCAGCAGTGGGCAATCCAAGAAGTTCCTGAATTTCCGTTGGTATTTTATTGAATGGAAGGGGTTTGATCAGACTGCCTTTTAACTTTGGTGCGGGCAGAGTCTTATCATGGTATGACAAAATCCGATCGTTGTAGCTGCGGAGGGTGTCGACCATGTAATTCCATGCTTCGCCCTGGTTGGGCACCATTTCCTGAAGCATACCCAGCACAATTAAATCTTGGGTAAACTGCCAGGTGATCGCGCCTGCCAATGTGGGCACATGTTTAAATTGTGCTTCGTTTAAAAACTGATTCATTTCCAGGTCCGGATTCATAGAACGGTCCGGTTTTCTGTACATCTTCAGCACGAAATTATTTTCATAAACAATGGAAGTATTGCTTTGGTTGGCATTCAACACACGTGCGCGCGGCGTTGGGAATTCTTTGAGGAATGCGCGCAGTGCTTTATTTCCTGTAAAGTGTACCGCACCATGGCCGTGCGACAACTTGTGTTTATCTGCCAATTTCTCAACCATATATTGCTGAAATTCAGTATCGTAAAGCCCATCATACATGATGCCGACTTCATCTTTGGTTTTTATGCGGCAAATGACAGATGCCGGACAATCCTCCAGCACATGGCTGGCTGCATTGGCTTGCGCAAATGACACCGGCAACTGATACCATTCGGGCATCCCGGTCTCATAGTTCACCTGTACGAGCAGCAATACGCTGTTGTAGCCTGTCAGTAGAATATGGGCGTGGGCAAGTATATCAATGCCTTGAATCGTTTTATCCTTTCCTGTAAACCAGGGCATCCGCATCAGGAAGGGCAGCAATATGTGCTCGGCATTGTTCTGCAATACAGCTGTTTTTGAAAGATCTTCCCATGCATCCATTCCCAACAAGGGCAATTCCTGCTCGCCCTCCTCTCCTTCATGCACATTCTGCAACTGAAACCAGTGGTAGGCATAGGGCGACATTGTGAAGAAATAGGGCTGTTCTTGGCGAATTTCAGGAAATTTATTTTTACTAATTATTTCCGTGGGAACGTATCCCGCAAAGGCCTCAAGGTCCAGTTCCGCTGCCTGAGTGAAACGCGACAAGTTGACCACTACCAGGATGGTTTCGTCTTCATAAGATCGGGTGAAAGCCAGCACTTTTGCATTTTCCACCTGAATGAAATTCAAATCACCCCGACCGAAAGCCTTATGCCTTTTTCGCATGTGGATGGAGCGCTTCATCCACCAGAGCAAAGAGGAGGTGTTCTGCCGCTGTGATTCCACATTCACCGCTTCGTAGGCATACTCAGGGTCGAGAATCACGGGCAGATAAAGCTTTTGCGGATTGGCTTTTGAAAATCCAGCATTGCGGTCGGGCGACCACTGCATGGGTGTGCGTACTCCATCCCGGTCGCCGAGATAGAAGTTGTCGCCCATCCCAATTTCATCACCGTAATAAATTACAGGGGTGCCGGGGAGCGAAAAAAGCAAGCAATTCATCAATTCAATCTGTCGGCGGTTGTTTTCCATCAGGGGTGCAAGCCGATGGCGAATACCCACGTTTATCTTTGCTTTGGGATCTTTGGCGTACACCTTATACATGTAATCACGCTCTTCATCAGTCACCATCTCCAAGGTGAGTTCATCGTGGTTTCTAAGGAAAATGGCCCATTGACAGGTCTTTGGAATGTCCGGGGTTTGATCAAAAATATCGGTAATGGGATACTTATCTTCCATGCGCAAGGACATGAACATGCGGGGCATTACCGGGAAATGGTAATTCATATGGCATTCATCGCCATCACCAAAGTAGGCAGCTGAATCTTCGGGCCACATATTGGCTTCAGCGAGCAACAAAGTGCCGGGGTATTTTTCATCGACATGGGCCCTGAGTTTTTTTAAGAAAACGTGGGTTTCCGGCAGGTTTTCACAATTGGTACCATCTCTTTCAAAGAGGTAAGGTACCGCGTCCAATCGGAACCCATCCACCCCCATGTCGCACCAAAAGTCGAGGATATTGAAAACTTCACGCTGAACTTCGGGATTGTCAAAATTCAAGTCGGGCTGATGATGAAAAAAACGGTGCCAGTAATATTGCTTTGCCACCGGATCCCATGACCAGTTGGATGCTTCATAATCCTGAAAAATGATGCGCGCATCCTTGTACTGTTTTGGATCATCTGACCACACATAGTAATTGCGCTCCGGTGAGTCTTTTGCGGCTTTTCTGGCGCGTTGAAAACAGGGGTGCTGATCAGATGTATGGTTGATAACGAGCTCCGTAATCACTTTGAGGTTGCGCTTGTGCGCTTCCTTCATCAATTGCTTGAATTGTGCGATATTCCCGTAAGAAGGATTAATGCTGTAATAATCTGCAATATCATAACCATCATCCCGTAAGGGAGATGGATAAAATGGCAATACCCATATGGCCGTGATACCCAGGTCTTCGAGGTAATCCAGTTTTTCAAGCAATCCCTGGAAATCGCCTATCCCATCCCCATTGCCGTCATGAAAAGCCTTAATGTGCAATTCGTAGATTACCGCGTCTTTATACCAGTGAATTTTATCGTCAAGAACCGTATTTTGTGATGCCATGAAATTTATATGCTTTTGGTTAATTGTAAATCAGAGATTGTGCATCTCTTGTCTCAATCGCTTGCCGGCACTTGTTAATAAGAGCCGATGGAGCACAAGTGCTCCAGCTTTATATCATTTCGCCAAACACCGTGCCGCTGAGCCGAATCAGGCAATCGAATTAATCAGCAGGTGGCAGCCCCTGTGCGACAGGGGTTCACAACACCAGCTGCGCTGCGTTGATACCATAACTTGCTCATGTATTGCATGTAGTGTGTGAAAAACTCAACAGTATTGTGCATTTTTTTCACGGGTCATAAATGGCTGAAATGACTCGGAATCATTTTGCTTTTATATCCACCCAAAGGTGATATCTAAAAAAAAGTAACATTGATGTACCTTCAGGTAAGTTTCACTCATTTTAATTTGTCATATTTGGGACATAGCAAACCAAGAAATATACACTACTACCAAAAGCAAGGTTTATTGTGATCTTCACCTTGCTCTTTGGTTTTATTGGAGTAGCGCTGTTTTTCATTCAAATTATATATCACTTATACTTACAGCAAAGTGGATGCACGCGGCATTAAAAAACAAAACCGGTGCCAGGCGCTGTCTGGTGTTGATAAAAGTGAGAGCATTGATAGGTGTATTTGCATTAATTGCCTCTTCATGTTTCCATCCGAAGTCAAGCACACAATCTTATGATTTACAGCCAATAGTTGAACAAATCGCTTTCCGCAAAATCGAACAGTTGGATGTTTTCCAATATACCATAACCAGTGCTGGCGACACCATCCAATACATCAAAGTAGGAATCGATACCACGGCTGCGAAACCCACCATCATTTTCCTGTAAGGCTCCTTGCCTGTGCCATTGGTCATCGACTTTGTAGATTTCAAGCACGTCAATATTCCTTTTCAGTATGCGGACTTGATCAAAGATTTTCACCTCATCGAAATTTCGATGCCCCATACCCCCGTAGAAGCTGGCATGCATGAACTGAACAGCGACTACAGCTTTATTACGGATACGAGCCATGCGCATTCATTCAAAAAGGAATACCTGAAGGACAACTATCTGGACAAATATGTGGAAAGAGCGGGTGCTGTGATTGCTGATTTGCTCCGAAAAGATTGGGTACTGGATGAGCAGATACACCTCGTCGGGCATTCGCAAGGCGCGAAAATTGCTGCTGTTCTTGCGGCAGAAAATGCGCAGATCAACACAGTTTCGCTGCTGGGCTTCAATGCCTACGGGCGCTTTGACGAAACCATAAGGAGGG
>DAIOTP010000209.1:0-3968 GCA_036751905.1 Cryomorphaceae bacterium
GGCAGCCTATGATTTTGAAAAGTACAGTTCCTTACAGGGATATGCCGACGACCTGATTGAAATTTGCGTGTCTTTTTGCGATGAGAATACGGTGTTTGTAGGCCACTCTGTAAGCGCCATGATTGGTGTGCTTGCTGCTGCAAAAAATCGTGACATCTTCTGGAGTATGGTGCTGATCGGCCCCTCGCCGTGCTATGTGAATCAGGGCGATTACATTGGGGGCTTTACAGCAAAAGACATTGATGAATTGGTCTCCACCCTCGAGAACAATTACCTCGGCTGGTCGCATTACATCACGCCCGTAATTGCAGGGAGCAGTGATGGTGATGGCGCTGTCGCAAAAGAGCTGGAAAACAGCTTTTGCCAGATGAATCCGGGCATCGCCAGGCATTTTGCGAAAGTGACCTTCACAAGTGACAACAGGGCTGACTTGACTCTCGCAGATATACCCACCCTTGTGATTCAATGCAACCCTGATGTGATCTCGCCGGTAGAAGTAGGGAAGTATGTCGTGGAGCAACTGCCAAGGGCAACTTACAAAGAACTCAGGGTAACAGGTCACTGTCCTCACCTTACAGCTCCTGATGCCACCGTTGAAGCGATGAAATCATTCCTAAGCAAAACTCTATGAACAACACGAAATATAGCGTTGACTTTGAAGATTTTTATCACAAGGCCCCATGCGGCTTTCTCACCTGCGATGGCGAAGGCAGGATTGTTGGCATAAATGATACCTTGCTCAAATGGATTGGATCTGATCGCGGAGCCATCGAAGGATTGAAGACGCTGAGCGCTTTGCTTACTACTGGCAGCCGCATTTTTGCGGAAACGCATATCATGCCCCTGCTCAAAATGCAGGGCTATATAAATGAAATTTCACTGGGCTTTCTGGGAGCAGAGGAAACCGTGATTCCTTGCCTGGTCAGTGCTTACCGCAGTGAAAACTTAAATGAAGGAGAAGAATACTACCGGCTCACCATCACGGATTACGCGGCGCGAAAAAGGTTTGAGCTGGAATTGATCGAGGCAAAAAAAGATGCAGAGCAGTCGGCAAAAAGACTGCGTGAAGTCAATGAGGATTTGGAACGCTTTGCATATATTGCATCACATGACCTTCAGGCACCGCTGAATAATATAAGTGGCTTGCTTCAGATTATTGAGATGAATGGGCTTATGGTGAAAAATGCACAAGCTGAGCAAATCTTCGAAATGATAAAGCGGAGTTCGGTGCAGATGAAAATGATGATCAATGATTTGCTCGAATATCGCAGACTTGACCGAACCACTGAATTGACAAAACCAGTATCTCTGAGTGAAGTGTGTGCAGAGGCCCTCGGCTACCTCGCAGCTGATATCCAAGCCGCTGATGCAGTATTCAACATAGCCGAAAACTTACCCATTGTGCACGGTGTGCACATTCAGTTGGTCCGCCTTTTTCAAAATCTTTTTTCGAATGCTTTAAAATATCGATCAGCATTGCCACCTACCGTTGAAGTTATTGCTGAAGATTTGGCTGATAAGCTGTTGATTTCAGTGAGCGACAATGGGCGTGGATTTGATCCCGCCAAGGCGGATGTGATTTTCGGATTTATGGAGCGGTTGCATACAAAGGAAGAGATAGAAGGAACGGGTTTGGGTCTTACAGCATGCAAGCGCATCGTGGAGACGCATGGCGGCCGCATATGGGCCGAGTCGGAACCGGGTATGGGTAGCGTGTTTTTTGTGGAACTACCAAAAGTGTAGGGTGTTTTTTCGACTTTGTCTTTTCATACAGGCACAAAGGCAGCCTGTGGATAGGCTGAAAGTGTGGTATTTTTTATTCGCTTTATTCTCGAATTTTGCTTTCCGAAAATGTGTCGTTAAGTAATTGGCCTCCAAAAATATATGTTGCGTGCTACAGCTCTGTATACCCTAAGTTTGGCTCTGTACGCTTGGATTTACTGCTGGCTTAAGTCTGGAAGAACCACTGCGGCATTGTGCGATTTTGCCGTAAAGGCGGTACTGCCCAGGGCTTTAAATGGCATAGTGTATACAGCTGACAATGCGGCCCGAGCGGCCCATGTCAATATGCAGAAAAGCCCTGATATACAGGGCTTTTCTTATCCACTAACTACTAAACTACAAACTACTCACTAAAAGTTTTATTGAATCACCAGCCGCTTAACACCCTGAAGGTCATCAATAGCGATTACGGTGAAGTAAATGCCTGAAGGAATCCCAGCAAGATCAAGTTCAACCAGCTGTCCACTTTGGGCAGCACTGGTGCTTGAGCGCACCGTTTGTCCGAGTTGGTTTACAATACGCACATTCATTGTGCCTGCTGGAATTTCTCCAATGCGAAGGAAGGCCACCCCTGCTGAGGGGTTTGGGTAAATGAGCATTTCTCTGCTCAGGGCGTTGTTGGCCAATCCAAGCAACTCACCACGAATGATGTCGATGTCGAAGGTATTGATCGATGGGGCTGTTTCACCCTCCGATGCAGCTACGACCCTCCAGATGGCTTCAACTGTCTGATCCACATCTACATCCAAGGAGGCAAGCAAGCCATCAAGGGCCTCAAAGCTTACGGTCAATGTGGTGGCAGTACCTGCGTCATCGCTGGCCAGAGTGGCCAGTGGGGCATCAAAGTTGCCCGCTGCACGGAGCGCAAGTTGCCATTCATAGGTGACTGGGCCCGGTGCATTTTCGGCTTCTGTCCAGGTGATCACAGCTTCAGTGGTTGGGTCACCGCTCACGTTGAGGATTGTTCCATCAACAGGTCCAACAAGTTCCGGACCTGTAAATGGAGCTGCAGCCAACAAATTCCACCCGTCCTGTGCGATAATGCCATCTACCACGATATTTTGGTTGGCATCATACTGTCGAAGGGCAACCAATTGAACCAACTCCAAATCGCCTGCAGTACCCCCAAGCGGTCCAATGGTAGCTGTAAGGGGCTCCTCAGCAATATCATCACCGTCCTCGAACACATAGATGCTGACAAGGTCATTGTTGTCACCTTCCACCACTTCATATTTCAAGACTTCCAGGTAGGTTTCGCCTACATTCAATTCGCCACTGAGGTTTTCAGCATCCGTGGGTACTGCGGCTGCGTTGAAATTCAAACCTACCCTATACGTTTCAGCTGAATTACCGGGAGCAACATAAGTTCGGCCCCTGAACATATTGCTTATGGATGAGAAATCAGGTACTGCTGTATTGCTGTATTGTCCAAGATGAAAGAAAAAACCTGCATTTCCGCTTGTTACCTCAGTGGGCACGTTCATCAAAAATGATACATAGAGGCTTCCTGAATTAACCCATGAGCTTAGGGGTCTATTCTCATCGCTTCCAGTGTTGTCTACCGCCACTGCATTGCCTACGCCGCTTCCCAAGTAGTCAGTCTGGTTCCAGGAGAGTCCTCCATTGGTTACCAATAAGGGGTTTGTGGCTCCTGCGCTGTGTGGAGTCCAGCCGAAATCGCGGATTTCTGCATCTGCTGGATAATCAAAATGCTCCACCAGCAATACGTTTTGCCCGTAGACCAAAGTGCATAGCATGGTGAGCAATGTAAGGGAGTATAATTTCGTCATTGGTTCTAATTTTGCGTTTGTCACTGTAAAATTGGCGCTAATTCCAGAGCTAAGGCCATACCATTTTGCAATAAAATTGCAATCCGATTTTGAGATATCAGCATCTGGTGTTTATGGGTTCTCAACGTTCTCCTTTAATGGGCGTGACTCCTTTTTTGAGTGGGTTGTTTAACAATTGAAAATAATGCCAATAAAAACAACAAGAACAACGATCCTTCTCCTCGTTTTGAACTGTTGAAGATTGTCGATGAATTCTTCACTGTTCTTCTAACGATGAATACAGCGAACAGATCTCCCCTTCCTTCTTGTTCTGAATTAGAACTCAAAAAGTTCACGAGACTCGTATTGTGTAAAACTAACAGCCGTGGAGCAATCTTTTTGTTTTCCCTGCTAAAA
>DAIOTP010000210.1:0-3959 GCA_036751905.1 Cryomorphaceae bacterium
CCTCGCTTCGCTCGGCCCTCTTCGCCCTGGGCAGCATCCCCCTGCCGCCCTACCTTAAGCGCGAGAGCGAAGCCCTGGACCAGGAGCGCTACCAAACGGTGTACGCCTCCGCACCTGGCGCCCTGGCCGCACCCACTGCAGGCCTGCACTTTACGCCGGCATTGCTGGAACAGCTCGCCGCGCAGGGCGTACAGCGCGCTGAGCTCACCCTGCACGTAGGCACAGGCACCTTTAACCCCATACACGAGGAAGACCTCAGCCTGGTGCGCCTGCACCGGGAGTGGTATGAGGTGCCCGAGGCTACCGCCCATGCGGTAAATGCACTTGACAAAACCAAAAACCTACTGCTCAGCATAGGCACCACCAGCTTGCGCAGCCTCGAATCGGCCACCGATGCCGGGGGCTTGCTCCATGCCGGGCAGGCCAGCACGGAGCTTTTCATACAGCCGCCCTACACCTTCAAGAGCGCCAATGCCCTGCTCACTAATTTCCACACCCCGCTCTCCTCCCTGCTTATGCTCGTGGCGGCCTACATGGGCTTTGAGCTGATCTGCGAGAGCTATGCCGAGGCCATCGGCCGGGAGTACCGCTTTTACTCTTATGGCGATGCGATGTTGGTGCTGCCTTGAGCAGGATTTCCACTGTTTCATACCCTTGATTTCTGGCAAGGAGGGCTTATTTCCTTATCTTTGGTCAAGAAGTACTTTTTCAACCATCGCACATGCGCCCTTGTTCCCTTCTACTGCTCTCCACGTTTTTGGCTCTTGTTTGTGCAGGCCAGAGCAACAGGGATTTGCTTTTCAGCGAAACATGGCATACAGCCGAAGGGCTTGTAATGACATTTGATAGCAGTGGGGTGACGTGGGAGGGATCCAGGCATAAATACATGATTGATGAGCATGCGATTCGTCACACGAAGAGAACTGAACTTGTTGATGGGCAGAGCCGAAACGTCGTGTATGCAAATTACCAGGTGCATACAGACTCATTGATTCTGGAATTTGTGTATGACGTTGCACTTTGGATGTGTCCCCCTGTACCAAGAATGCTTCCTGATGTGGAAAATGAGAAACCCAAATTGGTTTTATACAGCACAGCTCATTTTGACAAGAAAGAACCCATCGACAATTTTTTGTCATTTTCCATTCACATGGATAGGTATGCTATGTCAATTGAAAGCAATGGTGCCATTGCCTTTAAGGCATGGGCCCAGATGGAATTCGCTGATCGCGTAGTTTATGGAGTTTACCGGGGATGGCTGGATTCGTCCCAACTATATGCTCTAAGAACCGCTTTAAGGGATTCCGGATTTTTTCAAATGGAGGCTGATGAATGCTGGCGTGATTGCAGACGGAGATATTACGCTTGCAACACTTTAAACAATGGTTATGGGTCTTGGGTCAGATGTTGGCACAGTACCCAATCCTGGAAAATTCGTGCGATCATCAATGATATTTTATTGAGCTCTTCAGCATGGGAACGCAATGGAATGAAATATTACGGTTTAAAAGGTGAGCTCGTGGAACCAGTGGAGCAAATATTTCTTGATTGGAAGACCGGAATGCCTGAAAAACCCCGCATTGCCGTTGCAGGTTCAATCCGTTTTGTTGAAAAAGTGAGCACCATTTACGAATCTGAATATCTATACGTCATAAACGTTGATACCGTGTTTGGTGCACCTTCTTATTTCAAAAATGCGCATCAGTATTTCAAAAGGGACTTGATAGTGGTATCGAAAGATCCTATCAATGTGGACACTGATTATTATGGGCTGGTGCTTGCAGATAAGGTAGTTCATACCCCTACATGGCAAACTGACCATACAGGGCACCCTTATTGCGAAACGAGGTACTTCGATCTCATTGAGACATTTCCAGTGGAAGGCGTAAGTCCCGTATTTTTAGTTAGCCGCTGGGACAGGGATTACCCGCGATACTACTATGTAGGAGGCTGGAATTGGGATTACAGAAATGGGCCAAGTTCTCATCTCGAGTTTAAAGTTGCCAAAGCTGTGCGCAAAGCCCAAGGTCAGGACAATTACATCCGAAGAGACCGCAATGGCAGTATTTTGCCTTTAGTTGAATAGAGTTTTGTCGTGTTTATGGCGCAGGTTACTCAGGAGATAGCACTTCATAGGGCGCGAATATCGGTAAAGCGCTTAGTGCAAAATCTTTGGTATTCCGCGTAATGATGCCATCGAGACTGTCAATTTTGAGGGCACAACTGTGCTGCACGGCATCTTCATAATCCTTGAATTTGGAGTAGAGGGCGCTTTCAAGGTCTTCTTTTACTATAGACTGGATATGCAAGTAGCGCAGCAATTTGGCAAGCTTCGCTCGAGCCGCTTCTTCTCCTACAGATTGTTGAATCACGTAATAGGTCGTGGTCACCGCATTGTCTGATGTCCACAGCTCCCATTCACCCAGCCGCGCCTTGTTGAATATGCGGAGGGCATGCACATTTATGTCACTTGGAAGCGATCCTTGCAGAAAGGCAGCGGATTGGCCCAAGCCACAAATACTGACTAAACGAGACACTGTTGCGCCGAAAAGTCTGTTAAATGTAAGCTTATAGCATGACAAAATAATTTTGAAGTAAGATTATTATGTGACAATATTGAGTATATGTAAGATGATAAACTTACTTTTACATCGCAAAAGTTTAATTATTCTATGACAATGAAAAAGAGAAAGCTTCAGATAGAGCAATTAAGTCAGAAGTTAAAGGCTTATGAGGCTGCCGAAAAAGTGGTTCGTCCATCCATAGGTTGGGTAAAAACCATACGTACCTCGCTGGGGATGTCTTTGGAGCAGCTCGGAGGCAAGCTTCGCATTACAAAACAAAGTGCGCAAAATTTAGAGAAAAGGGAGAGCGAGGGATCCGTAACCATCAAAGCGCTGGAGGAAGCAGCACGAGCATTGGGCATGCGGCTGGTGTACGGTTTTGTTCCCATTGACGGTAGCGTAGAGCGAATGATTGAGAAGAAGGCCAAACATCTTGCAGCAGAGATCGTCATGAGGACCTCCGGGAGCATGAAGTTGGAAGATCAGGAAAACTCAGCTGATCGAATCCGCAAGGCAATAGATGAAAGGACCAGGGAATTAATGGAGGAGCTGCCAAAAAAGTTATGGGATTGAATCTTGATTATTCGCCTGGGCAAACTCCAATAGATAAGGAAGAAAGTGAAGGACTTAAAATTCCTGCTATTTCGACCAAGGGGGAATTGGATGAGTTTGAGCAAAAGAATATCGAGGAGGCCGTCCTTTGGACGGTAGGTAAAAAAATAAAGCTTGAAGACCTTTTATCTGAGTATTTCATCAAGGCTCTCCATAAAAGAATGTTTGGTGAGGTTTGGAAATGGGCAGGCACATTCCGTCAAAGCGAAAAGAATATCGGCGTTGAAAGTTGGAAAATCTCCACAGCGCTGAAAATGCTGTTGGAGGACACCAAGTTTTGGATTGAAAATGACACATATCCGGCAGATGAAATAGCAATTCGATTTAAGCACAGGCTTGTAAGTATTCATTGCTTTCCGAATGGAAACGGAAGGCACAGCAGGCTTATGGCCGATTTGCTTGCAGAGAAGGTATTTGAGCGAAAACCATATACGTGGGGGCAATCGTGTTCGAAATTGTCGGATGAACGCGAAGTGCGTTCGAATTACTTGATAGCGCTCAAAAAGGCAGATAAGGGTTATTTTTCTGACCTGCTCAGATTTGCAAAAACATAGGTCCTTCAATCCGACACTTTAAAAGGCGCATACACCAGCAAGGCAATCAGCGTAAAATCTTTGGTATTCCGCGTAATGATGCCATCTAGCCTGTCAATTTTGAGGGCGCAGTTGTGCTGCACGGCATCTTCGTAATCCTTGAATTTGGATTAAATCGCTGCTTTTACATGATCTGTCCTCTTTCGGTAAAAGCTGCGCCCTACACGACGTATATGTTGCAGTAGCGATT
>DAIOTP010000211.1:0-3935 GCA_036751905.1 Cryomorphaceae bacterium
TTGAAGTTCTTCTATTTGCGGCTCAATACCCCCCCCACACCACTCATGTGTATTGTTGGATACTCCTTCCACCCAGTCATAGTCGAACAGATAAATGCGGTCGGCATGCAGGCGTTGCCCTATGTCTTTCAGGGCGTCGTTGATGCAGTCATCGAGCGGCCTGTCTTTGATGTTGATAAATGCCGCCGATATCTGCATGAGAATGTTTTGCAGTTGAAGCAAGCGGCGGTTTTCCTCTTCTATGAGGTACTTCTCCGTGATGTCTTCTGTGAATATGATGACTCCACCGATCTCAGCATCGCGCACATACCACGGGCGTACCTCCCACTTCACATACATGGTATCGCCGGGGCTGCGTTCGTATTGTTCCAAATCGCCCTTGGCATGGTTGCCTTTCAAAGCGCCGGGAATGATCTGCTTCCACTTGCGGTCAATGTTTTTGAATATGTCGAAGTGATACTCACCGATGATGTTGCGCCCTTTCAGGTTGTAGTCTTCCACCCACTTGTTGCTCACTGCGAGGTAGCGCAGGTCGGAGTCGAGCATGGCAATGGCATTGGGCGCCTGCTCAATAAAAATCCTGCGTCTTTCAAAAACCTCTCTGAGCAGCTCATCCCTTCTTTTGCTGTCAGTAATGTTATGAATCACTGCTACATATGTGCCTTCATCGAGGCTACTCACCGTGCAGGTGTAGTATGCAGTGCCCGACTCCCAGTCCAGGCAAAATTCAAAAGGCGCCGCTGTACCTTCTCCCATTTGCCTGATATCGGCAATGACCTTGTGCAACTTTGCACACAAAAAATCGGGCAGCACCTCAGCGGCAGCGCGGCCTATAAGTGCCTCCGGATCTTGCATCAGCTCATCCTGCCCATTGCCGGGTTTGAAATCGAGAAAATGAAGGCCTTCGTCAAAGACAAAGAGCATATCGGGAATGGCCCTCAAAAGAGCCTCGCGGTACGTGACCTTTGAAGGTTTGGAATCCCGCCCCAAGTCATTTTGGATGAGCAGTGCTATTCCGTAACAAAAATCAACCTCTTCGGAGTCGGCACTCCGCACCACTTCCATTTGCAGCAGCGCATCCTGATAGGTGGCATTGCCCGTTTTGAGCCCTAGCTGCAATTGCACCTGCCCATTTTCAATGCCTTTGGCCAGCGCTTGCTTGAGGCGCACGGTATCAGCGGGTGATATGTAATTCAGGATATTCTCTGCTCCTGCCGCATGGTGGGGGAAATGCAACTGCTCCAAAAGCGCGGGTGACAACCACGAGTGGGCAGGATCATTCAATTCCAGATAAAATTCACCGAAAAGCCTCCGTGTACCATTGCCAGGCATGGTGGATGCGGATTTGAATCGCTGAAGCAGTTCAGCTTTAAGTTGACTCATAACAGGACGTGAAATTAAAACATCATTGCCAATACGCAGCATTTCACAAAAAGTTAGCACAAAGGCGCACTTCGGGAATACCAAACTCACATAAGCTTCGACGAATGAATGTCTCATCGTTCGAACGGCACTTTTGGTAGCTTTCCAGGACCATTTGTTGGCGCTTGCACTGCTGTACCGATGCACACCCCGCCGGATATGCCCTCATCAATTGGCTTGACAGATCAGCTCCCCAAAACCCGAGCTTTTAACTGTTCACTTCTCCATTTCACTTTTCACTTTTCCCACGAAGGCTTTTCGAGGGCACCATTCCTTGACAGCAGCGTCTTTTTTTAAAATTCAATGTATGTACCCACCAAAAATCAAAAAACCAATGAACTACTGGCTTCACCGCATTGCGCATTGCGCACCGCTCTCCTACCCCCTGCTCGACAAGGGCTATCTGACCATCGGCTTCTCAGATTTTGCTGAAAAAGCACTGATTGACAAAGTACTCGAAGGCGACAGGAACCATTTCGACAACCAATTTAAAGCCCGTTGGAGCCGTATACCGCGCTCAAGGCATCAACTCTGGCGCTTCCTGCATTTCCAAAAAGGCGATGTGGTCATCGTACCTTGTTGGGGCACCTTGTTCGTATGTGAAATCACCGGCGACAGGCCCCTACCCATCAGCGAGGTCAACACGGATCACCTGCGCACGTGGGGCAACAAGCAGGTGCACAGCGACGGCGGCCTCCTCCTTTCGGAAAATGGGAAAGCCTACGACCTCGGCTTCGCGCGAAAAGTAAAGCTGCTCCACCGGGAGGTGCCCAGGGCAAAATATGCCAATGCGAAGTTGAGCTCGCGACTCAAAATCCGCTGCACCAACGCATCCCTCAATGACCTGAAGAAAAGCGTGGACAGCTGCATAGCTGACTTTGTGGAAAAACGACCCATCCACCTGCATTCCATCCTCCTCGAACGCAGCACAGGCCCCCTGCTCGATGCCATCAAAAGCAGCCTCAACCCCGACAAGTTTGAGAAACTGATCAAATCCTACTTCCAAACCATCGGCGCGACGCAAGTGCGCATTCCCGCCAAAAACGCAAGAACCAAGGTAGGCGATGCCGACATCGTGGCCGTGTTTGACCACATCAAAGTCATCATCTACGTACAGGCCAAGTTCCACCAAGGCAAAACGAGCGCCTGGGGTGCCAGGCAAATACTCGATTACCGCATTCAGCAGCAAAGCAATGGTAACGGTTACACCAAAATAGCCTGGCTCCTGAGCACCGCCGATGCCTTCACCGACGGGGCCATACGCACCGCCGCAGAACACGGAATTCAACTGATCAATGGACGTGAATTTACGGAAATGATCGCCAATGCGGGGCTTGGGATGCTGAGCCGGGTGAAGTAAAGCCAACAGGAGTCCATCGCCAACCGCAAATACTGCCCGATAAGGGCCGGTATTCAGATGGGGAGCATTGGCGCTGCGGATACAAGCGCAAAATAAATGATCAAAACTCAGCAGGTATATCCCTTTTTCGCGGATCACGCACTCAGCGTGGCCACAAGCGAATCTTCTTGAGCGCGGCAGGCCGGGTGCTTTTGGAAACCCCTCATGTAACTTTCGGACAGCAAGATCGATTTTGGTGGCAAAAGTGTGTCCAGGCCTTTTGGTTCGTGTTAATTTTGCAAGCGACACCCCCACCGAGCACTCAAACCCATGCGCAAAATCCTCCACATCGACATGGATGCCTTCTTTGCCTCTGTAGAGCAAAGGGACAATCCCGATCTGCGCGGCAAGCCCGTGGCAGTGGGCGGCTCACGGGCACGCGGGGTGGTGGCCGCAGCGAGCTATGAGGCACGGGCTTTTGGGGTGAGGTCGGCAATGTCCTCGGCGGTGGCAGCGCGCAAATGCCCGGAGCTGATCTTCGTACGGCCCCGCTTTGAGGTATACCAGGCGGTTTCCCAGCAAATCCGCGAGATTTTCTATTCCTACACCGACCTCGTGGAGCCCCTCTCCCTCGACGAGGCCTTTCTCGATGTCACCGAAAACAAGCGCCACATGCACAGCGCCACCGAGATCGCCCGGGAAATCCGTCAGCGCATTTTTACGGAAACGGGACTCACAGCCAGCGCGGGCATTTCGGTCAACAAGTTTATCGCCAAGGTGGCTTCTGACATCAACAAACCCAATGGGCAGAAACTCATCCACCCCACGCAGGTTGATGCCTTTACGGCAAATTTGGACATACGCCGCTTCTTCGGCATTGGCAAAGTGACGGCCGAAAAGATGAACCAAATGGGCATACACACCGGGGCCGACCTGCGCCGCTTCACCCGGCCCGAGCTGGTGCAGCGCTTTGGGAAGAGCGGTGGCTATTACTACCACATCTGCCGGGGCGAGGACGAGCGCCCTGTGCGTCCCGACCGCATCCGCAAGTCGGTAGGCGCCGAGCGCACTTTTGGCGAAGACCTCGCCACCCTCCCCGAACAGCAAGCGGCCTTACAACCCATCGCCGCGGAAGTGGCCCGCCGCATGGCCCAGGGCCAGCACCGCGGCAAGT
>DAIOTP010000212.1:0-3927 GCA_036751905.1 Cryomorphaceae bacterium
GGGTCCTCATAGCAGAGGTAGGAGATGGGCTGTGCGCTGATGAGCATGCGTCGGCCATCGTTTACCACGGAGGGGCTCAGCACCATCATGGGTATTTCGGCAAGGGCTTCGGCTTCGGCATAGTCCATCACCCTTTTGTTGAGCACAAAGCCTGTATTCTTGTTGAGCTGAGACTCGAAGGTCATGGCCCTGTCTATGGTATAGCGGTAGCCTGCTATTGTTTTTTTTCGGAAGCGCACGAATACATCATTGGTAGCCAGGGTAAAGAGAACGCGGTTGAGCAAATCTTTTGAGGCATTGTCGAGGTAGTGTTGGCTGTAGAGCGGGTAAGGCAGGCTATCTTGGCGCATGTAAAGTTCTCTGTAATAGGCGGCACCTATGGTACCCCCGGAGGAACCTGTGAGCAAGCGCATGTTTCTGAAAACGGCCCCATCTGTAAGGCTATCCGCAACCTGAAGTGATTGCATCGTGAAAAGCGTAGACCGCTGCCCCCCTCCGCTGGTGTTGAGTATCACCATGAGCGGTTTGTAGCCGGGATTTCCGGTGCGTTTGCGTTCTTTGTCGAGCCAGCGGTTCAGGATGGCCTCTTGCACATCCATGTCACTGCGCACTTTTTGCACATCCGAGTTGAGCCTGTTGATGTTGGCGTTGTTGTAAGGCACTTTTTCAACGCTGTAATCGAGGCCATAAGCCGGATTGGTGGCATTGAGCACATCGTATTTTACACTGGCCTGGTTGATCAGCACAAGCAAAATGATGATCACCGGGAAGGCCCACTCCCGAAGATAGGACATGATGATGCTCACCACCATAATGATGGCTGTACACACCAGAAAACCACTTGCCGCTGCGGGAATCACAAAGAAGGAGTTGAATTGAAAGGCACCCACTACCACGAAGGCCGCAATGATCAATAGCTCGAAGAGTGAGGCATTTACATGGTTTTGCACAAAGACGCGGCGCAAGGTGGCTACATCATAATGGCTTGAATCGCGCGCTAGCGCAATCTTGAAAGGGTGTGCGAGGTAGGTGTCTATCCGCCACTTCGTTTGGTGGCGGCCACCGAGGTACCATCGGTAATTCCGGCGCAAGCTGATGTTTTTGCGCTTCAATGCCTGCTCAATCTCCTCTTCGGTTTGGCCGGTAATTTTGTGAATACTCTTGTTGGTCGGGAAAAAATACAGGAAAGCGATAAGGATAAACACCGTATTGCCCATCAGAAATGCCGACAGGTCACGGAATATCTCCAGGCTGCTTTTAAGCTCCGACTCTGCCAAAAACTGGGCTGAGCAATACAGGTATACACCCACAAAGATGATGGGTATGAGGCTATTGTTGACACAAAATTTGAAAAATGGCCGCGAGAGTGTGCCCAAAAACGGAAAGCGGTGGGCATTGCGGATGTAGGCATAAATGTTGAATGCCATGATGAATCCACCCACAGCGAATCCCAAAATTGCAAATGACCATATGCCTACTTCGCCTTTGTACTCGGGTGCCAGAAAGAGGTAAGGAATGCCAAATTTGTTGCCAAAACTCCGGGTAATCACCCCGAAGAGTATCGCCCAAAAAATGATCAAAAACAGCGATCGTTGCAGGTGCAAAAAGAACAGCTGCAAGGGAAAGAAGTAGAATATGCGCTGCCAGCGTTGGCTATTTGTAATTCGGGCAACCATTCAAGGGGTGGTGTATCTTTATCATACGTAAAAATACCTTCCGCGTTATGTTTTTTTAAGTGTTGAGCACTTGCGCCAGCACAGCCATGATTTCAGATTCGCGGCGGTCGGCCTCCTCCGCAAGCCTGGAGGCTTCTGCCAGGGTGCTCTCCGTGAATGCTTTGTCCTCAAATCCTTTCAGATTCACCTGGATGTTGAGCACCGCACCCCTCACCGCGGTGCGCGCACAGAGTGCACCCACAGCTGCATCGGTGATGGAATTGGGATTGCCCTCCTTCACCATCGCGGCGCAAAGGTCGAAGCACTGTGCTGACAGTTGGGCTACTTTGAGCGGTACGAGGGCTGCATGGCGGGTGGCATCGGCAATGGCGGCCTTGCGTGCGGCTTGTTCTTCAGCACTGTCTTTGGGCATGCCAAAGGCCTCCATGATGGCATTGAACGCGTGGGTATCTTCATCGACGGCATGGAGCAGCTGCACCATGAGGGCATTGCCTTTCACTGCCCAGTTGCTGAAATGCTCCCAGCGCTCATCCCAGCCGCGCTTGTGTGCGCTCAAGTTGGCTACCATGGTGCCCATGGCTGCCGCGAGCGCTCCGGTGTAGGCGCTTACACTTCCTCCGCCGGGAGCCGGTGATTCGGAGGCTGCCTTTTCGGCAAATTCGCTGAGGCTGAGCCTGGCGAGGGGATGGGCGCTGGCGTCGTCAATCAGGTATTCAATTACTTTTTTTTGTGGATCGAAAGGTCCAAGGTCATCGAGGCCGAGGCTTTTGATGGCGAGCTTCACTTTTTCGGCTTCCGGGATGCCGAGGCTGCGCTCTTGCTTGCGCAGAAAATAGTCGGCAGCTTCGGTGAGGCAGCGCAATGGCAGCAGGCCCACCAATTCAGAGCCCGTAACCCGGATGCCGCGCTCGCGGGCGCGCTCACAGGCTTCGTCGAAGGCCACGTGTACCGGCGTAATATTGATGTTGGTGAGGTTCAGCGAAAGCTGTGCAATGCCGTATTCCTCAATGAACCAGCCAATGCCCTTCACCGCTTTGAGGCTGCCGGGTACGCGCTCGGGTTCACCCTGGGCATCGAGCACTATTTTTCCCGTAAGGGGGTCACCTTCGCGCTTTACCCTTCCCGCTTCGCGCATATCGAAGGCTATGGAATTGGCGCGGCGCACGCTCGTGGTGTTCAGGTTGATGTTGTAGGCCACCAGGAAGTCGCGGGCGCTGATGGCAGTGGCTCCAGACTTTTTGACGGATTCATTGAATTCGGCAGGGCCGAAGTCGGGCGTCCACTCCGGCTGACTCAGCTTGTCAAGGCCTTCATACTCTCCTTGACGGCAGTAAGCGAGGTTTTTGCGTTTTGGCTGGGTGGCGGCATGTTCATAAAAGTAACCGGGTATGCCCAGCTCCTTGCCCACGCGCTCGCCCAGCTTGTGGGCGTAATGCGCGACTTCTTCCATGGCTATGCCGCGCACAGGGATGAGGGGGCACACATCGGTGGCACCCATGCGCGGGTGTTCGCCTTTGTGTTTGCGCATGTCGATGAGCTCGGCGGCTTTTTTGATGAGCCTGTAAGCCGCTTCTATCACCTTTTCAGGTTCACCTACAAAGGTGATTACGGTGCGGTTGGTGCTGTAGCCTGGGTCTACGTCGAGCAGGCGGACGCCCTCTACGGTTTCGACCACAGCGGCTATGGCGTTGATTTTTATTTTGTCGCGGCCTTCTGATATGTTGGGCACGCATTCAATGAGCGGTGTCATAGGAAAAGCAGTAGTATGGTTTGGCTTGCGAATGTATGGAATGTGGCGTGTGGGAATTGGAATTTTGGGATGTTTTGGCAGCTTTTTTTAACAAGTGGGCTTTGCGCAATGCTGCTCAGGCTAGGGTTTACCATAGCCAGGATGCATGGATGGAAGCATGAGCCATGCATTTTCCCTGACTCCTGTGTGGGTGGATAGGCGTTGATGAAGGTTGTGCCATTGCTCCAGGGTAGGGCTGGTTCATATTTTCGAAGGTTTTCTGCCCGGCGCGGGGGCGTGTACCGCGTCTGTTTCCCAGTCTTGCCTTAAGGGCAAGGCTGGGCTGAGATATTTAGCCCTTCCAGGGCTATTGCAAGGTTGTGCCATTGCGCCGGGGTAGGGCTGATTCATTTTTTCGAACGTTTTCTGCCCGGCGCGGGGGCGTGTAGGGCGTTGGTATCCCAGCCTTGCCTTACGGGCAAGACCGGGCTGAGATATTTAGCCCTTCCAGGGCTTTGCCTT
>DAIOTP010000213.1:0-3886 GCA_036751905.1 Cryomorphaceae bacterium
TTGGTTAAGCGAATTCCACTCGATGTGTATTGTGCCAACCGCTGCTCCATTTACCTCAAAGCCGTAGGTGCCTTCGGCTGTTTTGATCCACTTCTTTTCCATCTCGACAATCGTTTGAATTGTGTGGGAATAAAACTACTGTGAATTTCGATGGGGGCAAATACCGCTCATCACAATACCACGTACGGACTCAAAATCCCCAAGCGGTTTTATATGATCCCTTAAGCCTTTCAGAAAAATGCAAGCCTCAGCGCGCGACCACAAAAGGCATACTGATCAATCCGTCATGAAATGCACAACGCAAAATATACACTCCCACGGGCAAATCATTCACTCCGATCTTGGCATGGGAATCATTTAGCTCAATGATGACATGCATTTCACCTCCCTGCATATCATACAAAACCGTGCTTACCCCTTGCAGTGAGCGGTCACTGTACACGTACACCACGTCCGAACCCGGGTTTGGAAAGAGTTCCATTCCAAAATCTCCGGGTTTCGGTTTGCGGTGGAGGCTTTTGATCTCAAACTGCTCATACTTTCCGTCAAAATCAGTTTGTGCAAGTCGGTAATAGCTCACGCCATGAAGTGGCTGTTCATCGTATCCGAGGTAATCCGTTCGGGTTGTGCTGTTGCCTGCACCCTCGGTTGTCAAAATGATCTCCCAATCGCTGCCCGGATCCGTGCTCCGCAACACGGTGTAGAAATCGTTGTTGGTTTCGCTGGCCGTTGCCCAGCTTATTGCCGCTGCGTCGGTTTGATTTTGCACGTTAAAGTGGAGCAGCTCCACAGGCAGTGGAGCCACGCCGAGATCAGAAGTGCCAAGCGTAACGAGCATGCCATTGCTAAGCGTTACATGACGGAACTCGATATAATCACCGTTGATCACGCCCGGCAAGACCAAAGTCTGGTTCAGAAAGTTCTGCCCACTGGTGCCCACAAGCAGGCGCAAGGCCATAGGGTCATTGCCGGCGAGCGAATCAAGATGATAGGCGATGTGCATGTCGTTGATGTTGCCTTCACTTACAAATTTCCACGTGCGCTTGAGCCGTGCCTGAATGCCCGAAGGCATGCTGTCGGTGGCAATTTCACCGGAGGGGGCCCCATTGTGCCCCCAAAAGGCGTAGCGTCTTGCACCAAAACCACCGGCGGCACTTCCCCGCAATGCAGCTCGACCCTGCGATACCTCGTGGCGTTCTTGCCCCTGTGCCCTGCCAATTCCGCTTACATCGTAACGGTAATGTTCGAGACCTTGCGTGTAATATGAATCAACCGGTATCTGATATTTTGCGGCAAGGTAATTTTCCACAACCACCATTTCGGCATTGTTTAGTGCCTGGTTGTATATGATCGTCTCGGCGATTTGACCGCGAAAAGGAAGCTCGGCATGGGCGTTTAGTGCCCCGAGGGTCAAGTCTGCATCCACATCTGGTATGGCCGGAGTTTGCGGCGTATTGCGCTGCCCTTGTTCCTTACCATTTTTAAATATCCTGAGCTGTCGGTTGTTCGAATTTCCATCAAATCGGAATGCGATGATATTGTACTCGCTGTTCGAAAGGTTCTCTCCCGCAGTCAAGCGGTTCCCAGCCCTACTCACCTCGGCCGAAACAGCCCCACTCTGCGCAGCAAGCAGTCGGTATGCAAAAACTTCATTGATTCCTCCCTGTCCATTACTTTTGCTGAGCACAGATTGCTCACCCGGGCCGCCCGTAAGCTTAACCACCACAAACATGGTTATGGTATTCATCCCATCGAGGCTTGCATCATCGGCGATGCTCAAAAAACCAGGCGCCTCCGTAAAAAGCACCGACTTTTGTGGCCATGAGTTACCATGATTCAGCAAAGGAGCGTGCATCATTTCTGCAAAAGCGTGGTTAAAATTGCCAGATTCGTCGTGCCAGAAATTGATGCGATTCGCATTGGACGCAAAGAGCGATTCCGAGTTGAGCCAAAGCACATTTTTTTGCTTGTTGCCTACCCCGCCCGGACCTGTCTGCCCATAGCCAGGAAAGCAAATACATGAAAGGAGCGATACGATCAAAAAGTTTGTACTGCGGGCAGACAGGGGTTGGATTTTCATTTTGACAACAGCGTTATCTATGACTCTACGGCAGTTTTGCCCTTTGGTCATATTTCAACGTTTCGAGAACCCCGATTTGAATGCCTTTCGGCAAATGCTTGTCTGCGAAAAATACGGCCTGTCATTCTTAACAATGTCCTTGGAAGGGATTTAAGTGGCCTTGGTCTAAAAGTCAAATATATCTTTCATCGAGCTCGTTTCATCATGGAAGAATGACGAATTCATAAGGGCTAGTTGACCAAATCAAGCAACCCACACAGCCCCGCTCCTACAATAATCGTCCACGAAATCCAATCCTTGAATTCATTCCTTTTGTGAAACAAAAAAAGGATGTGGAGGCCCAGGTGAACCACCATAAAGATATTGAAGCCTTTAATAAAACCTTCCAAATCGGCGCTATGGGTTAACTCCCAAAGCACCCATAAGAACAAGGGTATGTGAGCAAAGACGAAAATGATATGCCCCCACTTGTCATTGAGCAAGTGCAGCCCGGGGAAGATGCGCCACTCTTTGCAGCGGATGGCATCCATTTCGTGCAGGAGCAGAAAGGAAAGACCGAGGTAGAATAAGAAATGTTCAGACATATGGCATATTCAAATTCAAGCAAACACTTTGTAAATCTCTGAATTCTCATAACACGCCTCACATCCACTAAAAGTCCAAAAGCAATCGACCGTGTCGGTAAAAAGGTGAAAAAGAATCCCTATCGCGATCACCCTGATGTAATATTTCCTGACAAAGAGCATGGCCACATACACCGGCATGGCATAAAATGAATGCAGGGGATGGAAGCCAATGCTGCAGCGGTGGGGATCGAAGATGGGCGTGGCGAGCAGGTGGTCAAGGTCGATAAGCATGGTGAGCAGTAAGACCACATACACCCTGCGCCAATCGCTGCGAAAAAACATCCAGGCAATGAGGCCCGGTGCTAGCAAGTGGAGGCTGTAGTGGACGAGGGTTTGCACGGGGTGAAATTAAGGGAAATACACCGCAATCAATTGCTCGTCATCCTACCCTTCCGGAAAATGGGGCCTCCTCAGGGTGATTCCGATAGCGCTCAGACTATGGCTCGGCAACCAGACTGTTGACCACCTCAAGGCTCCAGCGCACTGCATCGGCGGCCACATCGTGGTTAAATGCCTCGTAAAGCTCCTGGATCTGCATGCTTGCATACATGTTGTAAGCCTCTTGCATCGTGCCTGATTTTGCAAAAAAGTGGTCTGTAAGCGGGTAGGAAATGAGGCTGGCCTTGCCGGGATGGTAGTAGTTGACGGTGCGCTCTATTTGCTGATGATCTGCTAATGAGAAGGCCTGAAAATCGGACTCGCCAAATTGGACAAGTACGCTTGCGCTGGTGTTCTTCCAGTTTTCCAAATGGGGGAAATCCTGAATCTGCCGCCAGTAATCGGCATTTCGGCCAAAAATCATGTTGTCGCCATCGTACATCCATGCTTGCTGCAGCACGGCCGCATTGGCGGAATCTTTGGCAATTTCCTTCAGGTCTTCTTTTTGTATAAAATACCGGTAATTCACCTCATAGGTGCTGCGGATGGAAGCCTCATAATCGAGCGGATCCATGCCGGCAAGGAGATTTTGGGTGCGGTACATTTCGATCTGGTATTCGAACCAGGACTTGGCGGTGGTGCCGTACACGATGACGCCCGTCACATCCTCTTTTGCCGATAAGGCAGGCGCAATGATCCCGCCCATGGAGTGACCGTATATGACGACTTTGGTGGTGTCAACATAAGGCAGCGACTTGAGGTGATGGAGGCCTACTTCGAAATTTTCGACCTCATCGAGCAG
>DAIOTP010000214.1:0-3827 GCA_036751905.1 Cryomorphaceae bacterium
GCCAGTCCAGTTGTCGAAACGCTGCACAGATCTTTTTTAAGCGGGAAAAACGGTGGCTGGTATTCACATTGTGTTGCACATCCGCCCTGACGGCCGTTGTGGCCAAGCTAACCTACAAGGGGCAGAATTTGGAAGCCTTCGCCCCCGCTTCGATGTTCAACCTTTCTTTCTTTTAAACCACCTTGTTTTGAACTATCGCTTTACTTTTTTTACCCTGCTTGCCTTTTATGGCTTTGCTACAGCCCAGCCAGTAAACCTGGTGCCCAACGGCAGCTTCGAAGAGCGCATTGAATGCATTTGGAACAACAGCAATGTAAAAGATGCCCCACCTTGGTTTAACCCCATGGATCCTGAGTTTGAGAACCAAAGTACCCCTGATGTATTTCATGAGTGTACCATTGTGAATGAAGCGCCTTGTCCATACCCGGAAAGCGCATCACTACACGCTTGGGCTGTTGGTATCCCGACTAATTCTATGGGATGTGAATACCCATTCGATGGCGCAGGCTACGCAGGTGCCTTCTTTTTCATCCCGAATTACCAACTACAGTCACTTGACGGCTTTCGCGAATACCTCGCCGTGCGCCTGATCGAGCCCTTGGAGGAGGGGGTGGTATATGATGTAAGTATGCAACTTTCGCTGGCCGAGCGCACCACCCATGCCATTTGGAATATGCAGGTACTTTTCTCCGAAGACAGTTTAACCCAACCTACAACCTCATACATGCCTTATGAGCCTCAGCTCAACGGAACGCCGGGTGACTACATCGACAATTACGATGGTTGGCGCAAGGTAGAGTGGGAATACCTGGCCTCAGGTGGAGAGCAGTTTATGTACATTGGCAACTTTGAGCCGAATTCCCAAACTGATACACTTAAAGTTATCACGGGCAGTACGTACAATCATTTTTTTCCCGGCACATATTATTACATTGATGATGTGCGGGTAGAATATGAAGCTTTGAACGTGAGCAACAGCGAAAAGGCAAGCTTGCATTTGTACCCAAACCCCTGTGAACATTACCTTACGGTACAAAGTGGTGAGTCTCTTTTCGAGATTCAGGTATGGAACCATACGGGTCAAGCTCAGCGTGTGCCGATTCAACAGAATGGAGGTGGCATACGCCTGGACACTTCGGGGTTAAGGCCCGGATTGTACGTCATACAGCTCAGAAACAAAGAATTTAGCATGCAACAAAAATTCGTAAAGCGATAACGAGAAACAGGGTAAATCATTTACCCTCATGAAAACCCTTAAAAACCTCTTAATTGGCCTCTGCATTGCAATAGGCACTCAAGTCAACGCCCAAACTCCTTGGGAAACATCCGGAAATTTCGCAAACCCCGGCGACTTTATCGGTTCCACGAACGATGAGTTCTTTGACGTCCACCAAAACAACGTACGCCGCGCCCGCTTTCGCAATGTAAACTGGCCGGGCTACAACGGCAGCCCGGCCACACCCAATGCCAGCCGCATGCACTTTGGGATCAATGGCAACAACCAGAATCCTTTTAGCATGATGCAGCTTGGTTACAATATACCGGAGTTGCTTCGACGGCCCTGGATGAATGTGGGCACTACCTATGGGGCGGGTCAAGACATCATGCATGTCGGTATTCTTCAACGGCCTGCAGGTACCAACAACAACAACATTATCGATGCGGTAATAGCCTGGGGCTGCAACGATGACATCTGGTTTCCAGGCTCTGGGCCGGATAATTTGAGGTTCCTTTTCCTTGCACCCACTTCTGCGACCGCCAGCCCCGGCTCAGCCCCCGAAGGCCTCGAAACCATGCGCATTACACCATGGGGCAATGTGGGTATTGGCAATTCATTTACCAATGCTTTGCAACCCGCACGCAGGCTCAATGTTTTTGACAACACCAACATCCCTCAGTTTAGGCTTTCACAAAGCCTGAACGCTGACGTTAATCTCGGTAACAAAGCTGACTTTCAAATTTCGAATCTTGGCAACCTGCACATTCGAACGAGCAGTGGAGCCAACCAGCGTACAGTGGCCATCGGGTTCCTGCCCGGTGAAGCATCTGACCCTATCAACACGGGAGCCCTCCAAACCAGGCTTGATGTGGGTGGACTTACGCGCATTCGTCAAATTCCGCTTGTCGAAGAAAAGAATTGCCTCATTGTGGGAACCAATGTTCTGGATTCAGAAGACAACGTTCTTACAAGAATCGACTTCCCCACCACTTCGGACGCCGACTGCCTTGTGCTCAATGGTCAAGGTGAATGGGTAAATGTATGCGATCTCTCAGGCGATTGTCGTTGGTCGGACGTAGCTTCAACAACTGTTCCTAATGAGCGTGATTTGATTACAGGACCTCCCCAAAATGACGATTGCCAGCGAGGCAAAGTAGGGATTGGTGTAGATAATGTTCAAAAAGCAAAACTTGAAGTTCGAAATCTTATCACGCGTGATAGAATCAATACAGCGATATACGGTGAAACAGACATGAATCAGGAATTTCAAAGTTTTCCAGATATCTTTCATGGCGTTTATGGAGCAACCCGTAATGGTGCACCGGGTGGAACAGCAACTGCCTGCGGAGTTAAAGGTTATGCTCAAAATAGCAGATACCAAGTTGGAGTACTTGGTGAATCTCGGGGCACCACAGGTGTTGGAATTGGAGTTGCTGGTCTTAGCAGAGCTCCTGGAACTGGAATTGGGGTATATGGAGAGGTGTTCTCTAATGCGGGCCCAGTGCTCAATAGTGCAGGATATTTTGTTGGTGGAATCACAACTACAGGCCCGCCGCTGGTTGTAAGCGATGGATCGGTAAAAACTGATGTACAAGAGATATCTGCAGCCACCGAAATATTATTATTGTTATCGCCAAAAACTTATTCATTTAAGTCGCCAGATAATCGTCCTATACCATTTGATCAAGGAACTCGGTTTGGCTTTATTGCCCAAGAACTTAAGCAAATACTCCCCCAGCTTGTACAAAGTACCATTATTCCTGAAATCATGGATTCAACAGGATTTGTGCCGGGAACAAGTGTAGAGCAATTAGGAATAATGTATACAGAGCTTATACCTATTCTTGTAGCTGGTTTCCAAGAACAGACTACAAAGTTAGATGCGCAAGTTCAGGCAAACCAGTACTTGGAAACTCAAGTTGACCTACTCATGGAACAACTACAAAGCCATGAAGCTTTAATTTCGGAAATGCAATCGCAAATGAATGATGTAATAAGTTCATTTCAAAATACCCAAAGCAAAGTAAACAACTGCTGCGGTATGGCACTTTCTGAAGGCTACAATACGCCCACTGGAACAGTTGAATTGGATCAAAACTTCCCAAATCCTTTCGAAACAGAAACAACGATCAATTTTAGCATCACTAGACCCGCGCAGATCAGACTGGATATCAGTGATTCTCAAGGCAGATTACTTGATGTGCTCATTAATAATCAGCACTTCGACGAGGGCCATCATACTGTGCGCTGGAACTCAGCGGCCTTTTCACCAGGCACATATTACTATTCTTTGTATGCAAATACCGAACTCCTCACTAAGAAAATGATTAAACGCTAAAAAATCTTAGGTATAGCGCGTCAAAATCCCGAAGAGTTTTCGGGATTTTGTATTTTTACACAAAAGTTAAATCGCAGCTTTTGATGAATTTTACTGTCCAAACCAGAATCATTCGATCACATCACCCATTCACAAACGCCTCCTTCAACTCCGCAATCCTCGCCTCAAGTTTTTTGCTGGCTGCCGCATAATCGGCGCTGCCATTGATTTTTGTATTGAGGCTAAAGTAAAACTTGATCTTTGGCTCTGTGCCGGAAGGCCTTGCGGTGA
>DAIOTP010000215.1:0-3751 GCA_036751905.1 Cryomorphaceae bacterium
TAGCCCTGATCACCGGCGGCGACAGCGGCATAGGCCGAAGCGCCGCTGTGCACTTTGCCCGTGAAGGGGCCGATGTGGCCATCGTTTATTTGGAAGAAGACACCGATGCTGAAGAAACGCGTGCCATGGTGGAAGATGAAGGCGGACAATGCCTGCTCATACGCGGCGACATCCGCGACAGCGATTTTTGCCGAAAGGCAGTGGAACAAACGCGCAAACAACTTGGCCAACTCAATGTGCTGGTGAACAATGCAGCGGTGCAGTATCCGCAAGATTCCATTGTAGACATCGATGATGAACAACTGCACAAGACTTTCCAAACCAATATGTACTCCATGTTTTACCTTACGCGCGCCGCCCTGCCCCACATGAAGGAGGGCGATGTGGTGATCAATTCCACTTCGGTGACGGCTTACCGCGGCAGCGACCACCTCGTGGACTATGCGAGCACCAAAGGAGCCATTGTGAGCTTCACTCGCTCGCTTGCCAAGCAGGTGGCCGAAAAAAAAATTCGTGTGAATGCCGTGGCACCAGGACCCATATGGACACCACTCATCCCTTCTACATTCGATGATTTGGAGGAGTTTGGACATGATACAGCCTTGGGCCGCGCAGGGCAACCCAGCGAGGTAGGACCAGCCTACGTATATTTGGCTTGCGCTGACAGCTCATATGTGACTGGCCAGGTGATCCATGTCAATGGTGGAGAAGTGGTGGGCGCGTAATCAAGCATACGGAAAGGGGTGCATACCGCTTTTTGAAAAGTAAATGCCCATGAATTATCTACTGCTTACGGCGGGTGCTGCCATACTTCTGGTAGCACTCGTCGATATATTCAAGACCATATTGTACGTTCAGGGCGGCGGCAGGCTTTCCTCTTTTTTAGCGCGCATGATTTGGGAATTCTTCTTTATCCTTTCCGGAAAAAATGCACGATCAAAGTGGTTGAATTTTACCGGAGGCACCATCCTCTTGATGCTCGTTGTGCTTTGGAGCCTCTTGCTGTGGCTGGGCTACAGCCTGGTATTCCTTTCGAGCCCGGGCTCGGTGGTCGATGCCATTACCGAAGAGCAAACCGGTGCAATTGGCAAAATATACTACGTAGGGTATGTACTGACCACCCTCGGCAATGGCGATCTTAAATCGGGATCGGATGCATGGAGGTTGGTGACCAATGTAATGGCCATGAATTCACTGGTGTTCCTGAGTCTCGGCATATCGTATGTAGTGCCAGTGCTGGAAGCCGTGATCGACAAACGCAGCCTGGCTGCCCACATCCAAAAATTGGGTAGCACACCACAGGAAATTATCGACAATGGGTATACAGGCGATGATTTTGCACCACTCTACAGCCGGTTTATTGCCCTTGAGCAGATGCTGCTCAAGCATGGGGAGCGGTATTTGGCCTATCCCATCCTGCATTATTTCAATTCCAATAAGCGCACGCATGCCCTGCACATCAGTCTGGCAGTGCTCGATGAAGCCATTGCCATACAGGAAGCCTATGGGCTCGATACCTCTGCGCAGGCCTACTCATGGCGCATCATGCGGAAGTCGGTGGAGCACCTCAAGGCGCGGTATACCGGCGGCGCAGAACCGGCCAAAATCGACCCTCCTCCATTTGATTATTACGAGGGCCTTCCCGCTGCATTCAAGTCCAATGGTGGCCACAACCCGCACATCACCAACGACCTGGAACGCAATGAGCGCCGTGCCCGCCTTTACGAATATGTGAAGCAGGGAGGCTGGAATTGGGAAGATGTGATTCGTGATGTGGACTGTAAGGCTGGCAACTAAGCTTTGTGCTCCGCTCAAGAGCGGGCATAAATGGCTCAGGTACCGCCGTGCACCATCAAAAAAGCCCCTCCAACGAAGGAAGGGCTTTTAGAAGTTGCCTTGTTAGAATGCTTACCTGGCTATCATCATCATCTTGGAGGCGATGAATTCGCCATCCACGAGGAGGGTATACAGGGAGGTACAAGAAGGAAGTCCGGCAGTATTGAGCTACAACTGGTTGCGGCCATTCATGCCATCGAGGTTGCTCACATGGATTACTGCCTGACGGGCACTGTTGTGGGCCGATGGCACCAGTAGCTCCTGTAGCCCTGTTAGGTCCTTGGGGCCCTGGCAGACCGGTAGGGCCTTGAGGGCCCACACCCGTGAGCAGCCGCAAGCGGCGCTGGAATATCCACAGATTGCACAGATTGCACGGATTGTGCAGATGGACACAGATGAAAACGGTGGATTGGTTTGTTCGCGTGTGGATTGGGGATTGTTTTCATGAAACTTACAGGCCGCAAGCGGCGCTGGAATATCCACAGATTGCGCAGATTGTACGGATTGTGCAGATGGACACAGATGAAAACGGTGGATTGGTTTGTACGCGGGTGGATTGGGGATTGTTTTCATGAAACTTACAGGCCGCAAGCGGCCCAAAAACTGGCCACGAATGCACGAAGGCACACGAATAAAAACACGAATGAAACGTAGGGTGAGATGTATATGGCTGTGTATGTGACTGCTGAAAGCAGGCTATAACCCACACCCAAAACTTGGTGCCATTCGTGAAAATTCATGCATCCGTGGCTAAGAAAGAGCCACTTGAAGCCCGGAACTCATGGGCTGCAAGCGGCTCCAATTCCATACACTTCCTGAAATATTGGATTCGCAAAGAGCAACGGAGAAGCGATTAATTTCGGGCCATTTGTTTCCAAGAATAGGGCGTCTGTGTTGTTTTAACGCGAAAGACCCCGAACCTATGGCCCGGGATCTTTCGATCATGAGATGCACGTCTCAATATCAATGACTCACCACAAACTTGGCGTTCAATACTTCCGCGTGGGTGCTAAGGCGGTAGAGGTACACGCCGTTGGGCATCCTGCCCGCGTCAAATTCTATTCTGTAGGCCACTCCCCCATCGGCCATGCCGCGGTACAGTTGTTGTACGCGCCTGCCGGAGAGATCATACACTTCAAGCGATACCTGCTGGGAGGTCGGCACGCTGAATTCAATGGTGGAGATGCCCGATGTGGGATTGGGCTGACTGTGCAGGGTTGCCGCCGCCTCGGTGCCCAGGGCAGGCATATCGGCTGGCGCTTCAAAGGCAGCCACTGGGGGCTGTGGGTTGCAACCTGAAGCGAGGTCGCCATTGCGTGGGGTGAAGGTTACACCATCTTTGAACAGCTTATAACCTTGTACAGGATTTGGTCCGTTTTCATTCCCTATACGCAAGAAGGGTGTTTCTTGAAAAAGGTACAACAGATTACCATTGGGAGCATGCATAAGGCCAGTTGCAGAAGCTTGTACACCAGCTAAGCTCACAAGATTCAGTCCAGGAAAAACATTGAACAATCTCTTTGGCTCGGCTGAAACCAATTTAAGAACGCCATCTGTTCCAAATACAATATCTCCCTGATTAACCAATGCCTTGGCATAAGTACTCAAGTTAAATGTTACCGGATCTATTTCGCTTATGCGTTTGGTAAACGCACTGGCTATATAGAGCTTTCCCTCATGCCATGTAGCTCCTGTGTTCTGGCCGATCAATGAGCTTGCCGTGGTTTGAAACGTCGTCCCCAAAACCGGGTTTAAAGTCGATACGTCGGCCAGTTGCACTGCAAGTGCGTCCACATTGACAAGGTATAGTGTTTCATCATCTTTGTTGTAAGCGAGGCTCGCACGGTAATTTACTTCAAAGATGGGAAAGAGGGCAGCACGCTTTCCGTCAAATTCGATGCGTACTTCGTAAATT
>DAIOTP010000216.1:0-3736 GCA_036751905.1 Cryomorphaceae bacterium
TACTCTTGCTGGCATCCGCATTTATGGCCATTCTCGGATTGATCAACCCGGAAGTGGTGGATGAATTCAACATTTATTGGATGGCGGCGGCATTTGCCTTCATTCCCGGGTTGATGCTGGTGCTGAATAAAATGCCTTCGGCCCTGTATTTCTCACGCATCGTGGTGGGCTCTGTGTTCATCGTATCGGGATTGATCAAGGCCAATGATACAGTGGGTTTCGGCATCAAGCTCGAAGAGTATTTTGATGAAAATGCATTGGGGGCTTTTTGGGCAGTCTTTCACGATTGGTCCTGGGGTTTGAGTTTTTTCGTGAGTGGGGTAGAGGTGCTCTTGGGCCTTGCACTCATTTTCGGGGCGCAAGCCAGGCTGGTGAGCTTTGCACTTTTGGGTATGACGGTCTTTTTTGGTTGGCTCACCTATTTCACTGCTGAGTGCAATGATGCCCAGATGGCCGCTATCACGTCAGGTGAGGCATTTGACAGGGTATGCGTAACCGACTGCGGTTGCTTCGGTGATGCCCTCCGTGGCTCGGTAGGCCGCTCTCTTACGCCCTGGGAATCATTCTACAAAGACCTAGGTCTTTTCTTCATGGTGCTGGTTTTGGTACTGGGCAGCGGCCGCATCAAGTTGAACAAGAGGTATGATGATCTTGTCATTTTCCCCTTCGCCATTGTAATTACCATTTTCTTCGGAGGCTGGCTCTTTGGGTGGTTGTGGCCTACAGCGTTCTTGGTGATCAGTGTATTGATATACTACATTGCCAAGGCCTTCAGGGCAGGTACTGTCAAAACGGAATGGGGTCTCGCGGCTGCTTTGGCCGTGTTTACATGGGGCTTTGCATGGTATACATTTACCAGCCTTCCAGTAAAAGACTACAGACCATACGCCATAGGCAAAAACATCAAAGACCAAATGAAAGATGCAGCTGAACTTGGTTTGGAACCCACCATTTATGCAACGATCTACAAAATTAAAAATAGCAGCACCGGCGAAGTGCGCACGCTCAACTCGCGCGAGTATACGCAGGAACGAATTTGGGAAAATCCTGAGTGGAACAACATTGTATACACAAGCTCGGAGCCCATTGTAATCCATCGCGGTTATGAACCCCCCATAGCCACCTTCAACGTCAACGATCAAGACGGCTACGACATAGGCGAGGATCTGCTCAATGATCAGAATTACAGCTTTATGGCTGTAATGTACGATGTTGAAAGAGCAAATACAGGGAGCCAGCTCCAAGCCTTTATCAAGCTGGCACAAGAAGCCGAAGCCGCTGGCATGCATGTCTATGTGCTTACATCATCGCGGTACGAGGAATATGAAGAGTTCAGGCACAAGCATGGCATTTCGGTACCCTTTTATGAAGGCGATGAAATATTCCTTAAAACGATAGTCCGCGCCAATCCTGGCTTGCTCCTCCTTAAGAATGGCACCATCCTCATGAAGTGGCATGGCAGTGATATCCCCAACTTTACCGATTTGCAAAAGAACTACTTACAATAATCATCGGTGGGCACCTACATCATCCGCAAATTGGGATATGGCTTGTTGGTGCTTTGGGGCGTCATCACCTTGGTATTCGCCATTTTCAGCATCAATCCCGGTGATCCTGCGCGCATGCTGCTCGGTCAGCGGGTAGATGAAGAGTCATTGGCGCGGGTGCGCAAAGAGTTGGGCCTGGACTTGTCCTGGCACAAACAATACCTGCTGTACCTGAATGATGTAAGCCCCGTGTCACTGCACAAAACTGCACCTGTTGAAAGCCATCTCTACCTTCAACCTGGCAAGTATGCCCATACCACTTTATTGCAGGTGGGCAGCAGCGCTGTAGTGCTCAAGTGGCCATACCTGCGGCGCTCGTATCAATCGCGCAAACCAGTGACCGACATTATTCGCGAGGCCCTTCCCGGAACTGTAGTGCTGGCCCTGTGCGCCATCACATTCGCGCTGGTGCTGGGCGTTTTCGGTGGGGTGGTGTCGGCGCTCAACAAAGACACTTTTATCGATGGCTTCAACCTTTTTACGGCAGTACTGGGTATGTCGGCACCATCATTTTTCGCTGCCATCATCATCAGTTGGCTTGGCGGCTATGTATGGTCTGAACAGATGAGTCTGCCTGCCATTCCCGTGGTTTTTGCCCTTGGAGGCTTGCTGTTGTCCCTTTTCGGCAAAAAAGAGGGGCGCAGCCTTGTGCACAGCGCGGGCATGTTTCTCAAAGGCCTAGTGGCTGGTTTGGGTATACAATTGCTGCACATGCTGATTGAAGGAATTACGGGCCATGCTTTGGTGCCGGGAGCCGAGGCAGTATTGCATTTGCCTGGAACGGGCCTCAATATGACCGGCTCACTTTATGATGTAGATATACTGGAAGGAGAGTACCTTGCTCTGCACAACCTGATTCTGCCTATGATCACCCTCGGCATCCGTCCGCTTGCGGTAGTGGTGCAGCTCACACGCAATGCGATGCTCGATGTCATGGGTCAGGATTATATCCGCACGGCAAGGGCCAAAGGCCTCACTGAGTTCCGCATTGTGATCGGGCATGCTTTGCGCAATGCCATGAATCCCGTCGTAACGGCTATTTCAGGATGGTTTGCATCCATGCTCGCGGGAGCAGTTTTTATTGAATTCATATTCAACTGGAAAGGTTTGGGCCTGCAAGTGTTTAACTCCCTTCAAAACGATGACTACCCTGTGGTAATGGGCGCAGTACTGGTTATTGCCGCCACTTTCGTGCTGATCAACATCCTTGTTGATATTGTGTATGGCCTTATTGATCCGCGCATTAGATTGGGGTAGGTGCAACACAATGCACGCAGAGACTGCTTCACTTTTCGGGCTCGTCTTCATTACAAATGAGTAGAAAGAATGCTTTAGAGCCGTGTAGAATCAATGGCCTGTTGTGAGCAGTTCAGCATTCAAATATTATGCGATATAGCTTCATTCCATTTTGTATTTTACTTAATTTTGCATGGAATTCCGCTAAATAACCTACCACCATGAAACCTACTATTTTTCACGTGTTGACAGCAATTGCAGTTGTGACAGCTTGCTCACCTAAAGACGACAGGCCCATCATCCAAGAGTACCGTGCGCTTATGGCACGCCATGACAGCAGCTACCATGAACACGGTGATGTGGACCGCCGCCATGATGATTTGGAAGGATACCATCAACAACTCAGAGATTTCATAAGCAATGAGCAAGAACAGGACACCACCATGCTCAAGATTTTGGAAAGGCACGAACGCTTCTTCTTGATAAACGACTCCCTTATGCAGCGACATGCGGCTGTCATGCAACAACATGAGGACTTCAAAGCGAGGTTTGTTGCGGGTAAGGTAAATGACGATGAGCTGAGGCCAATGATTGACCAAATGCGTGCTGAGCATGATCAAATGGATGCCGACCACGCTTATGTGAGGGCCGAAACACGCAAGCTCCGAACAGAGCACAATGAACTCCGAAAACATTACAACGAACTCCGTGCAAAAGCCAAAAGGTGATTGGATAAACAACTTAATCAACGTCTCACATTAGGCTTTTGATCCAGTCTGGCCATTTGTTACATGCCGCACTATCGTCCCTCTGTGCCCAGAAACAAAGCGGGGTTAAATGAAGTAGGAGCTAATGACTTTTTCCTCCGGCCTATCACTTTTTTCAAAACCAATTCACAACCACACATCCTTTTCCCGCTCCACAAATTCCCTAAACCTCCCGGCTTTCCTTCC
>DAIOTP010000217.1:0-3699 GCA_036751905.1 Cryomorphaceae bacterium
TGGCGATACCAATGGCCAGGTGGGTGAAAGGGAAGGCAAGGCCATCATTGATTCCTGCCTCCGACGTAAGGGCTACCCGCGTTGCCGAAACATCCTCCTCATCAGGCGGGCTGGTTTGCACCTCAGCAGCCAATACCGGGTCAGTAGGTGCAGTGACCGCTGCAATCAAGGCCGCGGTGGCAATTGCAAAGCCAAACAAATAGTGTCCCAAAATGAAAGTAAGCACCAAAGCAATGGGCATGCCGACCACGAGCAGGCGCTTGCTGTAGCGCCAGGTTTCTTTGGCAAAAGGGTGATTGATTTTGAGCCCTGCGCTCGTAAGGGCAATGATTACCACCATTTCAGTAAGGCGCTTCACCCACCACATTTCCTCCATCAGGTCCGGCTTTTCGCCAAAAATGGGAAGGAGCGCAATGGCAGCACCGATGACCAGGTATACAATGGGCGCCGTAAGAAGACGCCTGTTCTTGATCAATCTGGGCAACATGGCTGCCACCAACACCACCAATCCGGCCACGAGCAGGCCTCTGTCATATCGATCAAACTGGAAATAAGCGGCCCAATCGCCCTTCTTTAACAAGGCCTCGGCAGGATAGGAATTCAATAGCATACTGCGAATATATGGAAAGGCTTGCGAGGCCCAGCCCCCTTCACCATGGGCAGGAGGTATCCACTTCTCACTAAAGGATCATTAAAACTCGCAGTTCAATGGCGACCTGGGAAAGGGGATAACGTCGCGGATGTTGCCCATCCCTGTCACAAACATCACCAGGCGCTCAAAGCCCAAGCCGAAGCCTGCATGCTTGCAGGTACCGAATTTACGTGTTTCCAGGTACCACCACACATGCTCCTCTTCAATGCCCATCTCCTTGCAGCGGCGCGTGAGCACATCCAGGCGCTCTTCGCGTTGTGAGCCACCAGTAATCTCCCCTACACCCGGAAAGAGAACGTCCATGGCGGCAACGGTTTTCTCATCGTCATTGAGGCGCATGTAGAATGCCTTGAATGAGGCCGGATAATCGGTGAGGATCACGGGTTTGTTAAAGTGCTTCTCCACAAGGTATCGCTCGTGCTCGCTTTGCAGGTCTTTTCCCCATTCGACAGGGTATTTGAACTGTTTCTTTTTGAAAGGCTTTGAGTCCTGAAGTATTTTGATGGCCTCGGTGTACGTAAGTCGCTCAAAAGGATTGTCGACGATAAAGCGCAGACGTTCGAGCAGGGGCATGGCCTGCCTTTCAGTGGTGGGTTTGGCCTTGTCTTCCTCTGCCTCGCGCTTGGCAAGGAAATCCAGGTCATCGGCACAGTGGTCAATGGCAAACTTAACGAGGTATTTCAAAAAATCCTCCACCAAATCCATGTTGTCATTGAGGTCAGCGAAAGCCACCTCGGGTTCAATCATCCAGAACTCAGCCAAATGGCGTGAGGTGTTGGAATTCTCAGCCCTGAAGGTAGGTCCGAAGGTGTACACCTTGCTCAGGGCCAATGCAGCGAGCTCAGCTTCAAGCTGTCCCGAAACTGTGAGGTTGGCCTCCTTGCCGAAAAAGTCTTCTTTTGCATCCACCTTGCCATCGGGAGTCTTGGGCATGTTGGCCAGGTCGAGCGTGGTAACACGAAACATTTCGCCGGCACCTTCGGCATCGCTGCCAGTGATGATGGGGCTGTGTATATTGAAAAAGCCGCGCTCATGGAAGTAGTGGTGGATGGCATAGCTCAAGTGGTGCCTCACGCGAAATACCGCCCCAAAAGTGTTCGTGCGGATGCGGAGGTGGGCCTTTTCCCGCAAAAATTCAAGGCTGTGCTTTTTGGGCTGCAAGGGATACTCCTCAGCCGATGCCGTACCGTGAACGGTCAATTGCTCCACCTGCAATTCGACTGCCTGCCCTGCTCCCTGTGAGGGCACGAGTGGACCCTGCACGGATACAGCCGCCCCTGTGGTGATGTGACGGAGGGTGCTTTCGTCGATTTTTTCAAAATCCACCACAGCCTGCAGGGTGTGAATGGTGGAGCCATCGCTCAGGGCAATGAATCGGTTGCTGCGAAAGGTGCGCACCCAGCCGTAGGCTTCAACCATTTGGCCTTCGGGTTTTTGCACGATCAATTCTTTGATGGTATGGCGCTTCATAGGGCTGTGTTTAGCGGGTACAAATGAACAAAAATGCGAGGCTTTTACGCAATAGGATGGTGTTCTATTTATTGTTGTAACGGGTCATGGTAAGGGCTGGGCCGGCAGTCACAAAACTTTCTATGGTTTTTATGGCAACGTCAAGCCTTTCGGGAAGGGCAGTAGATTGCTCCGGGGTCCATGGGCCAAGTACATATTGCACGAGCTGTCCCGGGCCGAAATCGTTGCCTATCCCCATTCTCAATCGGGCGTAGGCATCGGTACCGAGTAGTTCGGTGATGTTTTTGAGCCCATTGTGGCCTCCGTCGCTGCCTTTGGCGCGGAGGCGCTGCTTGCCGAAAGGCAGGGCGGTATCATCCGTGACAACCAACAGATTTTCCAGGGCAATTTTTTCCTCCTGTAGCCAATAGCGCACCGCTTTGCCACTGAGGTTCATATAGGTGCTGGGTTTGAGCACTATGAGCACACGTCCCTTGAATTTCAGTCGGCTTACATCGCCGTAGCGTTCGGTATTGAACAAAGCGTCGGACGCCCCCGAGAGGGCGTCCGCTACTTTGAATCCTACATTGTGCCTTGTTTCGGCATATTCAGGTCCTATGTTGCCCAAGCCTGCAATGAGGAATTTCATGGCAGTTGGGAGTTTATTTATGACTCAGCAGCAGTTTCTGTAGCTGATGGACCAGCTTCAGCGCCTTCCTCTTCTTCATCAGGAGCGTCTTCAACAGCTCCACGAGCGCGTTTCACACCCACAACGATTGCTTCAGGATTGTGCAGAATTGTAATGCCAGGGATTGTAACGTCCTTGATGCGGATGGCTTTACCAATGCGCAGTTTTGAAATATCAATTTCTGCATATTCCGGAAAGTCTTTTGGCATACCGGCAATTTTGATGCGGCGGTACAGCACAGAGAGCTTACCACCATTGCGCACACCAATGGAATTGCCCACAATGCGTACGGGGAGATCCATTTTCACAGGCTTGTCTTCTATCAATTGCAAAAAATCGATGTGGATCAACCTGTCGGTTACGGGGTGTTCCTGAATGTCTTTCAGAATGGCTTCAACCTTGCGGCCTCCGATTTCGAATTGAAATTTGAATACATCGGGGGTGTAGATGTACTTGGAGATCTCGATTAGATCAACGGAAAAGTGAATCTGTTCATCGCCTCCGTATACCACCGCGGGAACCCGCCCGGCATCGCGCAAATGAGCAGCATCTTTTTTCCCTACGTTCTCTCGCGGAGAACCGCTCAACGATACTGTTTTCATTGTTTGTTGTTTAAGAAATTATAAAATATTTGCTGATACTCTGGTGATTGATAGCACTGTGGATCACATCAGCGAAAAGATCGGCGGTGCTCAAAACTTTAATTTTATCGCTCTTCTGTTTGAGCGGGATGGTGTCGGTGACAATGAGTTCGGCAATGCTTGATTTCTCGAGCCGCTCGTAAGCGGGACCAGAAAGCACAGCGTGGGTGCAAATGGCCCGCACACTTTTTGCTCCTTTTTCCATCATCATATCGGCAGCGGTGGTTAGCGTTCCAGCGGTATCGATGATGTCATCAACAATCAGAATG
>DAIOTP010000218.1:0-3656 GCA_036751905.1 Cryomorphaceae bacterium
ATCGCCCTGGGCTAAGATATGACGCCCTTTCAGGGCTATTGTCAGGATGCCAACGCAAAGAATCTTTAAAATTCCGTATGCAAATGCCCGCCGGAGCGGAGCGAATACGACAAAATGTAGAGAGGTAGACGAATGCCCACATAGCGCAATGCGCTAACTCAAGGAGTCTTTAAACTTCCGCAGGGCGGATGCCCAGCGGAGCGCCGTCGCTTCGCCTCTGGTCGTGCTCGCCGTGGCCGTAAGCGAAGTGGGGCTAAGCGAAGTGGGGCTAAGCGAAGTGGGGGCGAGTGAGGCTAACACCGGCCTCAGGCCTTCTTCAAAACGAAGACCTTGTGATATTCAATAGTGGACCACTTCCACCATGCACGTGTCGGGTAGCAGCTTCACAGCAAAGTACTTGTCGTGCTCATATGCTCCCAAACTGTCAAGGGGTGTAGCACAACCCAAATAGGTGATCATGGGCAGGAGGTTGTCGCCGTGGCCACAAATTACCACGGTGCGCAAGTCAAGTTGTTGCGCAATGACTTCGTTGAGCATGGGCGCCCAGTCGTGCCATTCGTATGGTTTGATTTCCGCGCTTTGTGCCTTCGCAAGGGGGTAGATGGTCTCCATGTTGCGCACATACTTGGTGCTGTAAATGCGGTCCACCTGCACGTCTTGCAGGAGGCTGGTAATGTTTGCGGCCCGCTGTTCTCCTTCCAAGGTCAATGCTGGGTCCTGGCTGAGGGTATCGTATTCCTTTTCCGCATGCCTAAATAAATAGATGTGCTGCCCGGTGCTTGTTGGGGAGGTGTCCCGGCATCCGGCTGCCGACAGCAGTGCCAGTAAGAGTATCCACAATGCAGGGCGGGATGAGTGTTTCATTTGGAGGCGTGTAATCGCATTGTCAAGGAGAAGCAATGGGCGTTAAAAGTAGGCATTTGTTGTTTAAGCTTAAGTTGACTTTGGGAAGATTTCAAAAAATGATAAACAATTTAATTGTAAATCTCAAAAACAATTCAGTACATTAAGTATAAATATCACAAATACAGTTTTTTGAAAAATACTAAATTTGCGAAACAATTTGAATCTCGAACAAAATAAAATATAAAACTATGAAGATACTGAGCAGCACCGCAGCACCTTTTATTTTTTTAATTGGATTGTTTATTCTCACTTCGTGCAACGATGATGACGACGGTGGCAATCCACCCGTTGATACGCCTGATCCAGATCCCGACCCTGATGGTGGTCTTTTTACACAAGGAGAAGGTGTAGAAGACATTGATGGCAATTTTTATCCCACCGTGGTGCTGGGTGAGCAGGAG
The DNA here is from genome assembly GCA_036751905.1 of Cryomorphaceae bacterium. Taxonomy (GTDB): domain Bacteria; phylum Bacteroidota; class Bacteroidia; order Flavobacteriales_D; family Cryomorphaceae; genus T3Sed10-241. Next base: position 1,308 of record DAIOTP010000218.1, read on the forward strand.
TGGATGGCTGCCAACTTAAAAACAGAACGGTTCAAAAATGGCGACGAGATACCCGAGCGACAAGGGGAATTGCACATTGGTACGAATCCAGGTTGGGCCACCTACGGTGGTTTGAGCGAAAATGGAGAGCTGTATGGCTTTCTCTATAACCACCATGCAGTAGTGGCCTCAGCAGGCCTTTGTCCGGAGGGGTGGCGTATGCCTGTAACAAGCGATTGGAATCAACTTGCTGAATACTTGGGGCAAGGTGAAGAGCTCAGCTTTGTGCCGCCGGTGTTGGGTGAAGAGCAAAACATTGGGGGAATGCTCAAATCGACTGATTTGTGGGCTGCACCCAACACCGGAGCCACCAATGAAAGCGGATTCGCGGCACTTCCGGGCGGCATGATGTTTCAGGCTGGAGCTTATGCTAACCTTAGTGAGCAAAGCGGTTGGTGGGGAGCTGACTTTGTGCCTGGTGGCCAGGGATTTGTTCGTTCATTTGCGCTCAGGCATGATGATGCTGGCCTATACCGCAGCGAATCTTTTGCGCGCTCAGGCAACTATGTACGCTGCCTCCGGGAGTAGCGTACTGGGTTCTGCCACACGTATAGCGCTTATGCCTTTTGCAATTCAAGCAAGGTAATTTCTGGCGGCATGCCCACCCTTCCGGGAAAACCGATATAGCCGAAACCGCGGTTTACATAGAGGTGCTGCTGGCCCTCGGTGTACAACCCACCCCAGCGGGGATAGCGGTATTTTACCGGGCTCCACTTCACAATACCGGGTATCTCTACACCGAATTGCATGCCGTGGGTGTGGCCTGCCAGGGTGATGTCAATATCCGTTTTCCCCTGTACTTCGGCATCCCAGTGGGAGGGATCGTGGGAGAGCAGTATTTGAAAGCGCTTGCTGTCGCTGCCTTCCAGCGCCTTGCCAAGCTTGCCGTACTGGCTGAATCCACCTAGCCCCCAGTTTTCCACGCCTATGATTTCGATTGCTTCTTCCTGCGGTTCGGGTCTTAGCGCAATGTGCTCATTGAGCAAAAGCTTGAAGTCCAATTTTTCATGGTATCGGTGCAATTCATGGATGTTGGCCTCTCTGGAAGCTTTGTCGGGCCAGCGCACGTAGTCGCCATAATCGTGGTTGCCCATTACGCTGTACTTGCCAAGACGGGCCTGGAGTTTGCCCAATACGGGTTCCCAGCCTTCGAGTTCTTCGGCGTAGTTGTTCACCATATCGCCGGTGAAGAGGATCAGGTCGGGCTTCATGGCATTAATTTTTTCGATGCCAGCAGCCACGGCATCAAAGTTTTTGAAGAAGCTGCCTATATGGATGTCGCTGATGTGGACTATGCGCAAGCCATCGGCCCAAGATGGCAGGTGTGCAAAGCTGAGTTTGCGCTGCTCTACCCTGAATTGGAATCGGCCACGGGCCACGCCATACACGATTCCCAAAAATGGGATGGCGGCCAGTACCCAGCCTACCCGGGTGAGAAATTGCCAGCGTGTAATACCCTCACCAGCTGGTAGATCGGGCGCCGTGGTGCGTATGAAGAAGCTGGCTACCTTGCGCAGCAGGTGGATCAAATCATCAAAGAGGTGAAAGAAGGAGACCATCAACTTGGGCATAAACACGAGCATCAGCAAGCCGAAGCTCATAAAGAAGGCATAATAGTCGGATGCATGCTGCCCTGTATTGTAGCGGTATACCGCAAAAATGATGAATACGTACACCAATGCTGAACTGCCCCAATACAGCCAGTAACTCAGCTGCCGCCAAAAGGGTTTTTGCCATTCGGAGGCCATTAACCTGAGCGCTTTGAACGCATAAAGGTCGATGAGCAGGAAAACAACTATAAAGATTAAAAAAGGAAGCAGGATTCTCATGGGTTCATTTAGGTCGCGAAGTTAAGGCCTCGGCCTGTGTATTTGTTTTGTTCGGGATACCATGCCTGTGTTTATCGTTGTTAAAAATGGCAAGATTGAGTCTATACCTATCGCTGCGCGTGTTTTTATGCTGCTGCCAAAAAGGATTCATGTGCTGAAATTGCCCTGTATTTGCCTCATGCAAAGCATCCGAAAATGGGAGAGGTATGGTGGCATGCATGGATTTTTCATGTTTTAATACATTGGTTGATATATGTTTCAGTCAGAATTTACGGTGTTTGCGAACCAATGTGCAAGGGATGTTGTTTTTAGGTTATGAAGTTGAAAGTGCGGTGCGGCAGTGGGTTGAAAGTTTTCTTTTGTCAGATCAAAAAAACTGTATATTTGCACCCGCAAAAAGCGGTAGTAACGATTCCGTAGCTCAGCTGGTAGAGCAATACACTTTTAATGTATGGGTCCTGGGTTCGAGCCCCAGCGGGAT
>DAIOTP010000219.1:0-296 GCA_036751905.1 Cryomorphaceae bacterium
GAATATCAATATCCACTTCGCGCTCGCAAGCCGCTATTGCGATGAGCAATAAAGCAAGTAATATAAATTTACATGTTTGTATGTTCATGGCATTAAAACATAAAATTCCATGTGACCGAAGGCAAAATAGGGAAAAGCGAAACCTGCCTCACTGTGATATTGAAGGTATTTTCTTCAACACGACCTTCGTCTGCGATGTAGTAAAAATAAGGATTGAGCCTGCTGTACACATTGTAAATGCTAAAAATCCATTGGGATTGAATGCGCCGCTGCGCAGTTACTGTATTTCCCGTAAG
>DAIOTP010000219.1:306-3643 GCA_036751905.1 Cryomorphaceae bacterium
TAAGGGGGTCCGTTCTCTGTACGGTATTGCTGCGGGGCGTGAGTGTTGCGGCTACATCGAGCCGGTGGTAGTCAAGCATACGCACGGCATTGCGCTCCCCGTAATTGAGGATGAGGCGATTTTCAATAAAGTAAGCACTTTCGGGCAGGGTGATGGGCCGCCCCGTGCCGTAAACAAAATTTGCCGAAAAGGTCCATCGTTCATTCAACTCGTGGGCGCCCACCACAGCCAGGTCGTGTGTGCGGTCGAAAGGGGCAAGGTACCAACGGCCACCATTTATTTCGTCAAATTGGCGCCGGGTGCGGCTCAGGGTGTAAGCTATCCAACCGGTGCTGCGTCCTTTTGCTTTCCGCAAAAAGAGCTCAAGGCCAGTAGCATAACCCTTGCCGAAGGTGAGGAAATTGTCCTCATTGTTGCCCACGGCTTGTTGGGGCTGGTAGTTTTCGCGGTATTCAATCAAGTTGCGCATGTCTTTGTGAAATATTTCGACCGAGGCTTCAATGGCGCCATCAGAAAATTCCCTGAAGTATCCGCCCGCTACTTGTCGACCTATTTGGGGCTGCACCAGATCCGTGCTCGGGAGCCACACATCCGTAGGCAGTGCCAGAGGTGATATGTTGGCGAGGTGCATATATTGATAATTCTGTGTGAATGAAGCCTTCAGGGAGCTGGTGCTGCCAAGTTTGTATCGGGCCTGAAATCTGGGCTCCCAGCCATGGTAACGTTTTATTCGCTCAGCCCGCTTGTAAGAAATGCTATCGACAGGGTTGTTTTGGCCATCGAGTATAAATCGGGTAAATGGCCCTGTATGCTCGAAGCCTGAAAGCCGCAGGCCGGCTTCAATGCGCAGCCGTTCCGTTATATCAAATTCATCAGCAATCCACACTGCCCCTTCATGGCTGAAAAATTGTTGCTGCTTGCCCAGGTCAAATATGGTTTCGCCCTGGTTGGCGCTGCTGTTGTTGGGCCTGATGTCGTGAAAAGTGTATTGAATTCCGGTATTGATGCGGTGCTGACCTATGTAAAAGGTGATGTCGGGCTGGAGTCGGTAATCGCGTATATCACTTTGCACACGAAGTTCAAACTCATCTTGTCCACCCCGAAAACCGAATTTATAATTGGTATAGCTGCCATTGAGCCTCAAGAGGGCCCTTTGGCCAAATCGCTTTTTCCAGTTGGCGCTGATGATGCGGTTGCCCCACTCCACATCCGTATTGAACTCTGTACTTGGGCTGTTAAAACCGAAGGCATCATCGCCCAGGTAGCTGCTTACTGAAAGTGCACTGCCATCATTGAGCTCAAAATCAAGCCTTCCGTTTATGTCGTAAAAGAAATATCTGCTTCCCCCAAAGGTGCCGTTCTCATCCAAAAAAGGCCTGAGCAAGGCATCAACATAGGTGCGCCTTCCGGAAATAATGAAGGAGCTTTTGCCTTTCTGTAAAGGACCTTCAAGGGTTGCCCTGCTTGAAATGAGGCCAATTCCGCCACGTCCCCGAAAGGTGTTCTTACTTCCCTGTCTTTGTTGCACTTCAATGACTGAAGCGAGTCTTTCGCCAAAAATTGCTGGCATACCGCCCTTATAAAGCGTGACATCTTCGATGGCATCACTGTTAAAAACAGAAAAGAAGCCCAGCAGGTGGGAGGCATTGTACACCGGAGCCCCATCAAAAAGAATAAGGTTTTGGTCGGGACCGCCCCCGCGTACGAAGAAACCAGCATTGCCTTCGCCCGAGGCCTGCACACCAGGGAGCAGCTGCAGCGTTTTCAAGAGGTCCACTTCGCCGAGAAATGCAGGAAGCGTTTGCACCGTGGCCATATCGAGCCGTGTAGTGCCCATTTGGGTACTTCCAAGGTGAGCTTCTCGGTCGGCCTCTACCTCGACGGTTTGCAATGTTTTTGCTTGCAGATCAATAGCCAATATCATGCGTTCGCCGGATTTCAACCTGACTTGTTGTTCGTGCGGGATATAACCGACGTGGCTCACGGTAAATGTATACTTGCCTGGTGGCAGCTCGATTTTGAATGCTCCGTCGGTATTGGTAGCTACTCCATACAAACCTGGATTGAGTATCACGGTGGCACCGGGTAAGCCGAAACCTTCACCCGCTCCGGTCACCACGCCCTCAACGCTTGCCTGCCCAAAGCCATACCATGGCGTGATGCAAAAAGCAGTGAAACATAGTATAAATGTGCGTATACCCATAAAGCCCCTAGCTAACAATGGCTCAACAAGCTTGTTTGCCGCTAACGGCGACAAAGTTCTTTAAAGGTTGCAAATAATGGCCAAGAACATTACTTTTGTCGCCCTTAAAATAGTGGAGCCGCTGGCGGTCAACCATTTTTTTACGATCGGGGTGTAGCTCAGGTGGTAGAGTGCACGTCTGGGGGGCGTGAGGTCGCAGGTTCAAGTCCTGTCACCCCGACATATCCGAAGCCGCTTTTCTTTAGAGGAAAGCGGCTTTTGTATGTTGCAGAAAAGCACTTGGCGCATGAATCCAGAAATATTTTTCTCAGAAATGTTAAAAAATCAACATTTAGTTAACTTTGCTTTCCCTGTGTGCTGCATTATTTCGAGGAGCATCTGAGGAAATGTTCTTTTTTTATCCATTTCATTTTAAATAGTATGAATAATAACAACGGTAAGTTGCGCCGAATAGGCGTGTTCTATGATGGAAACTATTTTTTACATGTCAGCAATTATTACAATTACGTACACGAGCGCAAATCGCGCATAAGCATTGCAGGCTTGCATGACTTTGTGAGGCACAAGGTAGCTGAATATGAGGGTGATAGTACGAGTTATCGGCATTGTCAAATCGTCGATGCGCACTACTTCAGGGGCCGGTTGGCTGCATCTGAAGCGAGTCAGCGCGGCAACCAATTGTATTTTGACCGGGTATTCGACGATATCCTCATGCATGAGGGTGTTACCACCCATTATTTGCCTGTTCGGTCGTCGGCCCAAGGAGTGCGCTATGAAAAAGGTATAGATGTATGGTTGGCGCTCGAAGCTTTTGAACAAGCGTTCTACAAGCGCTTCGATGTGTTGGTGCTTATAGCCTCCGATGGGGATTATGTGCAGCTGTGCCGCAAACTGAATACCTTGGGCAGCAGTGTAATGCTCCTCTCGTGGGATTTCGAATTCACTGATGATTTTGGCAACAACCGCGTTACGCGCACTTCGCAAGACTTACTGACCATGGTAACCTACCCCGTAGCCATGCATGAGCTCATCGACAACCGAATTGATAAGAATAAATCGTTGGTTACCAACCTTTTTGTGCCTAAAGAGCCGCGAGTACCCTTGGCCAACAGGGAGTTTGCAATTCGAAAAGAC
>DAIOTP010000220.1:0-3626 GCA_036751905.1 Cryomorphaceae bacterium
TGGGGCTTTGGACCTGATCTGGATGAGGCCCCCTGCCCCGAATTTGTGGTACCGGTAATGAACGCCCTCGAAGCGGCTGGCATTGCCAATGTGGCCTCGGCGGGCAATGAAGGCCCGGAGCCTTTCACGATTGGCGTGCCCCACAACATCAATACCGGCCTCGTGAATACCTTCACCGTTGGTGCCGTCGATGGCAATTTGGCCCAGAACGATTATCCCATCGCCGAATTTTCAAGCCGTGGCCCGAGCGTGTGCGGTGGTGAAGGCAGCTTGCTGATAAAGCCGGAAGTGAGCGCTCCGGGGGTCAATGTGCGCTCGGCGGTGGGCAGTTCAGGATACGATTCATTCAGTGGCACCTCAATGGCAGCCCCACACGTGAGCGGGGTGGTGCTCCTGCTCAAGGAAGCCTTCCCTGAGCTGAGCGGTGAGGAAATCCTGCTGGCCATTTACTACTCAGCCACCGACCTGGGCGAACCCGGTGAGGACAACACCTATGGCATGGGCCTCATCAATGCGAAAGCGGCCTTTGACTACCTGGCCCTCAGCCACGAGCCAAGTCCACCTGTGCAAGAAGGCATCGATGTGGTACTTGCCGAAATTGTAGCACCTTTTGAGGGCTTTCGCTGCACCCCGGAGGACGATCCTTCAGTGGAATTTGCCGTAAGGCTACAAAACAAAGGTCTTGAGCCATTGCAAACGCTATTCATTGAGTACCGCATCAACCAAGATCCCTGGATGGGCTTGGCCCTCAACGACCTGAACCTGCTCAGTGGCGCCGAAACTACCATAACCTTGCCAGCAGTAGAGCTCGTCACCCCTGGCTTCAAAGAATTGCACGTACGCATAGCACCCCTTGAAGGCGAATACGATGTGGTGAACAACAATGCAGTAAAACGCTGGGAGCAGCTGCACACAGACGAATCAGGAAGTGATTTCGCAGAAAACTTTGACAATGGCTTCGAAAAATGGGTACCCTACACCAACAATCCGCAGGTAAATTGGGATACACTCTACACCCTGCAGAAGGATGGCAGCATGGGCTACGCGGCATGGCTGCCTTTTCTGAAATACGACAACAACGACAGCAGCAAAGACCTGCTGTTGGGGCCCGCACTGGAGCTGCCTACCCACGATGTACTCCTACTTGCATTTGACTACTTCTACCGCAGGCAAAGCGGCAGCCCAAGCGGGCAGGATTCCCTCGCGGTACAGCTCCTTACCAACTGTGGTGAAATGGTGCACGAACTATGGAAGGCAGGCGGTGCACAATTGTGGACTGTTCCGGTCAATGGTTTTGATGCTTTTCCGCAAAATGCAGAGCAATGGCGGACCATTACCATCCCCTTCAGCCTTTCCGATTTGGAAGGCGCCGACTTCGAAAATGGCATCCACATAGCTTTCGAAGGCACCAACCGAAAAGCCAACAACCTGCTGATCGACAACATACAGTTGGGGCAAGGCCTCGCTGTACCGCAGTTGCACAGGGCCTGGCGTCCCTCCCTGGTACCCAATCCCGCTGCCTACTGGGTGCAGGTGTCATGGCCCGGTGCTGATGCACATGCCTCCGTGGATGTATATGACCTGAGCGGAAGGCTGGTGCAGCAACATGCTGCTTTTGCCAATCAAGGATTTTTTGAAACAAACCAATTGCCTACTGGACTTTATATAGTCAAGGTGGCTTTGGAAAGTGGATCAGCAGGAATGACCAAACTCGTGGTGCACTGAGATGTAACACCAGAAAAATGCACAACCGCTACTGAAATTACGACAACCCATAAATAACCAATCCAACAACCAAAACAATGAGTACGGTTACAAAATTTTTTGTTTTGGGCGTGCTGCTGAACATGGCTTCAACAATGGCACAAGGACAGCATGCGTATGTGGAACAAGCAGTACTAGATCGCTTACACACGAGCACTTCACATGATTTGCTGCCCATAGTTGTGCAGCTGAGCGACGTGGTAGATGTTCAGGCGCTCAAATCACGCATGGTAGCCGAGGGGGTGCCTGTATCAGAGCGGCCCCGCATGGTGATGCAGGCACTGAAGTCAAAAGCATTGGCCACCCAACCTGCCGTTTTGAATGCGGCAACAAACAGCGGGCTGCCATACACAGATGTGCGCACGCTGTGGATTGTAAATGCCATATCGCTCAAGGCAGTTCCTGAACTGGTGCAGCTGCTTGCCTCCATGCCCGAAGTGGACTACATAGGTCTGGACAGGCCATTGCAGGCCGAGGTCAAACCCCTGAAAGGTGCTCTGAGTCAATCGAAAAGTTCGGGGGGCGCTGAGCCTGGTCTCAAGGTCATTGCCGCGCATGAACTCTGGCAATTGGGCTATACGGGGCATGGCAGGATGGCCCTTGTTTTCGACACTGGGGTGAGCCCACATCACCCAAGTTTCAAAGATCGTTTTTTGCCCAATTTCATGCCCTTAGGAAGCACATGGCTGGCCTGGTTCAGCGATGAGCCTGTCGACAAGGTGAGCCAGCATGGCACCCATGTGAGTGGCATCATTTTGGGGCTCGATGCCGCGCAGGCCGATACCATCGGCGTGGCTTTTGGAGCTTCTTTTATCGCTTCCGACCTCGTATTGGATATAGGCATCGATCCATACCCCTGGACGTATATTGACTTTTTTGAAGCCTTTCAATGGGCGCTCAACCCTGATGGGGATGAATCTACAAGCCACGATGTGCCCGATGTGATCAACAATTCATGGTCAGGAGGTGTACCCAATGAAGTATTTCTTGATTGCTCGCCCATCGTGTCCGCTTATTTCGATGCAATAGAGGCCGCCGGCATTGCCAACGTTTTTGCAGCAGGCAATAATGGGCCCTTTCCAGAAACCATTCCTAGCCCGGGCAATACCAATACAGGCCTGGTCAATGCATTCAGCGTTGGGGCCGTCGATGGTAACGACATGTCCTTGCCCATAGCTGATTTCTCGAGCAGGGGGCCCAGCCTCTGTGAAGGCGAAGGCAGCCTAAAAATCAAACCAGAGGTGAGCGCTCCTGGTGTGAATGTACGCTCCTCAGTGCACAACAACAGTTATGAATACTTCGGTGGCACCTCTATGGCAGCTCCCCACGTAAGCGGCGCGGTGCTGTTGCTCAAGGAGGCTTTCCCCTTCCTGAGCGGGGAGGAACTCCTGCTGGCGCTTTACAATACGGCCATCGACCTGGGAGACCCTGGCGAAGACAATACCTATGGCATGGGCATCATCAATGTGAAGGCCGCCTTCGACTACCTATCATCACTGCACACACCGGAACCGCCGGCCAGCAAGGATATTGATTTGAGGCTTGTATCGATCGACTTTCCAAATACGGGTTTTGTATGTACTCCATCCCAAATAACGCCTGTGCCGATATCAGCCAATGTGGAAAATACAGGTCAAGTAGCGGTGGGTAATTTTAGCATAAGCTACCGAATCAACGCAGGCGCCGTGACTACCTCCCATTTTACGGAAGTATGGCTCAACCCGGGTGAAGAAACCACCGTGGCACTCTCGCCCGTTCAGCTGGAAAATGAGCCCGGCAGCAAAGAGCTGCACGTATTCATAGACCCCTTGCCCAATGAATACGACCCATTCAATAACCATAGGGTGCAGAGCTGGCTACCG
>DAIOTP010000221.1:0-3608 GCA_036751905.1 Cryomorphaceae bacterium
ATTTGATAGATATCCACGATCATAAGCCACCACATAAAACAAGCCCGGAAAATTCCCCGTATTCCTGATCAACCTCAACACTTCAAAAACCTCCTTTTTGTCCAGCCTGTCGGTATCGTCAATGAAGACAAAAATCCATTTGCCAATCTCCTTAATGCAGGTCTTGATTTGCTCCATTTGGGTTCGCGTATCCTCCCTGCCGGTGCTTACAAAGGCTTGCAGGCCTTGCGTCCAGCTATTGGCATGCACCCGGGTCAGGGTATTGGCATAGCCGGTCAGTACATCACCTACCTCGCCGTGATACGGCGCAAGGGCCTTGCGCAGCGCCGCGAAGTAATCCTGCACGATGGCCGCCGGGCTTTGACTGTTCCATGGATCAAAGTCCAATTTGATTATGTCTTCCTCTTCCAGCTTTTCCTTCATCAGGTTCATAAAGGAAGTTTTGCCGCTGCCCCACTTGCCGTTGATACCCACTGCAAAGGCTTGCTCGGAGCGGGTTTTGAGCAGTTCATTTGCGATGCGGTTGGCATAGCTGCGGTAGCCAAACTCATCTTTACCGTTTGGGGACAGGGGTTCATCACAGTAGAAGCCTTCGTGGGGCTCAGTCGGCTCTTCTTTGGGCTTGGTTTCGGTATCAGCCGCTTGTGGCTTTCGCTTCCATACTTTGTGCAGCCCTGTCCAATGGTTTACATAAAGCAAGGCTTGGCCGGCGAGCAGCAGGTAAATGGCATGCAGAAAGGACAGTGCTGGGCCATCAGAAAAACGCAAAGGCTCGGGGTAGCCGACAAAAAGTACATCGCGAAACAGAAACAAGAGCGAAGCGCCCAGCAACAGCAGGGTGATCCGAAAAGAGGGGACATAGCCCTTTAACATCCTGTCCAGCCAATACCCAAACAGTACCATCAACAGCAATGAAAAGGCCGTGATCACTGCCGCTCCGGTATGAATGCTGCTGAAAAATGAAATGACCTTCAGCGCTTCCAACACTTGCAGGAGTGGCTGGGCAAAAAGCATGATAAGCAGAAGGGCTATCAGCGCTATGGTGGCCTCCTTCCGCTTGGAGAGCAGGCTTTCTTTGGTGAGCAAGGCTTTGTGTTTGGTTTTGGTCATGGTTTCTTCATTTTTTCTATGCAATCACCCCTCCACCACCTCAATAGGCCCGTCGAGCAGATCGATGAGCATGGTGCCGGCCATGATGTGGAACCATTCTTTGAACATTTTGAGGCTGAGCTTTTCGGGCCATTGGTGTTCATCGGTGCACCAGTTGAAGAGTTCCTGCTCGAAAATGTCGCGCCAGTGCTTGCGTATGATGCCGTCCACCTTGACCCATTCATCGCTCACCAGGTAAAAGGTGGCTTCTCTAGGCTGGTCGGGGTCTACCCGCAGGCCTTCGGGTTCTATGGCATTGGCCCAATCCCAGTAAGGCTTGCGGGGCAGGATGCCCATGTTTTTGAAGGTTTAGAGGATGAGTTTGTTTCTGCTGATTTTACCGTAAGGGTGCGGCTATGGTCAAAATATCGATGTTCACCCAAGTGCGCGTATCCCAACTGATTGCTCAGCATGCGGGTGTTGCCTATCTTGAATTCGGGTACGTTTTGATGGTGGTGGCCGTAAATCCAGGCCGCGGGGGATTTTTCGAGGATGTCATCTTGCATTTCTACTGCAAAGGCTTCATTGATGGCGCTGCCCACATACTGCTTGGGATAATGCATGAGCGTGGGCACATGGTGGGTCACCACCACGGTTTTGCCATCAAAATCTACCTTGTAGAAAATTTCCAAAAGCCGACGGCTTTCGGCATGGAGCGCATTGAAGGTTGCTGCCCTCAGTGGAGCGCCGTCATATTTTATTTTGTGAAAGTCATTCACACCTTGCTCAACCGCCCACGTGTTCATCGGGCTAATCTTTGACCATAGTGTCGTTAGGATGATTCGCACCTTATCAAAAGTCAGCACCATATTGTTGACCATCGTTATGTTGTGACGAACAGGATGATCCAAAAATCTTGTATAAGGCTTAATGTCTACACCGAAGTATTCATGGTTGCCGGGCAACCAATAGACTTGTTCCCAATGATTGCTGAGGTAATCCAGAAACTCGACATGCTCATTTTCTGAGCCAATGGGCATGATGTCGCCAGCTAAGATGAGCACATCTGCCGCGGGCACCAAAGGCTTGTCCATGACATACTCCCTGTTGGCAGGGAACTCAAGGTGGAGATCGGAGGCGTATTGGATGGTCATGTTCGCTGTGGAGGTTTCAGGGTATCATACCGGTGACTTCAACCAAATGATCCAGTTGTATTACAGAACTGCGTAAACCGGTGCATACTTCTGATGGAATAGCACTGAGGGAATGGTTCATTTCGGTCATAATTGGATAGGTCGTTTTAACATTCAGTATTTCTTTTTTCACACCATCCCCAATTCCTTCAAATACCCATCCATCTCCTTCCTTACCTTGCTGAGCTTGTCTTCCAGGTCGTCGATTTCCTGCTGAACGGCTTTGATGTCCACGGGCTCTTCTTCTTCAAAGGTGTCCACATAGCGGGGTATGTTGAGGTTGTAGTCGTTTTCGGCAATTTCGGCCAGGCTGGCGCTGTGGCTGTACTTTTCGATCACCTTCCAGTTGCGGTAGGCATCCACAATTTTGTCAATGTCAGCCATGCGCAGCTTGTTTTGCTTTTTGCCTTCCTGGTATTCGCGGCTGGCGTCGATAAAGAGCACTTCTTTGCTGCTTTTGGCCTTGTTGAAGATCAGCATGGCGGCCGGGATGCCCGTACCATAAAAGAGGTTGGAGGGCAGGCCAATCACAGCTTCGAGCAGGTTTTCTTCAATGAGCTGCTGGCGTATTTTGCCTTCAGCGCTTCCGCGAAATAGCACGCCGTGCGGCACGATCACGCCCACCCGGCCATCGGGCAGGGTGGTTTCGATCATGTGGAGGATAAAGGCAAAGTCGCCTTTGGATTTGGGCGGCACACCGCGCAAAAACCTGCGGTAGGGATCGGCCTCGGCGGTTTCATGCCCCCACTTGTCGAGGCTGAAAGGGGGATTGGCCACCACCACGTTGAAGCGCAGCAGTCCTTCACCTTCGGTGAGCTTGGGATTGTTGATGGTATCGCCCCACTCAATGCGGGCCGAGTCCATGTTGTGCAGGAAGCAGTTCATCTTGCCAAGCGCCCAGGTATCGCCGTTGCTTTCCTGCCCGTAAAGGGCAAAGTCGCGGCTGCGCTCGCCGGAGGCATCTTTGACCTCTTCGGCAACTTTGATGAGCAAAGAAGCCGAGCCGCAAGTGGGGTCACATATACGGTCGCCTGGCTTGGCTTTCACCAATTTTGCCAGCAAGGCCGATACTTCTTTTGGGGAAAAAAATTCACCGCCTTTCTTGCCTGCGCCTGAGGCAAAACGTTCGAGCAGGTACATGTAGGCATCGCCGAGTACGTCGGTCACGTCTTCATAGAGGCTGGGCCTGAAGTCGAGTTCGGGCTTTGCGAAGTCGTCGAAAAGGCTCTTTAGGCGGCGGTTGCGGTCTTTGGTTTGGCCGAGCTTGTCGGAGTTGAAGCTGATGTTGCGGAACACCCCTTCGAGTTTTTCGAGGTTCTCGCTTTC
>DAIOTP010000222.1:0-3554 GCA_036751905.1 Cryomorphaceae bacterium
AGGGCGTTGTAAAATCCATTATGCCTTATGGTGCGTTTGTAGAAGTAGTACCCGGTGTGGACGGCTTGCTGCACGTATCAGAGCTGGAATGGAGAAAAGTGGAAAGGGTTGAGGATGTACTGAAAGAAGGGGAAATGGTAAAGTTCAAAGTTACCGGCAAAGACCCAAAGACAGGCAAACTCAAACTTTCACGCAAAGTGCTTCTAGAGCGCCCTGCCGGCATGGAGCACGAAGAGCGCAGCAACAATGGCGAGCGACGTGACCGCGGAGATCGCCAACCGCGCGGCGACCGCAATGACCGCAATGACCGCAATGACCGTGGAGGACGTGGCGAACGCCGCGAACGCCCACGATTCGATGAGCAATAAGCTGCCCCAGTTCCTCTGCCCTGCTTGGGTAGAGTAATGCTGCGCGCATAACGTCAACACCCGCTTCGCTTTTGTAACCAAAAGCAGGCGGGTGTCGTTATATCCAGCGGTACTTTTCGGTGCCTAAAGCAGCAAACTTTTCTATGAGACAGTTAAAAATAACGAAACAAGTCACCAACCGGGAAACGGCATCCCTGGACAAATACCTCCAAGAAATTGGTAGGGTAGAACTCCTTTCGGCCGAAGAAGAAGTAGACCTGGCCGTGCGCATACGTCAAGGGGACCAAAAAGCACTTGAAAAGCTGACAAAAGCCAACTTGAGGTTTGTGGTTTCCGTATCGAAACAGTACCAAAATCAAGGCCTAACGCTGAGCGATTTGATCAATGAAGGCAATGTGGGTCTGATCAAAGCGGCACAGCGCTTCGACGAAACACGCGGGTTTAAATTCATTTCCTACGCCGTGTGGTGGATTCGTCAATCCATCCTTCAGGCATTGGCCGAACAGGCGCGCATTGTGCGCTTGCCTTTGAACAAAATTGGTTCTATCAACAAAATCAACAAAGCTTTTGCGCGGTTGGAACAAGAGTATGAACGACCGCCTACTCCTTCGGAACTGGCAGAAGTCCTCGAAATGACCATAGACGAAGTGAAGCAATCCATCGCGAACTCAGGCAGGCATGTATCCATGGATGCCCCACTCAATGAGGATGACAGCTCCAGTGGCAGCCTTTATGAGCTGATGAGCAACGAAGATGGACCGAGCCCTGAGGATGAGCTGCTTGCCCTTTCATTGCATCAAGAAATTGAACGTTCATTGAATGCTCTGACCATGCGCGAAGCAGATGTAATTAAACTTTACTTCGGCCTCAATGGTGAGCATCCGCTCACACTTGAAGAAATTGGTGAACGCTTTGACCTGACGCGCGAGCGTGTGCGACAAATCAAGGAGAAAGCTTTGAGACGCCTGAAGCACAATTCGCGCAGCAAACAGTTGAAGTCTTACCTCGGGTAAGGCCGCCTTCAACGAAACACCTTGCAAAGGGAGTCCGCAATGGCCTCCCTTTTTTGTTTCTTTGCAGCAAATGCACCTTCTATGCCCAAAATGATTGCGCCTTCGCTGCTTGCTGCAAATTTTGCTGCTCTCGACAAAGACATTGACATGATAAACCGGAGCAATGCCGATTGGCTGCACATTGACGTCATGGATGGGGTATTCGTTCCCAATATATCTTTTGGTTTTCCGATACTTAAGGCTGTTGCCGCAAGCTGTACCAAGCCGCTCGATACCCACCTCATGATCGTGGAGCCGGACCGATACATCACCCAATTCGCAAAAGCGGGCTCAGCAACAATCACGGTGCACTACGAGGCTTGTACCCATTTGCACCGCACCATACAGGCCATCAAGGCCGAGGGTGTCAAAGCGGGTGTGTCACTCAACCCGCATACCCCTGTACATGTATTGAGCGACATCATTGCTGACCTCGACCTTGTGCTCATTATGTCGGTAAATCCGGGCTATGGTGGACAGAAATTTATAGAGCACACCTACGAGAAGCTGCGCGAACTGCGTGCACTTATGGCCCGGCGAGGAAGCCATGCACTGGTTGAGGTGGATGGAGGCGTAAACCGCCACAATGCAAATAAACTGTATAGCACGGGTGCTGATGTGCTCGTGGCTGGAAATGCCGTATTTAGCGCAAACAATCCCGCAGCGGAAATCGACGTGATTCGGAGTGCTTAATGGCCCTCCAGGTAGCCTTGCAAATAGGCATATTTTGCGGTGAGTTTTCCCTGGAGGTCGGTTTGCCTGCCCCTTTCAATGACCGCTGAAGTACCGGCACTCAACAATTCAGTCAATACATTATTGATGAGCTCATTTCCGAAATCTTCTGATGCGTCCTTGGGCAGTTCGCAGGGCAGGTTATCAACGGCCATCACCCCAATAGAACCCGGCGCATTAAAATCTGTTTCCGATTCGCTTATAGGATTGTATCCATAAAGCGGCTCCGCAATGGTCGAAGGCCGCAGCGTACTGGCTACAGGCCCATTGATGTCGCAGCTTATGTCGGCCACAAGTTCGATCTTAAAGTCGGGATGCCGCGCCTCCTCGCGGGTAAATAAGTAGGGTGCCTTATCATCCCAGTAATGGCAAGGGATGTACATGTGTGCTACCCGTGCAAAACGGAAGAAATTGCTTTCAAACCTTTCAGGATGCGCGTAAAATTCCTTGGTGGCAAATGCTGCCCCATCAGGTTTGCGGTTGTAATCCTGAACATTGAGCTGCGTGTAGACCGCATCATCCGATTTTTCCGAAAGGAATACCTCCGGCGCTACCCGGCTGATGGGCAGCAGCGCCAACATTTCCAAAGCACCTCCTGCAACCCTGCCTCCCCCTGTGAGCACAAGCTTGAATCCTTTGGGAAATCGCACCTTTTTGAGCTCTTGCTCCACTTCCGCACGATTTTCACAGAGATGGGCTGGCTTTAGCTCAAAAATTCCCCACTTGCGGCCCATGGCCAACAAGCCGTTGTAACAGCCCACAATGCCTGCATAACGGCCGAAGCCAATGAGCCGACGGCCCGCATCGTCAGTAAGCAACTCGTAGTCAATCAAGCTTATCCGCTTTTCAACTATGGCAGCCAGAAGGTGGCGGTTATAGGGTTGTTTTTTGTAGGTATGTGAGAAAAAAAAGTAGGTTTTGCCTGGAATAAGCATGGAAGCAGGCACTTCCTTAACTCCAAAAAGATAGTCACAATTTGACAAGTCTTCGCGCAGTTCAATTCCCGCCTCCGCATATGCCGCATCCTCAAAAGCCCTTATTTCACTGGGCTGCACAAAAAGCTCGACACCGGGAAACTTTTTCAAAATGCGTGCGCACTGCTCGGGTGTCATGGGTACGCGTTTGTCAGGTGGCATTTTTCCTTCACGGATTATTCCAATCTTGGGCATGGTAAGGTTTTTTGGTGCTACGAAAGTAGGCTTTTCAGCTGAGGGAGGAGGGCGCAACTCCCTCCGCGGCTATTCAGCCGCTGGTTTTTCCATCCATATCCGCTTACAAAAGGGCTGCGCCGCAAGAAAGGGGATTACCTTCGGTGATCGCCTCCTGACCCGTGAAGGGAATCAAAAACCTCCGCGGCTATTCAGCCGCTGGTTTTTCCATCCATATCCGCTTACAAAAGGGC
>DAIOTP010000223.1:0-3475 GCA_036751905.1 Cryomorphaceae bacterium
TAAGCGCTTGAAGCTTGATTTTTATGAACATGCCATTTTCACTGTAAGCGACAAAGGATGGAACGGCAAGAAGAACGGTGAATTGCTCTAACTTTTACGCGATGCAAATTTTGATGCAATTTCACATTCGACCGAAACCTCCAATACCAATAAAAATTTCGAAAAGTATCCCATTGCTGTATTGGCACTTCATGCCCGTGACAACACCTATACTACATTGAAAAAACTCGTCCCTGCATTAAAAAATGTACTGAACGAAGAACTACGTGCAGGTGTGCACATAGTGAAGGAGTAAGGAAGCGGGCATAGGAATTCAAAAAGGGGGCGAAGAAGTCGTGGAGCTTGTAATCGAAGCGAAGAACGACAACCGGGAATTGTTTCTCGGGGAAGCCGCCGACCTGCTCTTTCATTATTTGGTGCTGCTCAGGGCCAAGGAGGCGGCACCAGGACAATAGATAAAAGACGCCAATACATTGTAATTCTACTCAGTGAACGCCAGTGTCGCAGACGCCGTTTCTCAGTTACAAATATCCTTTTTCACAAAAATTACGCGGTACAACTGCCCCGTCCTGTACCATTATCGCCCCAGTTTTATACCCAGAATTGGCAATCCTCTGAAATAAAGCACGAGTGATTGTACAACAAATCCGCGCTAATAACTTGTCTATCTGCCACATAAAAAACTATGATTTGTCTGATGTATTCGTGGCACACTTCTTCCTTCCGTATTAAAGAAGTATTGAGACAGGTAAAACAAACTGGACCAAATAATGACGGCTCCGAACACGAAAAAAAGTGCTTCCGAAAGTATCCGATTTATTTCAGGTTGTCAGGTTGTTACGAGCCAGCTTCACACTTCGATTTGATACACCTTGTATCAAAACAAAATGTTTGAAAATCAACAACACAATTCATTCAACAAACACTTAAATCACCATGACTAACTTAATGAAAGGAGCATTGCTCCACGCAACTTTGGTTGCCAGCCTGGCAATTTTTACTTCATGTGACAACAATCAACCGACTGACGCCAAAGAGGCGGCAGAAGACCGCAACGAAGAAAGATTTGACAACAACGACAACAAGCAGGACGACGCCCAATTTCTTGTTGACGCTGCTGAAATGAACCATGAAGAAATCCATATGGGCCAATTGGCGCAACAAAAAGGCAGCTCCCCGGAAGTAAGAGAATTGGGAAAAATGATGGAAGACGCCCATACCAAATCACTCAACGAATTGAAGGCCCTGGCAATGAGCAAAAACGTAACCATTCCAAACACAATTACCAACGATACACGGGATGATTACAATGACTTCAATGATAAATCGGCAGAAGATTTTGACAAAGACTATGCTGACAGGGTGGTAAACAAGCACGAGGATGCCATCGACAAATTTGAAAATGCCGCTGAAGACAGCCATGACCCTGAAATCAAAAGATGGGCGTCCAGTTCACTTTCCGAATTGCGCACACACCTCAGACATGCAAAAGAGTCTCAGCAAAACATTGATAATCTGAACTCCAACCGCAACACCAACAACAAAACCAATACCAACCGCAATGCCAGCACCACAGGCAATGCGTCCGATGTGACCCGAAAGTAAACCGTGAAATTTATTCACGGCTTGATGGCTGAACGGAACTGACCGCAACTGCATTTTTGCGAAAGCATGCCCCACAGAATTATGCAATCAGTGATGAACCGGCCAAGATCAATAGACAACGAATTTATAAATCCCCATAAACAAAGCAAAATGAACAAGGAAAGAACAGTCGATGTGTTGAATTCACTCATCGTGATCAACAACGACAGAATCGAAGGCTACAAGACGGCCTCAAAAGAAACTGAAGAAAACGAGCTCAATGCATTATTCGCACGATTCATCGCGACCAGCGAAAAGTGCAAACAAGAATTGATCAGCGAAGTCCACAAGCTGGGCGGCGAGAAGGCCGAAGGCACCAAGGCTTCCGGCAAATTCTTCAGAGCATGGATGGATGTAAAGGCTGCCCTGACGGGAAAAGACCGCAAAGCCATCCTCAACTCTTGCGAGTACGGCGAAGACCAGGCACAAGAAACCTATCAAGATGCCATGAAAGACAATATGGAACATCTAAGCCAAGAGCACCGCACCATGATACAAGCACAAAAGCAGGCGCTTATGGAAGACCATAACCACGTGAAAGCATTGCGTGATGCATTGGTTGATGCGTAAATCGCCCATGCGGTTGCTTACAAAAAGTACATCGAAACATAGATGTTGATTGCGTGTGAAGGTGGAGAGGAGCTTCTTGCTACTCAACTGACACACCTATTCCTTCTATAAAATTAGAGCGAAGCACCACTACCTGACAAGGCAGTGGTGCTTTGTGCATAACCCAATAACCCTTCCATCCAATTCAAGCTAAACCTTGACTTAGGAAAAGAATCAATTGGGATCTAAATGGAGATCCCTTTGTTGGTGCTCGGCCTCGCCGTCACGGTGATGATTTTCTACTGCGTGAAGTTGGAAAGGATTGGATTTAAAAGGAATCCGCTGAAGCGATCTTCGGTGGTATTTTTGGATTGTGGGTCCTTTACGGGAAATGGAGTGGCGGAGTGAAGGGTGTGGCGGCGGCCTTTCGGCAAAATTGCTGAGCGGATTGTATCATTGCTGCTTGGTGGTTTGGGAGATTTTCCCTTTTAGAAGTAACAATGATATGCATTCAAGAAGTTTCAATGCTGCTTTTTTTACACTTCTCAATCTTTTAAGCAATTCAACGTCCAGTATCAATCTTTTCAAGAATCCCTTTAATTCCCAGCAAAGGAACCATCACATACTCCGGTCGGTTGCTGAGCTCGAAGTTCAGTTCGAAAACGGCTTTTTCAAGCAGAAAAGTCTCCATCATCATCAATAGGTCATCATCCGTATCGGGGATAAAATTTCGGTCTTTCACTGTATCCATGTAGGCTTTCATAAATATACCACTCATGTAGTGGTACCAATGTTCCGCCCATGGCACTAGCTTTTCAGTGTCCTCCTTGCTGAACTGATTGTGCATGATGAGTCCATTGTAAGCCACATAATGGAATGACCTGATCATACCGGCCACATCGCGCAGAGGCGATCGCTTCAAGCGCCTTTCACTAAAACTGCGTCCGGGCTCGCCTTCAAAGTCGAGGATAACGAAGTCTTTGCCCGTAAAGAGTACTTGTCCGAGATGAAAATCGCCGTGGTTTCTGATCTTCACCACATCCAGCTTTGCGCGGTAAATGCGTTTGAGTACCTGCAGCACTTCGCTTTTGCGGCCAAAAACATCTTCGGCCTGTTTTCTAACTTCGGCCGGGAGGGATTTCATGCTTTTGTTGAGCTGTTGATACGTGCTGCGCACCAAGGACTGCTGGGAGGAGAACAGCGAGCGCTGGTAATGCAGCGAGAACGACAGTCCGTCCTAAAACCCCTGCTCATTTCTCCAAAATTAACCGAAAATTTTGGT
>DAIOTP010000224.1:0-3464 GCA_036751905.1 Cryomorphaceae bacterium
TCACCTGTTGGATTGCCTGGGGTCCAATTGTAGGTGTAAGGCCCGGTTCCGCCGGTGGGAGCATTTACTGATGCCGCTCCGGTGGCGCCGCCAAAACAGGCAACATTGGTTTGCGAAGCTGCGGTTAATGCAATCGCTGTAGGTTGGGTGATTGTAAAGTTTACTGAAGCTGTGCACCCGTTCGCATCTGTAACGGTGCATGTCTTTACTCCTGGTGTTAGCCCTGACACGGATGCTGTTCCGTCACCTGTTGGATTGCCTGGGGTCCAATTGTAGGTGTAAGGCCCGGTTCCGCCGGTGGGAGCATTTACTGACGCAGCTCCGGTGGCGCCGCCAAAACAGGCAACATTGGTTTGCGAAGCTGCGGTTAAGGCTAGCGCTGCCGGTTGGGTAATGGTAAAGTTTTGAGTGGCGGTGCACAAATTTGCATCCGTCACAGTAACAGTATAAGCGCCAGCCGATAGGCCGGATGCTGTGGCTGCCGTTCCTCCGGAAGGCGACCATGAGTAGGTGTAAGGAGCTGTACCGCCCGAAGCGGTGACCGTGGCCGTGCCGTTAGAACCACCATTGCATGAAACGTTGGTTTGCGATGGTGTTGTTGTCGTGCCAGCCGGTTGCGTGATTGTAAAGCTTCTGGTGGCTGTGCATGAACTGGCATCGCTAACAGTTACCGTGTATATGCCAGAGGATAGTCCTGATGCAGTAGCGCCCGTTCCACCGGAAGGTGACCATGAATAGGTGTAAGGGGCTGTGCCGCCTGAAGCACTTACCGTTGCTGATCCATTGGATCCCCCATTACAGCTAAGGTTCGTTTGCGCACCTGAAGTTGAGATTGGTGATGTGCCTGTCGTACCTGGTTCAACCCAATTGCCTGTTGTACCAGATAGAGCAAATCCGAACAAGGTTCCATGGTTGTTGTTGCCTGAGACATCGGTTAATGTCGTAAGCCCTGTATTGGTGCCTCCTGCTGTTCCTTGGTTGAAGGGATAATGTGCGCGCAGACCGGTGGTACTCGCTGGAATACCGCATCCAGTTGCTGATTCTAGGATTTCAGCTGCACTTAATGCCCGATTCCAAATTCGGACCTCATCAATACTTCCAACGTAAAGTGAGCCTGTGCCATGTGCCCCAATTACTTCCGGTTGGGAAGTGTATGCATTGGCTCCAGTTCTCGTAGCAATCAAGGCACCATTTCGGTACAATCTCATAGTAGCTGTGGGCGCATGGTATGTAACCGCTACGTGGGTCCACACATTCAATGTAATATTGGTCGGGTCAACAACCAGGGAATAACTGCCCCCGTTTCCAGCCTGTAGGCGGTTACCGCTTATCCAAAACGGATTGTTTACTGACGATATGATGTTGCGGTGCCCATTGGACGCTGACGGATTGATCCAGGCCTCTTTCGTGTAGGATGAATTGGCTGTGAGAAGGGTCCCGATGTTAATGTAGTCATTCGATCCATCGAAATGCAGGGTTTGACCTGTTTGTGCGAAAGAGATTTGCCAAGAGCAAAAGAACGACAGGATAATTAGTAAGAATTTTTTCATAAAGTGAATTGAGTAGTGAGATAAATCGAGCATGCGCTCTTGTCAAAAATTTTCTCGCCGATTGTCCGAACCGCTTTACAAAGATTTAAATGGTTTCAATGATTAAGGCTAAAAAAATTGACATATGGGCGATACGAAGATGTGCGGTAATGGTTTGAAAACTTGATCTTTTTTTTCTTGGTTAGCTCTGTTGCAATGTCCTTGATTCTAGCCAAGTCTATGATATTTATAAGACAAAATCCCCTTTTTCATCGACCAGTCTTGCTGTGCATTTAATCAATAAAAAAATTCATCTACAAAACATAAAGTGTAATCTTCTTTTTTTGCGCTTTGGTAGAAAAATATCTGACTTTAATGAAATGGCAGTGACCATCCGCCCATAGGATATGATGCGCAGCAGTTTTGTTGTCAATTCATCTTGCCATGAGTTTATGCACAACCAATCTGAAGGAACCGGTTCCGCAACACCTCCCGAATCAGCGAAAAAACCAATTGCGGAAAGCCGACTCATCCAAAAATTTATTACTCTTGATGTCTACCAAAAAACTTACCTGCATGACCACCACCCCCGAACACGACGCCCGCATGGCGTCCATGGCCTTCGCCGAAGTATACCCGCACTACCTCGCCAAAGTGGAGAAAAAAGGCCGCAGCAAGGAAGAACTCCATGAAGTGATCACCTGGCTCACAGGATTTGATGAGGCCGCGCAGCACACTTTGATCGAGGAACAGGCGAGCTTCGAGCAATTTTTCCGGAAGGCTACATTAAATCCCAACACACACCTCATCACCGGGACGATATGCGGCTACCGCATCGAGGACATCTCCACGCCGCTTACGCAAAAGGTGCGCTACCTCGACAAGCTGGTGGACGAACTGGCGAAGGGCCGAAAGATGGAGAAGATTAAGCGGGGGTAGGGGGTGCCTGCTGGGAGGGCGGAGTGCCACTTCCTTTCCGAGCATGTCAAAGTAAAAAAGGTTGGATAGCAATTCATTGGCCTGCTTGAATGCCTTTTCGTTTTTGAAGCCTTACAAGACTTCCCCAATATCCAAATCGCCCGTCGCGAAAGGTTGCGCACTGAGATTTGCGTATAGATAATTCGTTTGCTCAATTTCGATGCCGTTGAAATAAGCGGTCCATACCGATGAATCCACTACCGTGATTGGTCTCGACGCATTTCATCAAGGTCACCCTCCCATTTCAGCTTTCCGCGAAAATCTTTGAATTCACTCTGTCGCTTCAGCTTAATAAGCAGCTCCAAGGCATACTCCACCGTGGCCTTCTTGCTTGAGAGCCCGGAGCGCTGCAAGGTCTCCTGCGGCATTGCGACGTCAATGGCTACGTGGGTTTCATGTGTGATTTTATCGTCAATATACACATTGTCTGCTCCATTCGCCAGCTAATGACAAATGGATTTGTTAATCACGCAAGAATCCGCCAATGCCTCCTCTAACCAAGCCATAATTTTCAAATTAGAACCCCAGCGGGGTGACATGATATTAGCCGTAATTAGCCCGAAGCGTGAAGGTTTTGGCGACATTTTTGGCTCTTCGCAAAAATGGTGACAAAACCAACTTCGGTAATTGAACACCCTTCAGAAACCCAAGCCTTTTCATTCCCTCACCACCAAAATATTCTCCGCAATCTTTTCAGAAACGTACTGCTCTTTACCACCCACTTTGAGCTGCATCGAGCCGTCAAAAGGCAGGATTTCCAGTACTTCCACGGCATTGTCGAGTACGAGGTTATGCCTTTCCAAGTAGTCGAGGAGGTCTTTGCCATCGTGCTTCACAGCCGCGATGTGGCCCCTCTCACCTGCTTTGAGGTCAGAGAGGGGGGTGGTGGGGCGGCTGCGCACCTCGCCGTCCTTGCTCGGGATGGGATCACCATGCGGATCCACTTTCGGGAAATCG
>DAIOTP010000225.1:0-3453 GCA_036751905.1 Cryomorphaceae bacterium
CTGATAAACAGGTGACGCACATAAAGCACACGGAATTATTCAACGAAATATACCCCAATCATCGCCCACAGCAGAAATTCCTTTTCCGAAAAGGCTGTACCCCTTTCCCAAAGGCTATATGGCTTTACCGGATCCACAAGGGCCAAACAGGAAAAAATGGCAACGCCAGAGGACTTGGCTTGCCTTTTTGGTTTAACCCTACTTCCACCCACACCGATTCTCCCAAGTTCTTTGAATCAGAGCCCGGGCCCTTTTGAAAGACGCACTGCGCCTTGTGTATGTACTGTCACCGCCGCTCAAATAGGCAGGCTACAAAGTTTGAGTCACACTGTTGCCGCTTATTTTGCTTCGGGAAGCCTTCCCTTGATAAATTTGAATTGTCCGTTGTGGTTGGATTCGTGTTCACATACGTGAAACCATTTGCAGTAATTGTTGGTGGGGCCCCAAAACCAGTCTTCGTCGACTGCCAGCAACCAATCGTCATCCCTCTTTTTAAATTCCTGGATGGTGTGCTCTCTCACTTCCGACAATGTGTTAAGGTAATAATCGAGGTCATGGCCTTTGATGCTTTTCCGGGCTTCGTCACCGAGGTTCATGGCCACTTCAAAGCGGTCTATGTCCTGCTTGCTAAAATCGCCCCATGGCCTTCCCTCAAAAGTGTGTATCTGGTAATATCGCTCCGTGGCCGCAAGGTGCAGCAGCATGGCGCCTATGGAGTTAGCGTTATCATCGAGCAGATAATCGAGCTGCTCCACGCTCATTCCTTGTACGGGCATCAGGATGACCTCCCGCATCCAAGTCATCATGGAAAGTAAAGTGCCCACATGCGGGCTGTATCCCTCCCTTGGGCCGATTACGTTGATCCTGTCGTCGGGAGAAAAGTAAACGGCCCTGCTTATGCCGGGAATCATGGACAGGCCTATGGTACCTGAAGTGGCGAGAGCAGCCGACCGCATGAATGCTCTGCGCGAAGTGTTGTTGTTGTCTTGCATGGCCTATTGTTTGGTTTTTCTTTTTGGTTGTTGCTGTGTGCTGCAGTGTATGCCTCCACCATCCCAGTTTTGCATGAGCACATCGATAAACACGATCTCCCTTCCGGGAAATTGCTGCTCAAAGATGGCCTTCACGCGCTCCTCCTTTTCGGGCGATGAGCCCATGGCGGTATAAGTAGGGAGCAGCACGAGGCCATTGGTGACGAGGTAATTCATGTAGCTCGCCGCGGGTACCCTTAGCAATGTGTCGCCCACCTGCGGAGCTTCGGAAGGCAGAAATCCGTCAGGGCTTAGGTCGAGGCTAAATGCATCCCCATCCAATTGCTTCCTTGCTACAATGGTCTCAGTAATGAGATCGGGCAGGGGCACCTTGACGATGGTGAATGGATTGCCATCCTGGTCGCTGGCATTTTTAAGAATGTAGTAGTTCTCATTCATGCGGTCATAGTTCATGCGGCTGAGGGCATTGAGGTCCTGCTCTGCCTCATCCACCCATGCCAGCATGATGGTGTTGGGATTGGCAAAGCGTACAAACTCGTCGGTGTGGCCTCCCGTTCCGCCACCTACATATTGGCCATCAAGACGCCTCCAGAAGTAATGCGGATCGTCGGCGAGGCCTTGCTTCATCCAGATGATGTGGCTCACGCCGAGCACGCGCTTAAATTCCGATTCGATCTCCTCTCTGCTCATATCTGGGTTGCGCTGGAATACAGTTGCTTCGCACAGAATCAAGGTACCCTTGCCATTGACTTCAATGGCTCCGCCCTCGTGCACCACATGCGTTTTGAGGATGGTGGCTTGCTCGGCCACCGCCATGAGGCTGTCTACACTGCCTGTGCGCCGCATGCGTGAGCTGCTGCGGTGCAGTGCGGCCCGCACACTGTCAGCATTTCCATCATACTTCAGCGCGAGGAAGGCTGGATATCCATAGCCATCCCATCCAAAATCGGCCACGCCCAGGTCGCCGCGGTCGTTTACCAAAAAGGTGGCGCCGTGGTCTCGTATCCAGTAGCGCTCACCGGGCATGGTGTACATGAGGATGCCGGTCGTGTCAACGCCAAGGTGCATGAGGGTAGCTGTGGCGGACTGCCGCAGGCTATCGCTGTGAAAGGCGATTTTGACCGTTACATGGGGCTTTAGTGCGTTTATCATTTCCGCTACAGCGGGGTAAAATCGATATGTACTGTCCTTCTCCCAGCCCAGCCATACGGCTTCCTGGGCTTCCCACTCAGCGGGCATGTAGAATTGGGGTTCCGTAAGGCTGCTTTGGCTGTGGGTACAGGCGTACAAGAGGAGCGCGCAGGAGGCAATGACCAGTTTTTTCGTAAACATACAGACGCTGTTGTGCAAAGATTAATTCAAGCACAAGATAGGCAAATACGTATGGGACATGGGCTACTTCTCATCCGAAAATAGTATAACTGCTTCCCAGGTCGTCCATTTATCTTCCTGAGAGCACATCCCTAAGCGGTATTCACCTGCATGGGAATTGTGCAACATCAAGCCACGCATACCCTTCGCGATGCGTCAAAGTGCCCTCAAATGACCTGGCAGCGAATAAGCCACTTTGTGTTAATAACTGATTTTATGTAAATTACAACATACTTAATGGTATCTTTGGGTGCTGGTAGCCTGTGGTTTTTCCACCACTTCCCTCCTTTCGGGAAATAAGCATAAAATACCATCGACTCTGCTATGAAAACTTCTATCCTGCTGCCTCTGGGCGGGCTACTCCTGCTGTTGTGCCCTGGCCTTTATGGCCAAAACAGTACCACCGATATGGATAGTGATATCCAGACAAAAATTCGCTTTAACCCCGGCAACACGGTGCAGCACTACCTGGCCACCGACGAAATTCTAATCTTTGAGCAGGCGGGCGCAAGTGGTGCATCAGGTCAATCCACAGCAAGCGAGACAAATGCGTCATCAAGCAGCTACAGTGGTATGCGTGCCACTGGCGTATCAGGTTATAGCACTGCCTTGGGGCTGAGGGGTGGCTACACCTCAGGCATCTCCTTTAAGCATTTTGTAAAAAGCAATGCAGCATTGGAGCTTGTACTCGGTACACGTTGGGAAGGATTCTCACTCACCGCTCTTTATGAGTGGCATTCGCCCAATGCCCTTGGCGTAAGTCAGCTCTCATGGGTGTATGGCTTAGGTGGTAGAATAGGCAATTACCGCGGTGACCGATTTTACGGAAGTGGACGTGGCAATTGCAACAACCCCAATGACCGCAATTGTGGCAACTACTGGGGAAATCGCAGCCTCACTGCAGTGGGCCTTGCCGGTATCGGTGGACTCGAATTCAAATTTGATGAGATTCCAATTACCATCAGCCTCGACCTCATTCCTGTGTTATACCTGAACCATTGGGGCGGTACATTCTTTGACGGAAGTGTGTCGGTACGGTATGTGATTAAATAGGATGAATTTTATAGTTAATGCCCGCGCTGCCCCCGAC
>DAIOTP010000226.1:0-3446 GCA_036751905.1 Cryomorphaceae bacterium
CCCTTGAGGGTATCGTAAAACATGCGCCACACGCTGTCGCCATCGTTTTTATAATCCTTGGCAGCATTCACACCACCTTGAGCTGCAACTGAATGCGCCCTACGGGCAGAGTCGTGAAAGGTGAATACCTCTACGGGAAATCCCAACTCAGCGAGGCTGGCCGCTGCCGAGGCACCGGACAGGCCCGTACCCACCACGATGATGCGGTACTTCCTGCGGTTGGCGGGATTGATCAACCTTGATTTGGCCTTGAAGGTATCCCATTTTTCTTCAAGCGGTCCGGGAGGTATTTTGGCGTCAAGCATGGCCTGAAGGTACAACCTCCATGAAAATGCAGCAAATGAAAAAAACAATTTTTGTGTTGTGCCACTGCCCATGGCTTGTGCCTTGGCTGTTGATCAGCAATGGACAAAGCATTTGCGCTTGAACATAGATCAAGCCGAATGCACCGGATTGCGGTACTGACCTATTTGTGAAGCAGTAAGCATTCCCAGCGCGAACAATCCAACACAACCCCAGGCGATGGCCTCGAAACTCACTCCCCTGTCGAGCAAAATGCCAAATACCATCGGCGAAATGGCCGTGCTGAATACCGCTACCACACTGAATAGGCTCCGCACCCGACCTATGTTGTGCACACCATATACCTCAGCGAGCACTGCAGTTTTCACGACCCCAACCAGGGCAAGGGTAATTCCGGTTCCAAAAAGAAAGAGCGCAGCCGAAATGAGGCTTGTGCTCAAAGCCAGGCTCAGTACACCCAAGGTAACGGGCACCAAGATGTAAGGAAAAATTCGAATGGCCGAAAACTTGTCGGTGAGGCTTCCGCCATAAATGGACATGAGCAAACGTACGCCTCCATAGCCAGTGAACAAGGCTGTGTACACCTCAACAGGCCAGCCCTTTTCTTCGGCCATCACGAACTGGTAAAAGAAAAAACCTGTGATTGCAAAACCATTGCCCAGGGAGGAAGTGGCGATGATCCAGAACTTCTTGGTTTGCAACATTTCTATGTAAAACTTGCGTTTGCCTTTGCTTTCACTGTTTAAGCGCGCTGTATTGGCATCCAGATCCATGCGCTGTGTGCGCAGCCAGGGCAGCAAGGCCAGAAATAGAAACAACAAGGCTATGGAACTGCCCGCAGCAATGCGCCAGCCAAACAGGGCAATGATGCCACCGAGTACGGCAGGGAAGGTCATTTCACCCATGCTGTAGCCCAAAGATGAAATGCTGAGCGCCTTGCCGCGGTTTGAGTCAAAATAACGCGACATAACACTCATGCTCAAATGGGTAAACAAACCTTGCCCACCCAACCTCATGCCAATCAAGGCTATGAACAATATCCATGGATTCCAGGCCACAGCCAAAATAGCGGTGCTGACAATCACCAATATGATCGTTTTTCGGGTGAGTGGCCGCAAGGGTCTTTCGTCAACCAGGTGCCCAAAACGAAGCAACAGAAGGGATGCGAGGATGGTGGCTGCTGCGTAAAAGGATCCAAAAGCCCCTTTGCTCATTTCCAGGTCACTGAGCAGAAAAGGCACATAGAGCGATACCAAAAAGGTTTGTCCAAAGCTGGAATAATAGGTAAGCATCCAGCCGTACAATACCGGCTTGAAATTCTGTTTTATAAAAGTGAGGTAGGCACTCATTGGCAAAAGACGCGTGCAAAGGAAAGGATAACAATCGAACCGAGAGAAGTTGCAAAGTGCATGTTTTGTTAAGCAGTAGCAGCCCCACAAGGCTACTATTTGTATTTAGTTAACAGTGTGTGCATCTTACAAATGGGAGTCGAATTGCTACATTTGAGGCTGATCTTAAATAAAACACATATATGGACATCTTAGAGAAACTTTCATCCAACAAAACAGCCCCTTGCATCACAATATCATTGAATACGCACCGCACCCATCCTGACAACCTAAAGGATAGCATCTTATTGAAAAATCTTGTTCGCGAGGCGGAGCTGCGCCTCATCGAGGACTTCGGAAAGCGCGGGTCTGAGGAGCTTATCCAAAAGCTCAAAGACACTGTGGAGCCGCTCAATATGAGCTTTAACCTGGACAGTATGCACATCTTCATTTCACCGGACATGGCCGAAGTGGTGAAATTGCCCCTGCCAATGAGCGAGGATACCGTTCAAATTGGGGCTGCATTTGCCGTAAGGCCACTGCTCAAAGCCCTCAACCGTACAGAAAATTACCTCATCATGCTGCTGTCGCGTGGAGGAACCCGGATGTTTGAGGCGGTCAATGACCAAATAATCCATGAAGTCGAAACCCATGACTTCCCCTTTCCGGAAAATCAATGGTACGGTACCAGTGGTGGCGAACGTGCCAATGCTACGCGGGTTGACAATCAGGAACGTGAGTACATGAACGTCGTGGACAAAGCGGTGGTGGCACTACACCAGGATACAGGCCTTGAATGCGTGGTGATCAGTGTGGCCGATTCCTTCCACATTCTTCAGCAAGTGGCTGATAAGCCGGGAATATACCTTGGCCATGTAGACAAAAACTACAAGGAAATAGCCAACCATCAGCTCGCTGCCGACGCATGGGAAATGGTAAGCAACCTGCTCTCAAAAAGGCGCAAAGAGGCCATCGCCGAAATGCGAAAAGCCATTGGCCAAAGCAAAGTAGTGACCGACCTTGGCGAGATATACCGCGCCGCCAAAGAAGGACGAGGCGATATGCTCATCATGCGCAGCGACTTCAGGCAGGCAGTCAATAAAATCGACGAGTACACCATCGAGTTGGTGAACAATGGAGAAACTCCCGAAGTAGACGACATCACGAGCGAACTCGCCATGGAAGTGTACAGCAAAGGTGGCCGGGTGGTCTTCGCCGATGCCGATGAAGTGGACAGCGAGGTGCATACTGCACTGAAGGTGAGGCATTGATGCCTTCTGCACCGCATAAAGAAAAACCCAAGGACATCCATGCCCTTGGGTTTTGTTTGTTGGAGGGGTAAAGCCTGTGTGTTTGCTCAAGTAAAGAGGTGTTGGCCCCTACCCTTGGGGGGAGGCAGCGCTTGCGGGGCCCTAAAGAATAGCTGGATTTGCCGCCAGTGAAAAAGGCGCACTTGGCCCATTGAACCCTGCTGTATTGGCTCAGGTATAGGGCTGCATCGGGTATGCACCGGAAGAAGTATAGGGAGAGCTACTTGCCTGGTACGGGAAAGGGGGTTGACTGCTGAGGCTTGCCGGCAGGAAGTGCAAGTGGGCGGCTACTGCGAAATGGATGCGGAACCAGGGTTGGTAAGCATTGCCACTTTGGTCTGACACCCTGTACTGGAAAGCAATAGGCTAAAAAAATAGAAAGACGACTGGTCGATGAAATTGAAAATTGTATACCTTGCAGAGGAAACAATGATGTGTGACAATAAGGCATATACGCCGGATATGGGTGGATATGTATGAAAAAGTCAGGGGTATAAACAAGTTA
>DAIOTP010000227.1:0-3426 GCA_036751905.1 Cryomorphaceae bacterium
AGTTGCGCCACGTTGCAATCCAAATGTGCCAAAAGCTTTTCCAGCTTGTCGCCGCTGATCTTTTGCACTTTTGAAATCACCTTTTCGGCGCTTTCGTCATACCAGCTCACGGCGTTGAGTATTTGCTTCTTGTCGCCGGCCGGGAGTTTGATCTTTTTGGCTTGCAGCACCTCATACACCTTTCGGGAAAAATGGTTGAAATCGCTGTGCTCCTCTGTGCCGATGGCCTGCAGCAGTACTTTGGCCGCATCGAGGATTTCCTTCTGCTTTTTCCAGGTGTCGGGCGAGCTGAGCTGCTTGCGTTTTTTGGCGTTCAGGTCGAGCTCGTTCTTTTCGCACCAGGCCAGGATGTCCTTTTCCAGTGATTTCAAATCGGTATATACCTTGTCGCCATAGGTTTCAAAAGCCCACTGCATGGGTTCCCTGAGCGTTTTTTCGAATTGAAGTTCGGCAATGCGCTCTTCGGCAAATTGTGCTTTGAGCCGCGCCGGGCGGTCAATGCTCACTTTGTAGTAGCCAAAGTCGGCATTGTCAAATACTTTTGCCGCAAGGCCATCTTCGCCCTCCCTTTCCACATGTTGGAATGCCATGTAGGCGTCGAGGATTTCGCGGATGTGTTCGGGCTTGAGTTCGCAGTTTTTGGCCCCGAGGTTTTTGCGGAGCTTGGCAAAGCGCTGCGAAGCATCGATCAGAATCACTTTTCCTTTGCGGTGGGCGGCCTTGTTGTTGCTCAGCAGCCATATGTAGGTGGTGATGCCCGTATTGTAAAAGAGGTTGTTGGGCAATTGGATGATGCATTCCAGCAGGTCGTTTTCGATGATGTAGCGGCGTATGTTGCTCTCGCCCCCACCGGCATCGCCCGTGAAGAGGCTGGAACCGTTGTGCACCGAGGCGATGCGTGAGCCGAGCGGACTCTGGCTGAGGGGCTTTATTTTGTCCACCATTTCCATGAGGAAGAGCAGCTGCCCGTCAGAGGAGCGCGGGGTGGCGTCGGCTTCTTCCACATTGCCCCAATAATCTTCCAGGCGCACGATGAAGCGCGGGTCGATGATGTCCTTGCCGTCTTTGATGTACTTGAGGTCGGTGTTCCACGATTTGCCGTAAGGCGGATTGGAAAGCATAAAGTCAAAAGTGTGGCGCGAAAATTCATCGGTGGAGAGGGTCGAGCCCACGCGGATGTTTTCGGGGTTGTTGCCCTTGATCATCATGTCCGATTTGCAAATGGCATAAGTCTCGTCGTTGATTTCTTTCCCGTAGAGGTACACATCGCCCATGGCGCGTATGGCGCCTTCTTCGTCTTTGATGAAGTTTTGCGACTCGGTGAGCATGCCGCCGCTGCCGCAAGCGGGGTCGTAAATGGTCATCACAGGCGGCAATTGGTCTTTGACGGGGTCAAACACGATGTGGGTCATCAGGTCGATTACCTCGCGGGGGGTGAAGTGCTCTCCGGCCTCCTCGTTGTTCTCCTCGTTGAATTTGCGGATCAGCTCCTCAAATACATAGCCCATGCCGAGGTTGGAGAGGGCGGGCAGCTTGCGGCCTTCGGGGTCTTCCTTCTCAAAGGGCGTGAGGTTGATGTGGGGCGAGGTGAATTTTTCCAATACGTCGAGCAGCACATCCTTGCTGGCCATGTGGCGTACCTGGCTGCGCAGCTTAAACTTGTCGATGATTTCCTTCACATTGGCGCTGAATCCATTGAGGTAGTCCTCCATGTTGGAGAGCAGCAGCTGTTGGTTGTTGGACGCGGTGGAATACAGGCGCGAGAGCGTCCACTCCGACACGTTGTAAAACACATATCCCGAGGCATCCTTGAGGCCGCTTTCGTCGGGTTCGGCGAGTCCGGCTTCCATTTTCTGAAAATGGAGTTCTTCCATCACCTTTTCCTTGCTGGGCTCAAGCAGGGCATCGAGCCGGCGCAGCACCACCATGGGCAGGATCACATCGCGGTACTTGCCCCGCACGTACACATCGCGCAGGCAGTCGTCGGCGATGGACCAGATAAAGGAAATGAGG
The DNA here is from genome assembly GCA_036751905.1 of Cryomorphaceae bacterium. Taxonomy (GTDB): domain Bacteria; phylum Bacteroidota; class Bacteroidia; order Flavobacteriales_D; family Cryomorphaceae; genus T3Sed10-241. Next base: position 2,014 of record DAIOTP010000227.1, read on the forward strand.
CGGCGGTGGGATTCGGTGTTCATGGGTATTGGTTTTGGGTGGTGAAAATAGGGAAATTGGCGGAAGGGCGGGCAGGAATCAGCGGGTGGTGAATTCGATGGGGTCGAGGAGTGCACTCAGTGAAAGTTGAGATAGCCAATCCTTTTGTTCAATTTCCATTATGAACTTTCTGGCGACGTGACCATCGTCAAATAGCTGACCAAAGTCGTACTTAACCACGTAATTTCCAGCTGTGCCAGCACCGTCCATCAACATGTACATTCTGTCAACTACGGTACCTTGAAGCTCCTTTTCATATAGAATAGCCAAAATAATGATGTTGTACTGAAAGTGTTCCTTATTTCGAATGGAATCTAATGTTGTAAATGCGTCTAGTAAGTGTTCTATAAGCTCTTGGGTTTTTAATTTAAATTGACGCAAATCTTGGAAGATTTCACTCCTCATCACTTTCAGGTAAGTCAGATAAATGAACATAGAGGCGTGTAGGTGCGGTAATTGGCCAGTGCAAATAATCATTGTAGAAAAATGTGCAGTCATCTTTTCTAAACCACGAAGCGAAATATTCTTTGTTTTGCAGAGGGCATGGAGAAAATCCACCAATTCGTGAATGTAACGTGGATTATTACGTACATCTTTCTTTATTTCCATTAATAATCTGGGAATCTCAAAACAATCAAAAAAGTAATAACACAACTCTTGAAGATTTGACTCCGGCAGCCTGTACTCCAAGTCAATAAACCTCCTCAGGTATTCGACATCATTTATGCCTTTACTGCCATACACGCCCTTGATGGCATGGCCCAGCTGTTCTTTGTCAATGGCCAGGACAAACACAATACCCGGCACATTGAACAAGTGCTTGACCTGCTCAAGCAACTCCACGGCGTAGCTCGGTCGGCAGCGGTCGAGTTCGTCGATCATGAAGACGATGGGGTTGTCATTCTTGGAGTGTTTTTTTAGAAAAATCGTCAGCTCTTCGCAAAATGCTTCGATGCTCTCTTTCCTGTTTTGGGTGGCTTCGAGTTGTTTCTCCAGAAATCGTTCTGCGCCGGTACTGGCACCATCAACTGCCGCTGCAACAAACTCCTCTCCCAAATACTTCTTGGAAAAATACCTGATAAGCGCAAAAGAGGCCGCTACCGCTATCGGCCCGGCTTTCTCGATTACTTCACTGAAATCTATTTCATTTTTGTATTTCTCCTTCATCTCTGCTAGCAAGGCCACCAAAGGCTCTTGCTGAAAATCGCTTTCCCAGGCATTGAAGTAGATTGTCTCAATATCCCTCTCAGGTTGTGCCAGATAGGCTTCCCACATTTTCAAAAACATCGTCTTACCCGTTCCCCACGGACTGTTTATGGCAAGGACAAAGCCATCGGGATAGGCTTTTACAATGCGGGTGAGGATTTCAGCGTG
>DAIOTP010000228.1:0-3423 GCA_036751905.1 Cryomorphaceae bacterium
AGGTGATCAAAGAAGTTGCGGAAATGTATTTCGGACAAAGCGATTTTATTGAATATCTGCTCAGCGATAAATTTTTGATAAACAAGTACAAAACCCGAAATACCTCCCTGGGCATGCGCTTGCAATCGTTCGGATTGAGCAATTTGCAAAATGTGTCGGGCTTTAACAGAGACCTTTTCAACGAGGAGCTTTTCCTCAGCCTGGGCGAAAGCATCGTCCTCGACCAGTCTACCGTATTCAATGAGCTCTCGCAACTCAAGTTCAAAAAGCGTGTGGTCAATGAGGAAAACTACCGCCGCCTGCTCGACAGCAAAGAACACATTGACGCCCATTTCCTCGCCGAGATTGGCATTGATGCGCTCACGCAAATCGCCTGTATGTCGAAATTTAACTTCATCCGTCTCTTCAAACTCAGCTTTGGCGTATCGCCTTATCAGTACATCCTCAACAAGCGCCTGTATAGCGCCAGAGATTTGATAATGAAGGGAGAAAAGGTGACCTACGCAGCATACCAAACCGGCTTTGCCGATGTGGCGGCCTTCAGCAAAGCTTTTAAGGCCCACTTCGCGGTGGCACCGAGCAAGGTGCAATAAGCAATTTTTGACAAGTAAAAGGCGCCAGCCTTTTCCACCTTTGCGGAAAATGAACCCATATTTCTTGCAATCATGATCCGCACTGTCATCCTTGTTTTGATACTTCTTTTCATTGCTTTCTTCTACCTTACAGATGCCGATGCGCAATCAGTTCCGGTGCTGGAGCGCAAGGCTTCCCTCGGCATTCAGGCGGAGCTTGAGCCCAATGGAGTGAAAGCCACCGAAGTGGTGGGGGGAACGGCAGCCGCCCTCGACATGCAGAAAGGCGACATTATTCAATCGGTAAATGGCGTTCCGGTTTCCGATTACCAGAGCCTCAGTTCCGCCCTTGCCGAAAAACGCGGCGGCGACAAAGCCCACTTTCAGGTACTGCGCAGTGGCAAATCGGTGACCCTGAAAGGTAAGTTTCTGCCACGCGAAATGGAGCGCTCCGAACACGGCGAAGTGATCTACTCCCAAGCCCCCTACCAGGGCGGACAACTGCGCGTAATCATCACAACACCGGATACAGAAGGCAGGCACCCCGCCATGCTCTTCATCCCCGGCTACACCTGCTCCTCACTCGACAACCTCGACGACAGCAATCCCTACAAGCGCATCATTGACGCATACGCAAAAGCGGGATTTGTCACCCTGCGCATCGAGAAGAGCGGCCTCGGCGACAGCCACAACACCCCCCCTTGCGAGAGCACCGACCTGCTCGATGAAATCGAAAACTTTGAAGTGGGCCTCCATCACCTTAAGTCGCTGCCCTATGTCGATACCACCAAAATCATCATTTACGGCCACTCTATGGGCGGGATTATTGCGCCTGCCTTATCGGCAAAAGAGGCTGTGGCGGGTGTGATCGTATACGGTACCACTGCCAAGTCATGGTTCGAATACCAGATCGAAATGTACCGCACCCAAAACCTCCTCGCCGGCATGGATCCACTCGATTACGAGGCTTCTATCCGCAGCACCTATGAGGTGAATTACCGGTATTTTATACAAAAAGAAAACCTGAAAGATATTGCAAAAGATTCCGCCAACGCAGCCCTGCTGCAGCAAGCCTGGATGTACGATGGGGACGAAATGATCTTTGGCCGCAACGCCAATTACTGGAGGCAGATTCAGGATTTTCCCCATTTGGAAAATTGGAAGAATACCACAGCCAGCGTGCTTGTGCAATTTGGTGAATCCGACTTTCAGGCCTTCTCTTTGGCTGATCACCAGCAAATAGAACGCACCGTCAATTACTACCATCCCGGCAAGGCCCGCCTTATTTCCTACCCGCTTACTGACCACTTTTTTGCAAAATCAGGCACGATGCAAGAAGCTTACATCATGTATGCGACAGGGCAATACCAGCAACTTTATGACGCCTTCAATCCGGCAGTGGCTGACGATGCGGTGCGCTGGAGTCTTGATGTCGTAAACGGTAATTTTGCGGAAGCACAGCCTGAACTCTACTGGCAAAAGCTCAACACGGAACCCTTTCGCGGAAAACAGGACGACATCTACTTCATCAACGAGCAGCAGGGCTGGTATGTAAACGGCCACGGCAAGATTTTCAAAACCACAGATGGCGGCGCCTCGTGGACCAAGGTGTTTGAAAAAGAAGGTACTTTCTTCCGCACCATCGCCTTTCTGGATGAGCACACTGGCTTTGTAGGCACTGTGGGCACCGATTATTTTCCCAATGTGAGCGATACCATTCCGCTTTACAAAACCACCGATGGGGGCAGTACATGGGCAGCCGTAGACTATACAGGCCCTTACGTGAAAGGCCTCTGCGCCATTGACATTGTGAAGGAGCCCTACATCAACCACGGCGTGAGGGATTACAAGCAGCACATCTACGCCGTAGGCAGGGTAGGGAGTCCGGCCAACATGATGACCTCACATGATGGAGGAAAAACCTGGACCTCTCGCAGCATGCAAGAGGATGCAAAAATGCTGTTTGACATCACCATGTTCGATAAGAACAAAGGCATTGCCTGTGCGGCCAGCAGTGAAGATATAGCCGTTTCCAATGCGCTGATTCTAAAAACCGAAGACGGCGGTGCCTCCTGGACCAAGGTCTACCAATCTGACCGCCCTTTTGAAACCACCTGGAAGGCTTCCTTTCCCAGCGCTGAAGTGGGTTATGTCACCATCCAGTCATACAATCCCGACCCTTCCGTGAAGCAGCAGCGCGTCGCCAAAACCACCGATGGCGGCAACACCTGGACGGAAATCAATCTGGTCGAGAACCCCCAGGCCCGCGAGTTTGGAATCGGCTTCATTGATGAAAACCACGGCTATGTGGGTACAATGACCGGCGGCTTTGAAACAAGGGATGGTGGAGCGAGCTGGGCACCTGTTGATCTCGGCCAGGCTTGCAACAAGATCAGGATTTACAAGGATGAGGAGAAGGTATATGGGTATGCCGTGGGCGTGGAGGTCTTGAAGTTGGCCGAAAATTAATTCCAGGAAAGAGCGCATTTGGCATTCGGGAACGAATTTGCGAAGTTTTGACTGTGACGAATTTGTAATCCTGCGCTTCTCAGGGTTTGTAATCGCTGCGCCGGGCATTCGCCCTGCGGCCTATTTCTCATAGGAAGTCAAACTTTTATCTACCGATTCGCAAGTTTTTAAACGCTGCGCTGGGCATTCGCCCTGCGCCCTGAAGTTTGGCTAATATCTAGTCCGCTGCACTGGGCATTCGTCCTGCTCCCCATTGCAATCACATTTTTATTTCCCCTAATTTCACCCCATGCAAACCCTCGTCCATTACAGCCTCCACCTGCTCGCACCCGGCCTGATCGCCTGGGTGTTTTTTCGGGAGAATTGGCGCAAAGTCTACGGC
>DAIOTP010000229.1:0-3297 GCA_036751905.1 Cryomorphaceae bacterium
TTCGATACACATTTACCAATTTGCACTCGTCACTCATTTGCAAGGCTTCAGGCCACATTGCTTTCATGTGATGGTGAAAATCCTTCATGTTCATGTTTCCAAATCGAATATGAATCACCTTTGGAGGCGGGGATGAAAGCATGATACGGGCTGAAAAGTCGCTATCCTTGGTTATAATCGTAAGATTTTCGCTTTTTGCGAATTCCCATATTTGTTTGTCTGACCATCTGGGATCGATGTCTATTTGATGGATATAGGATGATTCATTCCACAAGGAAAAACGGTAAGGCAGATTCACATCTATCAAGAAGCGGGGCATCACACTCAGGCGGCTGAGCCTTTGGTTCGGTAGTGAAGATTCATCAGCGATAACGCGTAATTTTTGCACGCTTGTAAGTCTTCAGATTCAAGCACCGGGTATTGGTTCAAAATCTCTTCTTCTGAAGTTCCGTTTAAGAGAAATTCGAGCACCGTAGCCACCGTAATCCGCATACCGCGTATGCTTGGTTGCCCATTGCACAAACCGTCATCTACGGTAATTCGGTCAAAAATGTACTCCATAATGCTTTATTTATTGAATTGTGCGCTGAGCGCTACGCGCTGTTCACTCTCAAAGAAACGAAATTTTCGGCAAACCGGATTCACGGACATATAGCAATACCAAGGTTCATGGGTGATCGAAAAAAGCTGCGGAAAGTTGGAATTAGATCACGCCGCTTACGGCTTGGAGAGCCTAAAGCTGCTGGCAGTGGTGAAGACACTGATGTGCAGGGAGCCTTGTTTAAGGTTTCGACGACAATAAGGAGGCTTGTATGGGTGTGGAAGCGGGGGTGATTCTGTAGTGTCAGTCCGAAGGTAACTTCCTGTCTAAAATATTTTGACCACTTCATCGGATGAATGGCCAGGATTTCTTGTACAAGCCGGGCTATTTTATTAGCTTTATCACCTACATTGTATAAAACATTGACTAGCAAAAGTTTTCGAATTGTTTCTTCGGGTAGCCTTACAAGGGTACTTGACAATATGACGTAATCATCAGCCTGACCACCGCTTTCATATCACACCCTAACCTCATTGACATGAAGAGTATTCTGACATTATTTTACTTTTCAACATTAGCTTCTCTTGTCTTGATCACCGTATCGTGTAACAAAGACGACGATGACGGCAACAATAACAACCCGCCTCCACAACCCTCTGTAGTCACCGTATCATTGAGTGCATCATCTGTGGTTGCATTCCCCGGCGAAACAGTTTCAGTTATTGCCACAATTACTTCGCCGGACACCTCCAATGTTCTCATTATCGAGGGCGCAAATACCCTGCCTGAAAGTCCCATTTCACTCAGTGGAACAATGGTTGAGCAAAATATGATACTCCTGGTTCCAATAGATGCCGAAGCAGGCACTTCCATTTCTGTGATTTTTGTCGCAACAGACAGTCAAAATAATACTTCACAGCCTGATACGCTGACATTGCTCATCACCAATCCTATCCTGGAAGGCAACTTACCTACGCAAACGCTATATCCAGACGTAAACTACCTTTTGAAGGGCCAGGTATTCGTTCGCGAAGGTGTCGTGCTCTCTATATTGCCGGGCACCATGATCAAAGGCGATAAAACCACCCGCGGGACACTTATAGTTGACCGCGGTGGGAAAATTTTTGCAGAGGGCACTCCCTCCGAGCCCATAGTGATGACCTCATCCCAACCAGCCGGTATGCGTGATCGTGGTGACTGGGGAGGCCTTGTTATTTTAGGCAATGCAGGCGTAAACAGGATAGATCCGGCCATCGAAGGGATTTTTCCCCCGGTGTACTTTGGTGGAAACCCTTCCAATCAACTATCATCCAGTAATATAAATGATGATGAACATTCAGGAGTACTCCGCTACGTGAGGGTAGAATTTGGGGGTATTGAGCTTACACCAAACAATGAAACCAACTCAATGAGCTTTGGTGGGGTAGGGCGCGGAACCACTATTGAATATTGCCAGGTATCGGTAGGTGGCGATGATGGCTTTCAATGGTTTGGGGGTACTGTAAATGCCAAGTACCTGATTTCATTTGCCATGAATGATGATGATTTCGACTGTGACATGGGTTGGAGGGGCAATGTGCAATATGGCCTTGCTGTGCGTTTCCCTGGTTTTGCAACCCCAGATGGCTCTAATGCCTTTGAGTGCGATAATGGCCCTACGGACGACGATTTGGCACCCTATACCACGGGAACATTTTCTAACATGACGGTGATTGGCCCCATAAAAAGCGGAGCGAGCACAGCCAACGGCAATTTTGCTCAAGCAATTGACGTGCGTCGCCGTGCCGCTGCTCGAATTGCCAATTCTGTTCTAACAGGTTTTCCACGCGGTGTGCGAATGAGCAACCTTAGCGTCCAGGATCAGTATGAGAGTAACTTGGGTTACCTTCACAATAACATCCTGGCTGCCACTAATAATGCCAATACTTACTCAGCCGCTGGAGGTGCAAGTCAAGCTTTTGTATCAAGTTACTGGCTTGAGAATAATGTAACCATTGAGGGCCCTGCTTCTGATGCTATCCACCAGTCACTCGGCTTAAACCTGAACTTGTGGTTTGGAAACTCCCAGCTGCACCAATATCCTTCTAATCCCAACTTCGCGGTAACTTCAGGAACCCTTGCCGAAGGCGCTGATTTCAACCATCCCATGTTCGCTGAGCCCCACAGGGCTGGGTTCTTTGATGTGGTAAGCTTTCGCGGTGCATTTGGGGCACAAGACTGGACAGACGTATGGACGGAGTTTGACCCCGTGAATGCTGTCTATTAGATCAATTTCTTGTGGATAGGATATCTTGAGTGGCTACCTAAGTGGTGTGCTTCACCATGGGCCCTCATAAGAAGCCCTCATCCCCTGCCGAAACTTACCGCACCACAAGCTTTATAGCAGTGCCGTCTTGCAACCTTGCGATGTACAGTCCGGGCCTCAGCTCAAGCTGCATCTGGTTTACTCCTGGGTTCAGGCGGCGCTCGTAACACACTTTGCCGGTAAGGTCGAAGACCTGAAGCACAGGGAGCCTTGTAGCACGGTGCCGACGACCGAAAGGAAGCCCGTATGGGTGTGGAAGAGGGGGTAGCTTGAAGAGGAATACTCATCAGATGTAAATCCCACATTGTGATATGTCGAGAAGGTGCGAAGTTCCGAACGCTCGGTCGAAGCAGTCGCGCCACGGACAAGCAAATATTGTTTAAATTTGATTATGAATTCTTCCGAAAACAGAGATAAGCGGGTGATCCATATAGATCCTGAAATTTTGGGC
>DAIOTP010000230.1:0-3293 GCA_036751905.1 Cryomorphaceae bacterium
GAGCGTGCGCGATAAAAAGTAATACGGTGGGCGGATGCCCACGTAGCGCAATGTACAAAAGCAAAGAATATTGAAAATTCCGCAGAGCGAATGCCCAGCGGAGCTGGGGCGTGTGACTTGCGGAATGCCTGCGCAAGTATAGCTGGCATACCTTGGCCATACTTTGGTCATACTTCGGTCGTGCTTTGGAATGCTTGCTGGGTACAGAATAATTAGTATCTTGTATGAAGTTAGCCTAGAGTTGGCACGGAGCTGGCTGGTAGTTAGGATGGCATTAAATACTGGAATATGGGAATTATCATAGGACCTCTCCCATTTAAGGGGAGTGTGGGCAACCTGGTGGCCTACGAGCGCAATGGCAAGGTGGTGGTGCAAACCAAAGGAGGTTGCAGCAAAGCCAAATTCAAGAACGCGAAAAGTATGCAGCGCACGCGTGAGAACGCCTCTGAGTGGACTGGCGTGGTAAGCCTGGGCAAGGCCCTGCGGCACGGGGTACCCTTTCTCCAGAACGCAGGCGACAGCACGCTGCATGGCCGGCTGCAGGGATTTCTACGCGGATTGATCCATGAAGATACGGTCAACAAGCGCGGGGAGCGGTTGGTGCCGGCATCGGCGCTGGCTGAGCTCAGGCACTTTAGCTGCGTGAAGGGTGGTGCTGTGATGGACGGTTACCTCAGCGATGTGAAAATCACGGAAGGGCTTGAGGGTGTAAAGTTTGAATTTCCCGCTTTGAATGAAGATTTGTTTTACAGACCCATCAGTGGGGTGCGTCTTTGGGCGATGTGTAAGCATATCGACATGAAGAACCATAGTTGCAACAATTATCACAGTGAGACGGATCGGTTATCGCTTCCGCAAAATGGGCTGACTGAACTGACCGTGGAGCTGCCCGAGCTGGCAGAGGAAATGGCTCGGGTGTGTATATACGGCTTGCAGGTGTACGTGGATGGGTTGCCCTCGAAAGACAGGAGGATGAATGGATGTAGGTGGAGGAGTTGATGATTGACGATTTGCGATTTACTGGCATCCGGCTCATGGCAGAAGGTTACTCTCACGCACAGCCTTGCCTGCCGCAATAAAGGCCAGCGCTTCAGTGGGCAGGCAAGGCTGTGCGTATGTGTAATCTTCTGATTCGATGCGAAAATTTACCCGGACGCCAGTGGTATTGATATCATGAATGATACGAACTGCGAAAATTTTACGTTCCTTCAGCAAACCATTTTTGTGAAAACATGATCCACTTGCGCAACATCATTTTCGCCCTTTTGGCCTGCGGTATGCTCATGGCCTTTGCTTCTGAAAGGCCAATGAAGCTCCCCAAACTGTTCAAGAAAGAGTATGCTTTCATTCCGGCTGCGGAGCTCACTCTCGATGACAAAGTGCACGATGTAGCGGGCTTCTACCTTTGCAAGCACGAGGTAAGTAACTTGGAGTACAGAGAGTTTTATTGGTACATCAAGAACCACCGGCCCGAATTGCTTCCCGTAGTGCGGGTTGATTCCACAGGGTGGAACCAATTCAAATTGGCGCCTTTGGCTGAACATTACCACCACCACGGGGCATATGCCCAGCATCCTGTCGTGAACATAAGCCATGAAGCGGCGCTCCTGTACTGTGCCTGGCTCACCGAATTCAATAGGGAGCAAGGGCTTTTCGCCAAAATGGATGGCTACAAAGTAACTTACAGGCTCCCCACCCGCGAGGAATGGGTGCATGCAGCCAACGGTCAAGCAGGGAGGCGCATTTTTTCATGGGACGGGCATTATGTGCGCGATACAAAAGGGATGTATCTGGCCAATTTTCAAAGGTTTCCGGAGTTGCGGATGCACTACAATATTGAAAATCGCAGCTACCACGTAGTGCCTTGGCCTGAAAATTCACTTCCGGCAATGGACACCAGGGATCGGGATGATTTGGGCATTACAGCTCCAGGCATCTCCTACGCGCCCAGCGACCTCGGCCTGTATCACATGAATGGCAACGTGGCCGAAATGCTCGCAGAGCCCGGCGTTGCCGCGGGTGGCTCATGGTTGCACACAGCCTATGATATCCGCAATGAAAGCACCATGGAGTACGATGGCCCTTCAGCACTTGTAGGATTTCGCGTGCTGGCTGTGGTTGAGCCCTTGTAGCCCAATGGAGCGCGCGCTTGCTTTGTGTTTCTAATTAAATGGTCAATAGCATTAACTTTGTTTGATCGAAAGTGTTTTTTCGTTGATGTAGGGGCTTAGGCTTCTCCATTGTATTGTAATAAAGTAGCATGCTCTATACCGTATTTCACCTCAACCATGTGCTTGGTTCGCACATGACGAAGCGATTTTTTATTGTTCTACTCGCCTGTACAACTGGCTTTGCCGCAAAGGCCCAGCCCTGTATTGAGGGCTTTGCAGGCAACTATCCCTGTGCGCTGGTTGACCGATACGCTGAAATCACCAATGAGCAATTTGGTATTGAATTTCCATGGGAACGGCAGGCCAGTGACATCTGGGGTTGGACCAGCCTCAGCACGGGCAGGGAGTATGCCATTGTGTGCTTGTTCAACCGCACAGCATTTGTGGATATCACGAGTCCTGAGCATCCGCTTTATCTGGGTTACCTGCCTACAGCCAGTGGAGGAATCCTGTGGCGCGATGCCAAGGTGATCGACCATTGGGTATATGTGGTGTCGGAATCGGACATGCACGGCCTTCAGGTGTTTGATTTGCGCAGACTTGAAACGCTGAGCTATGCTGAAATTCCTGTGGTATTCAGCATGGATGCACATTACACCGGTTTTGGGAGGTCGCACAATGTGGTGGCCGATACCGCCAGCAAATTCATCTATGCTGTGGGCTCCGATACATTTGCCGGAGGCCTGCACATCGTCGATGTGAGTAATCCCCTCGCTCCCCAGTTTGCAGGCAGCAGCTCCGAAGATGGCTACACACACGACGCGCAGGTGGTGGTGTACAACGGCCCACATACAGCCTACCAAGGCAAGCAGATATGCTTCGCAGCCAATGAGAACACCATCACCATTTTTGATGTAAGCAACAAAACGGATATCCAGCTCCTTTCAAGAACAGGATACAACGATGTGGGCTACACCCACCAGTGTTGGCTCACCGCCGATCACCGCTACCTCCTCGCGAATGACGAGCTCGACGAAATTGTATTCGAAATCAATACGCGCACCATCATTTTTGATGTGCAAGATCTGGAAAACCCCGTTCCCATCGGCTATGTCGACTTGGGTACCACCAGCATTGACCACAACCTGTACACCCACGAGGGCTTGGTATACATGTCGAATT
>DAIOTP010000231.1:0-3286 GCA_036751905.1 Cryomorphaceae bacterium
GAGATTTCTTTTAAGGGTCGTTAAAGACGATGACGTTGATAGGTTGCAGGTGTATAGGCAGTAATGTCAAAGCCGAGCAATACTAATTACCCATAGACTTTAAATTTCTACTGAACCAATACGTCAATTCTTATTGATTGATGTCTAAAAACATTAAACGCTTTAGGTGACTATTGCAGTGAGGTCCACCTCTTACCATTCCGAACAGAGAAGTTAAGCTCACTAGCGCAGATGGTACTGGTTATTCCGGGAGAGTATGTCGTCGCCAATCTTAAGAAACCCCCAACATTTATTTGTTGGGGGTTTTTTTTTGACTGTGCAACAGACAACATTTGCCGCAGAAACCCGTCATGTGAATACTAGACCCTTACATTTTTCGCACATGATCACTTCATCGATTGGTTTTTGTACTCGATTGTCGGGATTCATCGTTGCGGCAGCTCTTCTGGTTCCCCTTCAGGGGAAAAGCCAGCTTGCAAGGACCCATCTTGATCTGGGTGCTCAGTATACAATGTATCATGTTCAACACCTCGAGGGGTTTGAAAATGGCCGTCCAGGTTCCCTTCTGAGGTTAGGACTGTCATTCTACGCGAGCCGCAACCGGCGCTTTTTTGGAATGTGCGAAATGGGAGGCTTAACCCGTCGGGTTACCCATTCAATTGATGCCTACGACTTTCGATACAGGTTTTTTACCCTCCAGATACCGATTTACATGCGCTGGGAAGCCAATGAGTACTGGCATTTTGAACTTGGCGCTTCGACGCTGCTGTATACGCGCCAGCTTTCAAAGAACCATGGTTCTGAAGATTCAGCGCTTATACGTATAGGAAGCGGCTTCCGATCATTTGACGTCGCAGCCATCGGAGGGGTGCTTTATCACATCAAGCCCCGCGTTGCCATCGGTACCCGGGCCAACGTTGGTCTTATTCCGATGATGAAGTTTCAAAGGATTGCTCCTATGGGTGAACTGGAACCAAGGACGCTGGATATGCGGGCCAACACTTTCGAATTGTATTTTAGATTTCATATGCTGCCATGATTATGTTTGGAAGATATTGCCTGGCAACCGCAGTGTGTCTCTCCATGTTGCTGACTTCGTGCTGGAGGGAAGAGTTTGATGGCGATATAGTTGACCCAAGGCTTCCGGAGTACTCTGAAACCGGAGCAAACCACGGTGGTGCTTATTTCAATGGGCAGCCTTTGCGTTTCTTTCCGCGGCCACATTATATGGGTTGGTATGATCCAGCCACAATTCACTTCAATGATTCACTTGATTTAATTACTTTAAGGTTTCCCAGCAGTAATCTGATCAGGTATGATGGGTCGCGCAGCTCGTCTATATCGCTTCGGTTTGTCATCCAGCAGGAGGATTTACAGACGCGACTTCAAGGGAGTCACCTTTTTCCTTTGGTTTTTGATCTCAGCGGAGCATTGCACCGTGCAGAGTTGGCCGTGGGCGAAATCCATGGCGATTTTTGTCCAAGCATTTCAGGAACATTGTTTTTGCGTCATGCAAATGAGCTGGAGGGGGCGCTGCAGCTTTCCGGCACATTTGGATTTGATGTATCGCATAGCTGCGGTGGTTATGAAATCCGCTCAGGCCGTTTCGATTTTATCTTTGAAAACAGATTCTGAGCAATTGTGAGGCTGTTTGTTTTAAAAGGCCTCTGAATAATTAAGTTTTCTGCTTTTTCTTTTTCGCAGCGGGAAAGAGCACATTGTTCAGAATCAAACGGTAACCAGGGCTGTTAGGATGAAGATTCAGGTCAGTAGGCGGATCACCCACGCGGTGCTGATAGTCTTCAGGATCGTGACCTCCGTAGAAGGTCCACTGGCCCTCACCAAATGTTCCATGGATGTATTTTACGGTTCCTTGTGCTTTGCTTTCGCCCAGAATGAGCGCGTCGCTTTTAATGTATTGTTTTTTAAATGAAGTGGTTTGTCCCATAAAACCCTTCACCACCTGTTGGTGATTTTGCGTAAGCATGGTAGGCACGATGTCCCACTTGGCTGAAAAGTCAAACAGTGTAAAGAAGTCCTGGGTTTGGGGCACACGGCTATGAATGTCAGTACCATCAATGGAGGAAAACTCGTATACCAAGGGATCTTTCTCAAGGAAAAAATCCTTGAAGGCGAAGGTTTGGCTAAAGTCGAGCTTACTTTGGGCGGCAGGGTCGGCGGGGTCACCGTCGTACATGCTTTCGGCAATGTCGGTTTTGTGGGCGGCCAAAGCGATGTCGTAGCTATCGGTACCTGAACACATGGTAAACAGGAAGCCTCCTCCGGCGGTGTATTCCTGAATGCGTTGAGCCACAGCGAGTTTGAGTTTTGATACTTTTTCAAAACCGATGCTATGGGCCAGGCTTTCCATTTCATTGACTTGCTTTTGGTACCAATTGGCATTTTTATAGCTGCGGTAAAACTTGCCATACTGTCCAGTAAAATCTTCGTGGTGCAAGTGAAGCCAATCATATTTAGGCAATTCCAAACCGATGATTTCGGCATCGTAAATCACGTCATAAGGAATTTCTGCATAGGTCATGACCAGGGTTACAGCATCGTCCCATGGCATGGCAGTTTTAGGTGAATACACGGCAATTTTAGGCGCCTTTTCCAGCTTCACCACTTCCATGTTGACTTCAGGATCGGCGATTTCGCGAAGAATAGAGGATGCCTGCACATCGGCAATGATGGTATATGACACGCCTCTTATGCGGCATTCCTCCTCGATGGCTTTGTACTGTTCCATCATAAAGCTGCCTCCCCGGTAGTTTAAAAGCCACTGTACGTCAATGTCGTTGCTCAATACCCAATAAGCGATGCCATATGCTTTCAGGTGGTTCTTTTGCGCATCGTCCATGTAAATGAGAATCTTGGCGGCATTTGCCGAAAGGCTCATGCACAGCAAGATGCCCAAAGCCAAAAAGCTGCGCAGGAACTTAGAAGGGCGCGTCGTCGTCGTTTTCTTTGCTGAAAAAGTTGTCATTGTTCGTGTCGTTCATGCGCGATTGCATGGTTATTGTTTGGAAGCGGTCTTGCCCCCCGGCATCACCATTGTCGTGTGCACTTTGTCCATAATCTGCTTCAAGATTTCCAAATTTCGCAAAATCTTTTTCAAACTTCAAGGAAACTGTTTCTAAAGCGCCGTTGCGGTGCTTGGCTACGATGATTTGGCCAATGCCGTGCAGAGAGTTCCCATCTTCATCCTGGGTGATGTCATAATACTCGGGTCGGTAAATGAAGGATACGATGTCGGCATCCTGTTCAATGGCGCCGGATTCTCTCA
>DAIOTP010000232.1:0-3285 GCA_036751905.1 Cryomorphaceae bacterium
ATTCCTTTTCGGAATGGACTCAACTTAAAGTTGCGAATATTGAATGGCCGATAACTGTTCACATTTATGCTTCCAATTACACTTTGCCCCTCACCCTTTCCTGGGATACCGCCCTATTCAATGCGCCTGTATTGCAAGCAACGCAAGCAGGGTCATTGTGCAATCCGCGTCTCGAAAGTTCTTATTTGGAGAATATGACCAATGCAGATTGGTTGCACAACCAATACAGCATGATTTTCGACAATCATGTGCTTCTGCCTGAAGCACCCTGGCTGCTGCAGCCCCACTTCCCTATGGCCTTTTACACAGATCGCGCCCATAACTGTGATCCGTTGAATGCAAGAACCAATTCCTTTGTTGAAAGTGTATTGCTCTACCCCAACCCTTGTACGGAAGTGCTCAACCTGCGCAGTGATGCTGTGATCCGATATGTTGAGGTGTACAACTTTCAGGGGAAGTTGCTGTTGCCGCAAGGCCCCGGGCTTTCGGCAGAACCCGGTACTGAGCTGCGCCTCGATGTGCGCGCATTGCCCCCCGGTATGTACCTGCTGCAAGCTACAGGAGCTGATGGCAGGGTGGGGGTGCAGAAGTTCGTGAAATTGGATTGAGACTGGATTGGATAGCTGACGCAGAATGATGTATTAGTGCTATAGCGATTTTGATGATGCATTGTGTGTAATGCATTAATGCCATGCAGCTTATAGTTCAAATAATGGAGCTAAAGTTCAAAGTCACATGCTAAAGTTAGCGGATGAATGGAGCTTTGCTCGGGCTCTGTCTTTTTCGCAAAATCGCAGTCGTGATCACAAATTGATCAGCTGTTTCTTTATAAAAAAATATGAGTCTGACAGTACAAACATTTAGGAATTTCTTGGCTTCTTCAAACATCCTATTGGCCTCAGCTGAAGCCTCATAGAGCTCTTTTCCCATGCCGGGAAATTGGGCGCCCTGTCCGGGAAATACGTATGCTTTCATAAGTCGTGATGGTGTGATTCAGGGCGCAATGATAGGGAATTGCTCAGAAATCGTTGCTTTCGAGATCATGGAATTGCTTGTTCTTTGAATTTGTGCTGTGCATCAATTGCCTTTAGGCCAAAGGTGGTATCCTGAACAGTTCGAGACAGCCTAAATTCACGTTTTCAACAAATCTTTGGATTTCTTTTTTGTTGTGATGCGTTGCAAGCAAAGTGATTTGGATAATTTGCGATTGAAATCGCAAAAAAACCGTTTATTTTGCGATTGAAATCGCAAAATCACTATTTTTGGTGCTAATTCCCAGGATATGATTGAACGGATAATTATAGAGGACCTCAAGCAAAAACTCCACAAAGGAAAGGCAATCCTATTGTTTGGGGCCAGACAGGTTGGCAAAACCACTTTGCTAAACACCCTCTTTCGCGATACGCAAGTGTTGTGGCTAAACGGAGATGAACCCGATGTGCGAACAATGCTGACTGACATTTCTTCCGTCCGATTAAAATCAGTAATCGGGGAATACAAGATTGTTGTAATCGATGAAGCACAACGCATTCCGGAAATTGGCATCACCATTAAACTGATCGTAGATCAAATTCCAGATGTCCAAATTGTGGCTACCGGTTCATCGGCACTCGACCTTGCCAATAAATCGCAAGAACCGCTTACGGGTAGAAAATGGATATTCAATTTATATCCATTCAGCTTTAAGGAATTGGTTAATGACCACGGTTTTTTGGGAGAGTCAAGACAGTTGAATCATCGCCTTGTATATGGCACCTATCCCGAAGTGGTCAACAGTCCTGGAAATGAGAAAGCCGTTCTGCGTCTACTTTCTGAAAGTTATATTTATAAGGATATATTGATGATTGAAGGTGTCAATAAGCCGGAGAAGCTGGTTAAACTTTTACAAGCAGTTGCGTACCAAGTGGGAAGTGAAGTGTCATATAGTGAACTGGGTCGTATGGTAGGCCTGAATAACGAGACGGTGGAGAAATACATCGACCTTCTGGAAAAGTCGTTCGTCATTTTTAGGTTGAAATCTTTGAACCGCAACCTGCGCAAGGAGCTCAAGTTGGGCAGAAAAATTTATTTTTATGACAATGGCATCCGCAATGCTGTTATCGGCCAATTTGCTCCATTTGAAACCAGACTGGACAAAGGTGCACTTTGGGAAAATTACCTTATCAGTGAAAGGATGAAATACAACGCCTACGCCGGTCGCTGGGTGAATGCATACTTCTGGCGTACGCAAGACCAACAGGAAATAGATTACCTGGAGGAGTCAGATGGCGCTTTTGATGCTTTCGAATTCAAATGGAGTCTCAGGCGCAGTCCGAAATTTTCCCAAACTTTTCTCAATAATTATGAGGTCTCTGAAACAAAAATGATTCATAGTCAGAACTATCAGGAATTTCTTGGCGTTGATTAAGCGCGCAAAGCAGAAATAAAAAAAGGGCCGCGCATCGTGCGGCCCTTCGAATTTTCAATAGAATTCAAATCTCCCTTAGTTCCTGTTGCCCAAAAAGCGCAACATGAAAAGAAAAAGGTTTACAAAGTCAAGGTACAGGTTGAGGGCGCCATACAAGGCCAGCTTTGTGCCTTCCTCGCTCTGTGAATCCACCGTCATGCCGATTCGCTTTATCTTCTGCATGTCGTAAGCAGTGAGGCCGGTGAATACCAGGACCCCAATCATGCTAATGATGTACTCCATGGCAGCACTTTTCATAAACCAGTTTACCACCATGGCGATGATGATGCCGATCAAAGCCATGTACAGAATGGAACCCATCTTGGTGAGGTCAGTGCTTGTGGTGTAGCCCAGGAAGGCCATGGCGCCAAACGTACCCGCCGTGATGAAGAAGGTGGTGAAGATACTCGCCTGGCTGTACGCCAAAAATATAAAGCTCAAGCTCATGCCCATCAGCACGCTGTAAGCGATGAACACGGTGAGCATCGTGGTGCTGCTCATGCGCTGCATGCCAAAACCCATCCACAGCACGAGGCCGAAGGGAGCCAACATTACGAGCCAGCCGAGTCCTGTCATACCAGTTTCGGAAACCAACATGCCTACAAGGGCATCATTGGTACCAAACCACCATGCCATGACGCCACTGATGGCCAATGCCGCCGACATGTAGGTCATCACATTGCTGACGAAATTTTTCGCCACGGCGCCAGTTTGTGCGCTTGCATCTAAAGGAATTGGTCCTGCTGACCAAAGATCATTGTTTTTCATGTCTCAGTGTAGTTTTAAGGATATCAAAGTTATAAATTCTGTTCGTGTTTCTGTGTTCAGGAAGGCACCGT
>DAIOTP010000233.1:0-3279 GCA_036751905.1 Cryomorphaceae bacterium
ACAAGAACCCAAGCATGGCATACAGCACAGAGCGCGACATCATACAAGGATGCAAATCCGGTGATCGCGGCGCCCAGAAAGCGCTGTATGACAAATACAAAACGCAAATGTACACCCTGGCCTACCGCATTACCGGCAACTTTGAAGAAGCGCAAGACGTACTTCAGGAGGGATTTTTGAAAGTGTTTCAACACCTCAAAAGCTTTCGCGAAGACAGCGCTTTGGGTACATGGATACATACGATTATGGCCCGTACAGCGCTGGAAAAGGTGCGTGGGCGCCTCCACTTTCTCGATGTGGAAAACCATGCGGAGCAAGTGGATGGATCCATACACGCGCCCATTGATGTGCAGTACCTTGAGCAGGCCATCATGGCGCTTCCTGAGGGCTATCGCAGCATTTTCACCCTTTACGAAATCGAAGGATTCAAGCATGCCGAAATCGCCGAAATGCTCGGCATCAGCGAGGGTACTTCCAAAAGCCAATTGTACAAAGCCAAGCACATGCTGCGCGAAAAATTGAAGGAGCGATGAAGGAACAGGAAGAATTTAATGGAAAGTGGCCCACAGATGGCTTGCCTGGCTACACGCCGCCCGCTTCGGTGTGGGAGCGCATCGAGGCTGAGCTTGCACTGCAGGAGGCGATCGCTAAGCTGCCTTTGCATGAGCCGCCCTTAGAGGCATGGTCATCTTTGGATACTTCCCTTGACGGCAAAAATGCCAGCAACCGCGCTTGGTGGAGCACTTCAGCCATACGCTGGGCGGCCTCCATTGCCCTGTTGATAGGAAGTGCAGTAGTTTATAAATCCTTGCAGCAAGCTGAAGATACCAACTTAGAATACCGCGTAGAGTGGATGCCAGCTGAGGAGTTTCCTTTTGGAAATGAAGGAACTCCTCAGGCAGGCACACTCATCCAGCAACTCTGTGCCCGCGCTGTCCACATTTGCGAAAGCAATGACTTTAAAGCACTGGAAGAGGAGCTCCACCAGCTCGAAACCGCCCGCGATGAAGTGCAGTCCCGCATGAACCCTTATGGCGACAATGATGAACTGGAGCGCATGCTGATGCAAATTGAATTGCAACACGCGGAGATTGTAAAACAAATGACAAACAGCCTCCTATGAGCCGTCAAACATTCAAAAGCCTCTTGTTTTGTGCGTTCTTGCTCAGCAACGTGGGCCCTTTGTGCGCACAGCAGCCCGTGCAGGTGGTAAGCAGCACCTGGGAGGAGAGCTACACATGGACTGAGCGGTCAAAGCTCCTCATCAATGGTGAGCAG
The DNA here is from genome assembly GCA_036751905.1 of Cryomorphaceae bacterium. Taxonomy (GTDB): domain Bacteria; phylum Bacteroidota; class Bacteroidia; order Flavobacteriales_D; family Cryomorphaceae; genus T3Sed10-241. The sequence continues at coordinate 1,279 of DAIOTP010000233.1, forward strand.
GCCGAGATCAACCTGCGCAGCCACAAAGGCGATAAGCTGAAGTGCACCATCGTGCGCGAATCGCGCCACAGTGACAAGGGCCGCGCCGAAGCCGACCTGCAATTGCTAAAACTCCTGCACGATGAAAGCGGCCGGAGCATCAGCCTGCGCAACTACGTAGAGCTGGGCAAGGGTGCATCGAAACCCGAAGCGAAGCTTAAGACGATTTACAACATCAGCCTGCCCGAAAATGGGGGCGGCACGGTCGAGATTCGAAATTACTTCGGTGCGGTGAATGTGGATGCGGTCACAGCTGGCCTCACCATCAAGGTGGAGTTCAGTAATGTACAAATGAAGGCTTATGCAGGACAGGCCGATGTGGAAATGAAATACGGTGACGCCCAGCTCAGCACCCTCTCTGGTCACCTGGCATTGCGCAGCGACCGCTCCAACATCGACTTGCAGCATTTGCGCGGCAGCGCTAAAATCACGGCGGCTTACGCAAAAATACGGCTTCTCAACCTCTACGAGCCGGAGGGCCTCAGCATTACTGCGAGCCGCAGCGAAATATACCTCGACATCCCCACCCGTGCACGGCTTGGCTATGCCATCGAGACCAATAATGTAGTAGTGAACCACCCCTCCGGCAAGCAGCTTGAGCAAATGGCCGGCACCGATGGTAAAGTCCACTTCAATTACACCCCTTCCGGCAAAATGAACACCGCTGAAATCAGCCTGCAAACCGGAACCATTCAATACATCGTGCAATGAAAATCATCAGACAAAAACACCTTTATTCAGAAGTTGGTGCTGGTCATTCTGATGATTTCAGGGCCTATGGTGCTCAAGGCACAGACTGGTGCAGCCGACGCTCCTTCAGACACCTCCGCCACCTACCTCACACCCTTGGAGTACGCCTTTATGATGCATGAGGAGCCGAAGTTTATGTTGAGGACCCCACTTTTTGGACTTGGAGCAGAGGTAATGTTGCTTCCAGGATTGACAATAATGGGACAATACATGCATGGAGATTTGACTTTTTTGAGTTCGCGGTTTGAAGCAGAACTTCGCTACTACTCCCGCCCGCAGGGTAATAGAAAGAGAAATATGTCGGGCAATTATTTGGCATTGGGGGCATTTAAGGATCAAAATGGTTTTGGTGATCAAAGTGACGATTCACGGCACTCACAATTTGCATATGTCCGATTCGGCATGCAGCGACGTTTTTTAGGAAATGGCTTGATTGATCTGGGACTAAACGCCGGCTTAAGACAAGAATTTTATCCGTCTGTAGTGCAAGGACAGGAAAGGGTTAACATGTTCATGCTAAACCTCGATACCAAAATTGGCTTTGGATGGGTATTCAAGTCACGCAAAGACCTGGACTGGAATACCCTTTGTCCCGTCACTAAATGCTACGATGTTGAAAATTTGATGTTCAAACTAAGTACAGCGAATCTGTTTAGCTTGAGTTTTAACGGCGAAGGAATTGAATTTTTACTTTTTCCAAAAATTGCAGTAGAATATAAATTATTCCAATCAGCTTTTTCTATTAATGCAGGTGCCTCTTCACAAGTTGTACTGCACAGATTAGATTGTCGTGAAAAATTTCCAAGGTCATTTAATGAGATATACGCTGAAGGCCGCTGGTATTACAATTTAAATCGGCGTATGATGAAAGGAAAAACCGGAAATGGATTGTCAGCCAACTATGTTGCGGGTGGCTGGAGGTTTTATGAACAAAGGTTTGACGGTGAAACAAGCTTTAATCCATCATTTCCATTCATTGCCACTGGGATTCAGCGCACCTTGGGTGATCACTTTTACTTTGATGTCAAAATGGGTCCTGGTCTGGATCCAAAGGTATTCACTGGTTCAGAGCGCCCCAGATATAAAAGGTACGAAGAATGGATCTTCGATTTTCAGGTAGGATTCAGGTTCTAGGGAATTAACGTACGTATGTCGAGCGAGATTTGCTTTCGCCTTTAGTTTGGAATTTTTGAATGAAGCATAATCACCGAT
>DAIOTP010000234.1:0-3160 GCA_036751905.1 Cryomorphaceae bacterium
CGCAGGTTGAGTGCCAGACGCAAATTGTTCTCATCCATGTATATCTGGTTTTCACCGTCCATGCCCCCCCAGCGGAATCGGTTCATCACGTTGTCGTACATTCTGTCGGTGTTCACTCCCCCATAGGCATTTGGATTCTGGTTTTCCGGATGTTTCACAGGGGTAAGGCGATAAGCAAGTCCTTCGAGCTTGAAATAGTCCTGGAGGTTGAGGTAACTGTCAGGTCCTGTTGTAACCGCGAAATACACAGGACGCTCCCAATTGAAAGAGCCGAGCATGTCAAGTACCATCATATGGTTCTTGGTGATATAGCTTCGGTTGATGCGCCATTCCAATTTGTCAGAAACCAGGGCCGTATCTTCTTCGGTGATCAGGCCGCTGCTGAGCGCCTGATCGATGTTTACAGGAATGAAAAAATTCTTCGTTGGAAGAATACTGAGCTTTTCCCCTTGCATGGCACGCATATTTTCATCTTTTGCGATGTAATCAATGGCCTGTTGCACAGAAACGGGTACCCGGTTTACATTGCGTGATTCATCAAAGAATACTACATCGCGGGTGCCTTGGCGGTATTTTTCCTCTTCCATACTGAAAGGCACGGGGTCAGAGTCGTAAACTTTGCGCCTCATCTGGTTGATGTACCAGTCGGTGTTGAGCAAACTCAGGTTTACCACGCGCACATCGGTACGGATGCCTTCTACCTCCTGGGCATACCACAGCGGGAAGGTATCGTTGTCGCCGTTAGTAAATAAGATGGCATTGGGTTCGCAGGTTTCCAGATAATTGCCAGCAAAGTCGCGTGCAGTGTACCGGTGACTTCGGTTGTGGTCGTCCCAGCCTTCGGCGCCCATGATGATGGGCACAGGCAGGGTAATAAGCCCGGCGAGCAGGGCGGTTGCCATATTGCCTTTGCTTGCTTTGCTGATAAAGTGCAACAGCAAGGCCGCCGCCGCAATCAGCGCCGCCATGTAAATCAGCGAAAGCGAAAAGTAATGTTTGCCATCTTGAACTGATTCAAGGAGGTAAATCACTGCGCCACCGCCCAAGGCATATCCCACAATTTTGATCAGCTGTTTTTGCGAAAAGCGGTATGCCATATCAAAGAGGGCGTATGTGCCCAGCCCTATCCAAATGGCGAAGGCGTAAAATGAGCCTGCGTAAGCGTAATCGCGTTCGCGTGGCTGGTAAGGCGTTTGGTTAAGATATACCACGATGGCGAGGCCCGTGAGCAGGAAGAGCAGCAACGTTACAAACCAATCATCTGGACGGCGGTAAAGTTGGTAGAGCAAACCCAACAAACCCAGCGCAAGTGGGAGGAGGAAGAACCGGTTATACGCGAAATTCTCCTTTTGCCGCAAAGGCAAGTTATCCTGTGGGCCGAGGCGGTCCTGATCAATAAAGTTCAGCCCGCTCAACCAGTTGCCATCGCGAAGGTTGCCATGGCCTTGTACGTCATTTTGCTTTCCGGCAAAATTCCACATGAAATAACGCCAATACATCCAATTCACTTGGTATTGAAAGAAAAAGCGCATGTTTTCGCCGAAAGTGGGTTTGTTGATGATCGTAGGGTTGCCGTCATTGCCCACGGTGCGAATGGGATTTCCTTTGAAGTTGCTCCATTCTTTGTAAGCGCGTACATGGCTGTCCTGGCTGCTGTACATGCGGGGAAACAAGGATTGGAATTTGTCATCGTAGTTGATGATCGATGATTTGCGCTCATCGCTTATGACGTAGGCTTGCTTGAGGCTTAACTTAGGGTCATTGCTTGAGTTAAGGTACTGCTCGGCACCAAAACGCTCAGAAAACCAACGCACTTGCCTGCCTGCTTCATTGACCACAAGCCATGATTTGGCATAAACGGGTTTGCCGTCAAGGCGGGGTTTTTTTGAGTCGGCAGGTGAATTGAAATATTGCCCATACAGCAGCGGCCTGTCGCCGTACTGCTCCCGGTTGAGGTAGGCAAGAAGGGTAAACACGTTTTCGGGATTGTTCTCATCAAGCGGCGGATTGGCTGAGGAGCGTATGACTATTGTGGCGAAGGTGGTGTATCCCAGAAGGATCATGGTAACGGCGAGCAAAGCAGTATTGGCGCCAGCCATGCCACGCTTTTGTGTATAGTACAGGCCATAGCTCAGTGCAGCAAGAAGTATGAGGGAATATACAATGACGCCGGTGTTGAACGGAAGCCCCATGCTGTTTACAAAAAACAGTTCAAACCTTCCGGCGAGGGATACAACGCCCGGGATAATTCCTGTTTGTATAATACCGAGAATGAGCACGGAGATAGCGCCTGTGACCACGAATCCCTTAAAAGTGGGCGTGTGCCGTTTGAAATAGTAAACGAAGCAGATGGCCGGTATAGCGAGCAGGTTGAGCAAGTGAACACCAATGGACAGGCCCATAAGGTAGGCTATCAGGATGATCCAGCGCATTTCGTTGCGGCCATTGCTGAGGGTTTCCCATTTGAGTATCGCCCAAAACACGGCGGCGGTGAAGAGGGAGCTCATGGCATACACTTCACCTTCCACGGCCGAGAACCAGAAAGAATCTGAGAAGGTGTAAGCCATCCCACCTACAACCCCGGACGCCATGATGGCAACGACTTTTCCTGCGTCAAGTGCTTCAGCACCAGTCTCAGCAAGCTTTTTTCCGAAGTGGGTGATGGTCCAGAATAGAAACAGGATGGTAAAACTGCTCGAAAGCGCAGAGAGTATATTTATGGTTACAGATACATACTGAATGGGAACAAAGGCCGAAAATAAGCGACCCAACAACATGAAAAGAGGCGCTCCGGGAGGGTGGCCTACTTGCAATTTGTAGGCTGTAGTGATGAACTCTCCACAATCCCAAAAGCTGGTCGTAGGCTCAATTGTAAGTAGGTATACAATGGTGGCTGCCAAAAATACTACCCAGCCGGTAATGATGTTTGCTTTTTTAAAGTCCATGCGTTTTGCTGCTTGTGCGGGCGAAATTAGCAAAATAACCTTCGGCGGCGGTTGGATTGAACAAGGAGCCTGGATCACCGTTATGAAATATTGACAGAAAATTGGTCACAAATGGAGAAAGTATTACTTTTGCCACCCGATTTGAATGCTGTCCCATGGTGTAATTGGCAACACGTCTGATTTTGGTTCAGAAGAGTCTAGGTTCGAGACCTAGT
>DAIOTP010000235.1:0-3125 GCA_036751905.1 Cryomorphaceae bacterium
ACCCGGAAACATTCAATGCACTGCTCGGCGCCTGGCTCGACAGGCGTATAAAACCCTGAGCCATGTCGACCCTGCATACCGAATTTGTAAAAAGCAGCGCCGCATACACCGAGTGCCCAACCACCTCCATCCCGGAATATGCCTTTGTAGGACGCAGCAACGTGGGCAAAAGCTCATTGATCAATATGCTTACCGAGCGCAAAGACTTGGCCAAAACAAGCGGCACTCCAGGTAAAACACAACTTATCAACCACTTCAGCATTGCCTTTACGGCAAAACAGCCTCAACCGGACTGGTACCTCGTTGACTTGCCCGGCTATGGCTATGCCAAAGTGTCAAAAAAGGAGCGCAACAAGTTCAAAGGGCTCATTTACAATTATCTCAAAAAACGAGAAAACCTTTATTGCACCTTCGTGCTCATTGATTTGCGCCACAGCGCACAAGCCATTGACGTAGAGTTCATGTCATGGCTGGGGAGCAATGGGATCCCTTTTGCCATGGTATTTACCAAAGCCGACAAGCTCAAGCCCGGCGCTGTGCAAAGCCATCTTGAGGCCTACGCCGCCACCATGCGCGAAACATGGGAAGAGCTTCCCCCACAATTTGTGACTTCGGCCGAAACAGGTGAAGGCAAGGAGGCACTGCTTGGCTTCATCGACAGTATTCATCAACCATAAATTCAGGACACATATACGTACAGTACAATGCTCCATGCTGCCCTTGGCAATCATGTAGTCCTATTGTTGAATTTGTTGTGAAACCAGGATTAACCATCGCCGTGGTACGACATCATTTACTCACGCCATCAGTGATTGTCGTATTCTGACCCTGTGCCGAAGCACCAAATAAAATGAGCCCAGGCCAACACACGAAAAAGGATTTATCTGCTGCACAAGGTATTTATTCGGCGGGCGTGGTTATATTTGAAAAATCCCTGAAGCTATGCATTTCCATATCAAGCTGCTATCGGCCAATAAGTACCTCTTCGAAATTCGTTTTGAATTTACTGCAAGCAGCAGCAGCACTGTGTTGCAAATACCATTTTGGAGGCCAGGCCGTTATGAACCAGGCAACTTTCCCCGAAATTACATCGACTTTGCGTGCTCCGATGGGATCAAGGCCATTGCTTTCCGCAAAATGAGCGCCCACCAATGGACACTTGATACACAAGCCAATCAAAACGTGCTGGTAACCTACCGCCTGAATGCCGACGAAGTAAGCGCAGGCAACACCTATTGTGACAGCAGTTGTGCGCTGATCAACCCTGTCAACTCATTGCTGTATATCCTCGGCGCCGAGTCAGCAGGTTACACACTTCATGTTGAGCTGCCTCAAGGGTGGTCAACGGCTACCTCAATGCGCTCAGTCCCATCGGCAAGCAGTACTCCCGGCACCCACACCTTCATTGCAGCCAATGTGCAGGAGCTCATGGACAGCCCCATCCTCGCCTCAGGTGATATGCGCAACTATACATACCTGAGCGACAACATCAATTTTCACATCCACATGGTAGGGTATACTCCCCCGAACGGCACCGATATCATCAGCGATTTTAAGGCCATCACGGATACGCAGATAGCTTTTTTCGGGAGCTTTCCATACGCTGAATTTCGGTTTTTGCTGCTCTTCATGCCCGAATCGATCAGGCACGGTGTGGAGCACGAGCAGAGCACCGTCATTGTGATGGGGCCTTCGGCCAAAATGAATACCCTGGAGATGTACAGATCCTTGCTCAGCATCACATCACATGAGCTATACCACTGCTGGAATGTAAAATACATCAGGCCGGAGGCCTGGAATCCCTACGATTTCACGCGCTCCTCTCCGGCGCGTGAGGCATACATTGCGGAAGGAATAACCACCTACATGGGCGAATGGATGCTTTGGCAAGCAGGCCTCTTTGATGACGACACCTACCTGGCCTCCCTATCGAAACTCTGGAGTACCCACAAAAACAATGAAGGGCGAAAGCACATCAGCCTGGGTGATGCAGCCATTGACACCTGGACCGACGGATACGGTGGTGGTGCCCCTGAGCGGAGGGTGAGCATTTACAATGAAGGGGCACTGCTGGCATTTGTTTGCGACGCACTTTTGGTCAATGAATCCAAGGGCAGCAAGGGCCTTTGGTCGGCCATGAAGGGTTTTTACCAAAGAACAGTCCCTTCCAAGGGCTACCGCGAAGATGATTTCTGGGCTGCCCTGCAACGCGAAAGCGGTAAAATCGACTGGGCCGCGGTGCGCATGGCTGCCGTTGACCAAAAAAACCAATTGGAAGACTTGGTGCTGCAAGCCGCCACTTCCATGGGGCTCTCCACTGAGCAAGCCACAAAATCAACCGATACCTGGTGGGGAGCGCGACAGGTGCCACAAGGAGCAGATGCACATGCTGTAACTGTGGCGGCCATAGCAGCGGGAAGCCCCGCCGAAACGGCTGGTCTTTGGTACGGCGACATCATTGAAACCATAGATGGCCTGCCAGCCAGGGAATGGCTCGACCAGGCAAGCGACACGGTGTTGCGCACTTTGAAGGTAACCCTTGTGGTGCGGAAAAGACTGCGCAAACGCATGCTTACACTGCAGCCCGATGGACAGGAACACGCCTGGGACCATTCATTTGTATTGCTCAACCCTCCGGTATCTGGTGGAAATTTCGAAAAGTGGCGGCATGCCGCCGACAATCTTTGAAAAGCCCATTTTTCGTATAGGAAGAAAAAATGCATCTTTGAACGCCCGAACTTAACCCCAACCATCCTTAACCCCAACCATCCATGGAAAACCAAATTGTAGACCAAGATTCCTACACCGAGAGCAGACGCCCCACCATGCTCACCGTACTTTGCATCATTACATTTGCCGTTTCGGCCTACTACTTGTTCGAAGGAACGCTGACTATATTTATGAGCAAAACGTTCGACAGCAGCCAATGGCAGGTAGTCATCGATCAAATGAATGAAGCGCTGGACGGAGCCGATCCCCAATCGGCCAAGTTCCTTGAATCGATCATGGATTCTGTGAGCATCACCATCGAAAGAAGCATCAACAACTCCACCCTGCTCGGACTCATTGCAATTCTCGTAGCCCTGGTAAGCGCTTACGGTGCATACCTTATGTTCAATTTGACA
>DAIOTP010000236.1:0-3103 GCA_036751905.1 Cryomorphaceae bacterium
GGTGTACACCACGTTGGGGATGAGGCGGTAGTTGATGTGGGGCTTTTGTCCGGCGATGACTTCGGCCACAAATACGCCTTCCTCCTCGGCCTTGTGGGCCAGCATGGCGCCTTTCACCACATCACCAATGGCGTAGATGTGTGGCACAGAAGTGCGCAAGTGCTCATCGGTTTCTACTTGGCCTTTGTTGTTGGGTTTGATGCCCACATTTTCGAGTCCGAGGCCTTCGGTATAGGGCTTGCGGCCCACGGATACCAGGCAGTATTCCGCTTCGAAGGTCACTTCTTCTTCTTTTTCATTCAGCGCGGTCACCTTCACGCCTTTGCCGGTATTTTCCACTTTTTGCACTTTGTGCTTGAAATTGAACTTCATGCCTTCCTTTTTAAGCACTTTGAGCATTTCTTTACTCATGCTGCTGTCCATGGTGGGGATAATGCGGTCCATAAATTCCACCACGTTTATTTCGCTGCCAAGGCGGGCGTATACCGAACCGAGTTCGAGGCCAATTACCCCACCGCCGATTACGACCATGGATTTGGGTACCGCCGTAAGGTCCAGCGCTTCAGTGCTGGTGATGATGCGCTTTTTGTCGGGCTCCATGCCTGGAAAATAGTTGGGCTTGGAGCCGGTCGCGATCACAATATTTTTGCCGGTGATTTTCTCTTCACCGTCTTCTTTGGTGATTTTCACCGTGTTTTTGTCCACAAAGCTGCCGAGGCCGTGGTACACGGTCACCTTGTTTTTGTTCATCAGGAAGTCGATGCCCTTGGTGGTTTGCTCCACCACTTCGTTTTTGCGCTTGATCATCTGGGGCATATCCACCTTCAGGTTGTCGAGCGCAATCCCGTGCTCCTTAAAATTGTGCGCGGCATTGAAGTAATGCTCAGAGCTGTCGAGCAGGGCCTTGGAGGGGATGCATCCCACATTGAGGCAGGTGCCACCAAGGGTCTTGTATTTTTCGATGAGGGCCGTTTTGAAGCCCAGCTGGGTCGCGCGCAGTGCGCACACATAACCTCCGGGACCGGAGCCAATCACTACGATGTCATATGCTTCCATGAATGCAGTATTTAGGTGCAGGTTTTTCGGGGGCAAAGGTACAAAATAGGGTGGGGTGTGCTGCGGCAAATGGGGAGGATGCCGCTGACTGATGACCAACAGGGGTACGGGACAATCAGTTTTTGGTAATTAGCCCTGAGAAAATGCTGTGCAGCTTTTCTCTTTATTTCTTCCTGATGGATTCCAACTGTTGGATGTCAAGCAAATCTTTTGGGCGGGCGGCTCTTAATTTACTGTCAATAAGGTCTTCGTAGTTGAGTACGCGCCATTTTAACACAGTTCCTTTTTCTAATACTACTTCCTCACTTTCTGCGTAAGCTTCGTAAAAGGTTTTCCCAATTTCGAATCTTGTGATCAACTCCAAATTCAAGTCTATTGGTGAAAATTTTACCGAAATGTTTTGCATGCGTTCGCGAACGCTGGATGGGAAAGATTCAATGTCATAGCCCATATTTTGGAAAACATGCACGAGTTTTTGGAGATTATCGACGGCGGTATCAATCCAAAAATATACACCAGATGAGTGTCGCTGATATCCATGAAAATTCACGGCTCCTCCGCCCACCATCAGCATTTTCACACCTTCTTTTGAAGCCAGCGATATAAATGTGTCAATGCTTGCCTTCCAAATTTTCTCCATCTACTTTGATTTCAATCACAAAATTCCCTTTCCACCGGTCAGGATCCGGCCTTTGTTGGGGAAATTTGGAAATGCGCTCGCTCAGGTCTAAAAAGGCGTAAAAACGTTCGGCAGGACTTAGCCTGAGGAAGGCCTCTTGCTGTAGCTTGTTGCTTTCTTCTTTGCCGCGAAAGTGAATTTCCATAGGGATAAATATACATCATTTAACGGCATAGAACGAAGTTGCAGTGCGTGGATATTACTCCTTCACCCACTTCCGCCGCTCCACCCAGCCTTGTGCCGTGGTGATTTCCACAAGGTACATGCCTTTCGGCAAATGGTCTACTGATATTGCGCCATCGGGGGTGGAACGTTCGGTATGGCTCCATTTGCCGTCAAGGCTACAAAAGCGTAAAAGCAGCGGGCCTTCCACGGCTCCGCTAAAGCAGAGCACATCGCGGCCTGGGTTGGGGTAGAGCATGATGCCGGAGTGGGCCTCTGCATTTGCCACGTTTACCCCGAGTGCAGTGGTCCAAGTATCCTGTATGCGGTCGAAATCGGGGTTGAGGCCGGTGGTGTAGATGAGCTCCCCGCCCAGGGTGGCCATCATGCCGCCGCGCCTCGGGAAGGATGGCAGTGGGTTGAGTGCTTCCCAGAGCAGTCCATTCCAGTTCCAGGTCCACAGGTCGTCGAGGAGGGTACCATCTTCAGCCTGACCGGCAAATAGCACCACCTTGCCCATGTAGGAGCCCACAGATGCGTACATACGCCCACCTCCCGGCAGGCTGCCCAAAGAACCGGACCAGCCGTTGGTGGCTTCGAGGTACGCATACACGCTGCCGTGGAAAGTCCCATCCTGCCGCAGGCCTGTGCTCACAAATGCAGATTGCTGACCGGGCTGCCCCTGCACACCCGCCTGCATGCGCCACACCGCCCCGCCGGGATAATCGGCTAGTTGTAGCCAGCTATCGTTCTCAATGAGGTAAGTCCATGTTTCCGCGAGGTAAGTGCCATCGGCGAGGCGCCCGCCTACAAAGTACAATGTGCCGCCCATGCGGAAACAGGCCATGCCCGAGCGGCCGGGGCCGGGCAGCGGATTCATAGCAGTCCAGGTATCAGCACCCGGCTCGTAGCGCCATAGGTCGTTGAAATAGTTTCTGTTGTGGCCCACCCCGCCAAAGAGGTATCCAAAATCGCCGCCGGCACAGCCACATGCGTACTGCCGCTCCATGCCTTCGGGCAGCGAGGCTATGGGCGACCAACCTTCAGCAAAGCTGTAGGAATAGAAATCGAGGGTGGGCTGCCATCCCACTTCGAGTCCGGTGCCGAAGTAGGTGGTGTTGCCTACGGTGAATGCCGCACCGTCATCACGGGCGGTGCCGGGGTAGTCGGCTATTTGGGTCCAGGTTTGGGCAGGGAGAGGGCCGG
>DAIOTP010000237.1:0-3070 GCA_036751905.1 Cryomorphaceae bacterium
CAAGGCAACGCGACAAGGCATTAAAATTCCTGATTCCGTAGCCATACAATCAATTTTTCGAGTGCCCGCACGCGGTGGTTCATTTCCTTTTTGGCTTCCATGCCCATTTCCGCAAAGGTGAGTTCGCTGCCTTGCGGCAAAAAAACCGGATCGTAGCCGAAGCCCTCTTTTCCACGCAGCTCAGTAGTAATGCTGCCGTACACCTCACCGCTGAAGAGCTCGCGGTGGGCATCGCTCACGAAGGCAATCACGGTTCGAAAACGGGCGCTGCGGTCGCTCATGCCTTCCAATGCGGTAAGCAGCTTGGCCATGTTGGCGCGTGCATCGCGGCTACCGGAGTAGTGGGCCGTATCCACACCAGGAGCACCATGCAGGGTCGTGGCTTCCAGCCCCGTGTCGTCGGCAAAAACGGGTTGTTTGAATCGGTCGTAGATGTACTGCGCCTTTTGCATGGCATTGGCTTCGAGGGTACGGCCCGTTTCGGGAATTTCACCGTTGAAGCCCACTTCATCAAGGCTGAGTAACTCAAAGCGCTCGCCAAGGGCATGGCGCATTTCAGCGAGTTTGTGGGCATTGTTGGTAGCAAAGATGATGCGCATAGGGAAGTGTATTTTGAGCGGTTAAACCGGTTCCTGAAGGCCGGGCTTCTCCTTTTTTGGCGTAAGCAGCAGGAGCAGCAAGCCAACAACAAAGAAGCTGCCCAGGGCCAGGGCTGAGTGGCGAAGATTGCCAGTGATTTCAAAGATAAAACCAAAGGTAAATGTACCGAGTACAATTCCCAGCTTATCGCTCACGTCGTAAAAACTAAAGTAGGAGGCGTTGTCGATGGTGTCGGGGAGGAACTTGCTGTAGGTGCTGCGGCTCAGCGATTGGATGCCGCCCATCACGCCACCCACTAGTGCTGCCAGCAAGTAAAACTGGAAGGGTGTGGTAATGAGGTAGGCAATGATGCATACCACGATCCAAATGATGACTGCAAGGATCAAGGAGCGGAGGTTGCCCCATTTGGCGCTCAGCCAGGAAAAGAAGTAAGCCCCCGCGATGGCGATGATTTGTATGATGAGGATGCTGGTAATCAGACCCCCGTCGGGCATGCCTTCAATTTCTTTTTTGGCGAAACTCACCGCCATGTACATCACGGTTTGCACACCCATGTTGTACACAAAAAATGCCCGCAGGTAGCGCTTGAGCCTGTGGGTGCTGCGCATTTCGAGGTACACCTTGCGCAGCTCTAGATAGCCGCGATAGAGGTACTCTCCTTTGACCTTGCGGCCGTGCACATTTCCCGGAAGGGTGGCGAAAGTAATTTGCGCAAAGCCGATCCACCATAGCCCTACCATCACAAAGCTGATGCGGGCCGGCATATCGCCTTCCGGCAATCCGAACAGACCCGGGTTCATGATCATGGCGAGGTTCACCACGAGCAATATCACACTGCCCAGGTAGCCGAGGGCATATCCCTTGGCACTCACCCGGTCCTGCATGGCCGAGCTGGCTATTTCCGGAAGGAAGGCATTGTAAAACACCTGACTCCCAGAAAATCCGACCCCAGCGAGCACCACCATAAGCAGGCCAAAACCCAGCCACTCCATGCTAAAAAAATACAGCCCCATACAGGCGAAACCCCCGATGTAGCAGAATACCTGCATGAAGAATTTTTTGCGGCCGGCATAATCCGCAATGCCGCCAAGCAAAGGCGTGATCAGCGCTACGATGAGGAAGGACGCTGAGAGGGTGTAGGAATACAGCGCCGTATTGCGAAATTCTATCCCGAGGAAGGTGATAAAGTCGTTGCGCTCGGGATTGGCGGTGATATTTTCATAAAAAATGGGGAAAATGCTGCTGGTAATCACCAGCGAGTACACCGAGTTGGCCCAATCATACATGGCCCAGGCATTGACTGTCTTGGGGTTGTCCTTCTCGAGGACCGGCACGGCCGCCACTGCGGTTTTTTCCATCGGCGAAAAATAGGAAAAAGGAAGTTATGGCCTGTTGCCATCGGGGATCAAGCTACGCGCCACATTCAGCTCAGGAGGGACCATAAGTCAGGGCAAAACTTCCCTCATTAACGTCGAATGTGCCGCCATCGGCGAGCTCACCCTTAAAGGAAAAAGTGCCTTCAATGCGGCCCGTCTTGCGGTCGTGGCGGATGATGCGCAGGGTACCGCTCATGGCTTCACCGCTGTCCTCACCGGTACTGTAGAGGCACTGAATTACATAGGCAGTGTTGTGGCTCAGCTCATGGCTGCCCTCAACGATGTGGCCGGGAAGTATCAACTGAAATCCCGCTTCGTTTTCATCATCGGCCTGAATGCTGATTACCCCGCCACCGGCATTGGCCCAGAATTCATCGGGCTTGAAGGCCTTGCCATTTATTGTAGCGCGGAAGTGTTGCGCCTGGAGTTCTGTGCTTGTGGCATTTACTGCAAATGTGCCCTCGGCTGGCGCATCAAGCGCTGTGGGCTGGGCGAAGAATATCGCCTGGATCAGAGAGAGGAAAATTGGGATCGTCATGGGAATAGGGTTGAGGGATGAAGATACGGAAAAAAGGGCATATGCAGGGACTGCACATATTTGACAGACCTGACTCTATCATGATTTCATCGGATGAAACACACCATAAATCAAATGGTTGAAGGAAATAGCAAGGCCGGGGAAATTCTTAGGCCGGCTTTTTTGTGAAAATTCGGAATTCAATTCCGAATTTTCACTGTTTTCAAGTGTACCGGAAGACTTTTTGAATTCAATTTTCGTATACCTGAGCTTTCTCATTGGAAAAATTAACTTGAATCTGTCTGTGTCATAAAAACATAGGCAATGGTGGTAAGTCTCGTGAGTGAACCAATCACAAATCAGAATACATCAATTCAGTCAGTCCACGGACCGTATTTACGTGAATTCAGTCAGTTCATTGACCGATTTTAGGGAATGATCTTGGATATCGAATCATTTGCTGGCGAAATGACTCTATCGAATTACCCATTTCGATTGATAGCATCAAACAATAACAAGTCAAATAATCCGGCTCCTATAAAGGATTTACTTTTAAGCTGAAGCACATACCTCCGAA
>DAIOTP010000238.1:0-380 GCA_036751905.1 Cryomorphaceae bacterium
TTTCGAAAAACATCGTGGGTCGGTCAACTACCGGCTTCGTAAAAATCTGTAGCAGGTAGCCCTCGTCGTCGCGGTCTATGAGGATGCCGAGATCGCGGAGCGGCTCCAGGTCTTCATCGATTTCGCCAACGCGGTCGAGCACGGTATCGTAATAAATGGCCGGCACGCGGAGGAACTCTACGCCGCGGTTACGCAAGTCAGTCACGGTCTCGATGATATTGTCGGTAGCTACTGCGATGTGCTGCACGCCTGCACCCTGGTAAAAGTCGATGTACTCTTCGATTTGCGACTTCTTCTTGCCTTCGGCGGGCTCGTTGATGGGAAACTTGATGCGGCCATTGCCATTGCTCATCACCTTGCTCATGAGGGCGGTGTACTCG
>DAIOTP010000238.1:404-3069 GCA_036751905.1 Cryomorphaceae bacterium
CATTTCGCCCCAGCCCACATTGCCCACCATGTGGTCAATGTACTTGAGGCCGGTGGGTGCAGGATTGTAATCGCTCTTCATGGCCTTGTAGCCGGGAAGGAAAGGGCCCTTGTAAGCGCTGCGCTCCACAAAGATGTGCACCGTTTCGCCGTAGGTATGGATGCCGGAACGCACCACGTGGCCATGGGCATCCTCCTCGCGGGTGGGCTTCATAAATGAGCGGGCACCGCGGGCGGTAGTTTCTTCCCATGCCTTGGTGGCATCGTCTACCCAGAGGGCAACGACCTTCACCCCATCGCCGTGCTTTACAATGTGCTCGTTGATAGGCCCGCCCGGTTCGAGCGGCGTGGTAAGTACTATTCTAATTTTATCTTGTTGGAGCACATAGCTCGCACGGTCTTTGATGCCCGTCTCCAGACCGGCATAGGCCACCGTTTCAAAGCCAAAGGCCGTCTTGTAGTAATGCGCTGACTGCTTGGCATTGCCCACGTAGAGTTCTACATAGTCGGTGCCGTTCAGCGGCAAAAAGTCTTGTGCGTCAGGAATTACTTTCTTGAGATTGAGCGGAGAGGTGGTAGTTGATGACATAGGTGTAGGTGTTTGTCGCGAAGGTACGAAAATGGGCGATTTTATCAGAAAGCGAGCCCCGCATTGATGCAAGGAACAAAATGGCAAAACTGAAAGAGTTGAACCAAAAAAATTGCAACCTTGCATTCTTAAATGCTTCACGAACCACATGATATTATTTGTTTCCAGCTGTTTGCACACTTGTGCATTTCTGCAAAACTGAATGACCAGGATTGACATTAACACATGGCAATTGCGCTTAAGCATGAGATAGTTGCTATATTGCTCTGCCAATCTATCACAAGCCATGAAACTTACAAGAATGCATACTTCGTCCTCCCTTTCCGGAAAGGAACCCAATATTGTCGCCCTCACACTGATTGCAATAATGGGCATTTCGCTTAGCACTGTGCCGCTTTCGGCCCAGGAGTATGTGCCTTTCTATGCACATACCAAAGCCATCTACACTACCTCACCCGAAGCAGGACCCACTTCGGCCTTAGGTTTCATTGCCGCTGGCTTCATAGGTGCCGACAGCGTCTACCTGCCTGTCACCACCTTCGACCCTATGGATTACGAAGGGATGGTCGAACCAATCCAGAATGACTGCGAAATGGGCTTTTGGGGCAGTGCTGGCCTTTGCCATCCCCAGAATGTGCCCTTGTGGTTGGGGGCGGAAATGCGCAAAATCGGATCATCTACTTACCGCTACACCACCACATTGGGCGAGCACCTCTTTTTTGATTTTGGTGTGGCCGAAGGTGAATCATCCCTGGTGTATGAAAATAACGACTTTGCACTCTACCTCATTGGCGAAGGGGAGGGCAGCGGCAATTATCTCGGCCTTGAGCAAAGCACTGCTAAGTTCCGCCTTGCCACGCTCGATGCACAAGGAGAAGTCCTGGCCTCCGCCCTGCACGATGCACCCATTACCCTTGGCTCACAGCTGGGAGCCATCCACTTCATGCGCATCGACAGCTTTCCGCAAATGCTGCAGCCCATTGAGATCATTGGGCATACCGGAACTGAATCAGGCATTTACACCGTTAGAGAAGCTGAGATCTACGATTTTGAGCCAGGCGATGTATTCCAATATTTCCATGAAAGCAATTACGACAACCCCTTCGTGACGGACAGTTATTACGAAACGCGCACCGTACTGGAGCGCAATGACTACGAAGATTCAATTACTTACACCTTCAGCGTGCACAGGTTCAACATCGACGGCAGTTTGGACAGCAATTTCACCATGGGTCACACTGTCGACAAAGCCTCTATTATCGCCGATATACCATTTGAGCAGCAGGAGGCGGAACTTCAGGGAAATCCTGACACCACAATGCCTTATCAATTTAGAAGCCTGCATATAAACACCGAAACTTGTTGGGGAAACCATACATTTACGGGGCTTGGCTCCTCCTTTTACAGTTGTCCTTCACTTGCTGGCAGCTGTTATGGCAATCCTCAAAATACAGCTCCAGGCGACTGGCTCGCAGATCCTGAAAACCAAAGTTTCAGCCCGGGATTTGGAATGATAAGCCAGTCGAGGGGATGGACTGTGGTAGGTGGCATAAACGGTGCAGCGCACTCCGCACTTATTTACGCCATGAAGAATGGTGTGGTTTGCGGCAGCCAAGTGGTACTCAGCACTTCAAATCTCAAGAGCGGGAAGCAAATCCTGAAACTTTATCCCAATCCCGCCCGCGATTACTTTCGCATAGACATGCCTCAAGGCGCGGAGCAAGTGCAGAAAGTGGAGCTCTGTGACCTCCAGGGCCGCACCATTCATACATGGCATTTCGCAGAGCGCTCTTACCTTCTGGCAGCCTTACCTGCCGGGATGTATGTGGTTAAGGCCACAGGGCCAGAGAAAGTGTACACCCAGAAGTTGATTGTGCAGCCTTGAGCCCTTGCAAAATTGCTTGTGGGTGAAAGACGCCAATTACCAGACGTGTATCATATTTAATACAAAAAGCCAAAGAGCCAGAGTGGGATAGCATCGCCACTGCCTATTTCGAGCTTGTCGAGCGCACGAAAGCTATGGGGGCCCTCCGGCAGCTGCTTGCGGCTTTTGTGAAGGCCGCCAACTTCGAAGGTA
>DAIOTP010000239.1:0-3042 GCA_036751905.1 Cryomorphaceae bacterium
TTTGTGCAGTTCTGTGAGAACCTTGTCCCGGAGCAGCGCAATATCAACTTCGTTTCCCTTGGTACTTACTACAAGCTCAAGATTCACGAAAGTATTTGTTATGTAAAAAAATCACGAAAGCAACCTTTATTCGAGGTTGCCTGTGGAGAATTGGCCTGCACTCAAAAATTGAGGCCTGAAGTCATAATTAAGACTTATTTCTTCTTCTTGTGACGGTTTTTACGTAAACGCTTCTTGCGTTTGTGCGTGGCCATCTTATGGCGCTTGCGTTTTTTACCACTTGGCATAATGCGTTGGTGTTAAGGCGTTATTAAATCATTTTGCAACTGCTCAATCATGCGGTTTACGCCGTTTATCACAACTGTATCAGTCTCGAGTGTCAAATATTCTCGAAGCAGTGCCACTGCTTCTGTATGTTGTCCGAGTGCCACTTTGGTTTGTGCAAGCCAAAAGTAAGCTTCGGGATATTTCTTGCCTTGGTCCAAATCTACCACCTTCCCAAATCGGAACGCGGCATTTTCAATTTGGCGCGAAGTTACGGAAAATTGTGCGAGATGCCAATGTGCATCCACTTGTGTGGAATCTTCTTCCAGAATCTGACGGAGAATCGCGATTCCCTCCATCGGATTGTCGCTGTTTTGGACGAGCCCTACGGCATGCATCATCCTCAAGTCAGTTGGGCTGGCTTCACTTATAATACGCTTCTCAGCAGGGAGTCGCGGCGCCAAAGCCAACCCAACCGCCATGAGTAAAGCCACCGCAGCCAAAATAAAAACTATGGAGCGGTGGCTCTTCAAGGATGACAATTACTTCTTCTTAACTTTCACATTTTTCTTCACCTTCTCAACAAAAGTTTTAGAAGGCTTGAAAGCTGGAATGTTGTGAGCTGGAATAACAATCGGCTCTTTGGCTGAAATGTTACGACCGATTTTCTCGGCACGCTCCTTAACGATGAAGCTACCGAATCCACGGAGGTATACGTTGTTTCCGGATGAAAGCGCTTTTTTAACCGAGGTCATGAAGGCCTCAACTGTGGTTTGTACTGCTACTTTTTCGATTCCGGTTTGTTCTGATATCTCAGAAACGATGTCTGCTTTAGTCATAGTTTAAAAACTTAGGCGTGAATAATTGATGAATTGAGAATTAACGGCCGCAAAGATAGTCGTTAATGCGTAGCTTCGAAAGGCATTTTCGCTAAATTCTGCTTTTTACCCCATGAAACCTAATACATTAGCATATGAGTATAAATAAACCCCTTATTTCTTGGTACTTACAACATGCACGAAAATTACCCTGGAGGGAAACCAAAGACCCCTATCGCATCTGGCTCTCTGAAATTATACTTCAACAAACCAGGGTTGATCAGGGAATGGACTATTATTTAAGTTTCGTTAACACTTATCCTAACATTGGATTCCTATCGCAGGCAAGTGAGGCCGAAGTACTTAAACTATGGCAAGGTTTGGGATACTACTCACGTGCTAGAAATCTGCACTTTACGGCAAAATATATCCAGAATGAACTCAATGGACAATTCCCCGAAAACTACGATTTGCTTGTAAAGCTAAAAGGTGTAGGGCCCTATACAGCCGCTGCTATTGCCAGCTTCGCATTCGCGCTACCACACGCTGTGGTTGATGGCAATGTGGCGCGGGTTCTGTCCAGAATTTTTGACGTAGAGATTCCTGTTAACAGCACCCAGGGGGCAAAAATCATCAATGAACTTGCAGATACCTGCCTCGATCGTGGGCAACCCGACACCTACAACCAAGCCATCATGGAACTTGGCGCCATGGTGTGTACGCCTCTCTCACCTGGTTGTGAACAGTGCCCCTTACAATCGCAGTGCGCAGCCTTTGCCAGGGGTACCCAAACCGAAAGACCAGTAAAAATCAAAAAGGCGAAACAAAAACTGCGCTACATCCATTATGCGGTCCTCGAAAATGAGGGCTGCATCATTTTCAGAAAACGGGAGCAAAAAGACATTTGGCAAGGACTAAATGATTTTTACACCGAAGAGGGTAGTTCCCAAATTGATCCTCGCTTAATGGCTGAAGAAATTGAGACACGATTGGAAGGCATTCATATAGAAACATTACCGGGCAATGCGGAGTATAGGACCACGCACCACCTCACCCATCAGCGTATTGAAGCACAATTTTGGCGATTTAAATACAAAGGGAGTGTAGCGAAAAAATCCATATATTTCGAAGTTGCAAAGAACAGGATTGATACTGTGGCCGTACCCCGGCTTGTGCACAAGTATTTGGAGCACATGCAGTGGCTCACCTGAACTTTTTATCTTTGCAGCAGCGAAAAAGAAAAGAGTAAACAAAGCATAGTATGGCAGGAGTTAACAAAGTAATTCTCGTAGGCAATTTAGGTATTGACCCTGAGATACGCACTTTAGAAAATGGCACCAAACTGGCAAGAATTCGTATTGCTACGAGTGAATCGTACATGTCAAAAGACGGCCAAAAAATTGAACAAACCGAATGGCATAACGTGGTACTTTGGCGACAGCTCGCCGATGTAGCTGAACGCTATCTCCAAAAAGGAAAACAGGTGTACATAGAGGGCAAGCTTAAAACAAGAAGCTGGAAAGACCAGGAGGGCAACGACCGCTATACCACCGAAATAGTGGCCGACAATATGCAATTGCTTGGCAAGGCTTCTGGTGGTAGCAGTGACAGCTCACCAGGTCAAAAGATGGAAAGCTCTGCCACTTCAAAACCGATGGCGAATGCAGGAAATGAACAGGACGATGATCTGCCATTTTAAATCAATCCTGCTATCTACTAACCAAATCGAAATTTTTGGAACCTCCCAGTATTGAGCCCCTTAGTTGCCTCTTAGGCCTCTTTCAACCATTTACAGCAAGTGTCCTCATAGCTGTGCTTGTATCGGCTCTGCTTATTGTGGCTTCAGCCTTGATTTCAAGCTCCGAAGTGGCGTTCTTCTCTCTTGAACCCGCTGACCTACTCGAGCTTGAAAACGACAAAAGCGAAAAAGCAGCACGTATAGTGCGCCTACTATCCGTCC
>DAIOTP010000240.1:0-3031 GCA_036751905.1 Cryomorphaceae bacterium
TACTGGCGTAAGCGCCGGAAGCACAATTTTGCAAGGCGATATTTCCACCGGACTTGTGGTACGCTTGGGGGGCGATTGATTCTTCCAGAAAATCTTTCAGCAGTTTTCAACTGCAGAGCCATGTGCTTTCATGGCAAATTTAAGGGCACTGAGCAGCTGACCCTGCGGAATTGCGGCACTGAGAAGATTAAGCAACTAAAAAGCTCATTCTAAACGCAGTACCGATCCTGTAATGGACTGTTCATTCAGGCTCATTTTGTAAATGTAGAGTCCTTTTCCGAGTGTGCTTCCATCCATAGTCAGGCGATGATCACCTTGAAACTGCCATTGGTTTGCAGGTTCCAATACTTTTCGGCCAAGAACATCAAAGAGCTCCAGACGCAGTACACCACTTTCAGAAAGTTTGTAATCAAAATTGAGCGCTTGTTGAAATGGGTTGGGGTATACCGCTACATCAGAGAGGAAATCCCTATCCATGCTTTGCGATACATTGTTGGGTTCGCCGTATACGGCAAAATTATTGAAAGTCACGCGGTCACCATTGTCAGCGGCCATGTTGTTGGCCACGAAGCGGAGCCGAATTTTGAAAAAGGCACTGTTGTTTACCTCACTTTTTTCTGTAAAGTCGAAGTGATACACCCGGTAAGCATCGAATAGGGGATACACTGCATTGCTGTCGAGGCCCAGCCATTCCTCTTCGAGACCTACGCTGTAATCGATCATAAAGCCGTCGGCTGCGCCTTCGTCTTTTGCTGTAAAGCTCAACTTGATGTCCTTGTAATCAACCACCGGCACGTGAAGTACCATGGCACTCTCACGGTTGGCCTCTTGAAAAGGCTGGCGCACCTGTATGCCCCTCATGGCTGATTTGTCATACAGTGAGCCGCCATTGCCAGCGCTCTTGTAATTGAGCATGGTAGGACTGTTGCGTCGCTCCATAGAGCCCTTGCGGGGCTGGCTGTGGTTGGGATAATTGAGCCTTGCCGACCGAAATTCAAGCTGGGCGGCAGCACCAGTGGTTGTGCTGTACAGTGGCGGTACATACTGTAAGGGGGTATCGTTGGGCACGTTGGTGCCAAAATACCAATAGTAGAGAAGTTCAGGTGATACGGCCGGACCAAGCTGCTGGTCCATCCATGCCAGCCTTGCATTGATCCAATTGATCATCCAATGTACTTCTTTGATGTGCGTATTGCGCTCCTCATACCCCGGCGGATTGGGCCATACATAATATCCCAGTATATCCCATCGGGCGAAATTACGCGCCTGTGCTTCGGCAAGCTCAGAGGTGTAGTGCTGCATCAATGCGTTGATGTTTTGTTGTGAAAGCACATTTTGGCGCAAATACCACCAGCGATCCTTGTATGCTTTTGCAAAAGTGCTGTCGGCAAATAACCTGTTATACCAGCCATATAGATACTGAGAGGTATCGATTTGCTCATGGTACCAACCTTGCGGGTTCCAGCCGTCATTGTATTCTGCATTGCCAAGGCTCAGATTAAAGTCCCAGAGTGGGCCGCATACTATTTTGTCATCCCGGTCTTTGTAAAAATAGGTGCTTAACCTGAATCCATCAATTTCTTTGAGTAGCTCGGTAAGGAGATGGTGGTCGATGAAAGATGCCGCGTGCAGGTACGCAGGATACCCTACACCCATATCAGCAAATTGATCGCTGAAAAGTGCCTTTTCGGCTTCGTCGATGTGGTTGGTCAGCCAATCGAGTTGGGCAAAAGTAATTTCTTCGGCTTGGGGCCTGACCAGTTGAAAAAGTGATCCCTTTTCTGTTTCGAAATTGGGTTCCCGGTCTATTTGGAATATGTAACCCCCGCGGAGGCTTTCGGGATTTCTGCTGCCGGGTTTGCTGATATCCACGCGCTCCTCATGCCATTTGATGCGTTCAAATACTGCGTATACGCCATTGTAATGTTCCATGCCCAAGGGGGTGTGGCCACTGTGCAGGAAAAGCTCGACATACCGTATGCGGGGGGCGTACCAACCCATGCTGCGTGCAAGTTGAAAGGCCACGACATTGCGCATGAGGGTTTTATCGGAGAATGGGGCATGGAGTATCCAGTTGTTGTCGGCGGGCATGCCCAACAGGGATTCGTCGCGGCTGTTGCCGCCTTCATCAATCAGGCGTGTTGCGTATTGTTTTTTTGGAAAATCAGCCGATGTATTGCCCCGTATATTGGTTTCTATTCGGGTTTGAAGTGAGGGGGCATCAAGGAGATGGCAACGTCCATCGGTTGAATTGATTTCGCTGATGTTGAGGTAAGCTATGCTGCGCTCTTCTTGCGCAATGGGCTGATCAAATTGATGCAAAATCAGGATGGGCAGGTCGGAGCTGAAATTGACCAAAGAAGTGTCGGTCCGTGTGTACACCATGGTGCGTAACGGTCCGCTGCTTCCATTTGCATTGAAAGCGGCCGCCCTAATTACCAGCGTGCTGTCAATTTCAAGAGGCAGGGCGTAGGGTGTGGCGGTTATGGTATTTGGCGCTTGTCCATCCAAGGTAAAATACACATTGGTGCCCGGAGGACTGCTGAGCTCCAGCGTGAAGGGATGTGAAAATGGCTTTCCCGCATGTGAAAAAACAACCTCTTGACCAAAGGACTTGGTGCAAATAAAGAGCATGCATGCATTCAAAAGCAGGAGCGAGGGGAGTGTGGTTAGTCTCACGAAGTATATGTTTTAATTGTCAAGAAAAAGCAAATATACCGTTAATTCACAGTAAACTCAACAAGAATCATGCCCTTGCAGTACATTCCTTTGTCCACGCTGCCTAACAATGAGTTTACGCATGGCATAATTTTCTTGAATCGGTATTTGTGATACCTGCGGAGTTCCTCGCTTCGCTTAAGCATGACAGTATGTGTATTTCATTGTAGATGAATCCTATTGCTGAGACGCCAATGCGAATTTTTTGGGTCTGCACGATCGCTTCGCCTCTGGCCGCGCCCGTAAACGAAGCGGGGCCGAGTGACGCTAACTTCCATCCCTTCGGGAGGCAGGCGGCCTCTGGCCTTCTTCA
>DAIOTP010000241.1:0-3003 GCA_036751905.1 Cryomorphaceae bacterium
GATGACATAGGTACCTGGAACATCAGCCACAACAACCGCGGCATGATGGGGTATAAAACTCCCAATATCGACCGAATTGCCCGGGAGGGCGCCGCATTTACAGATTATTATGCCCAGCAAAGCTGCACAGCCGGAAGGGCTGCATTTCTCGGTGGCAACGTTCCTGTACGCACCGGAATGACCAAAGTAGGCCTTCCTGGTGCCAAAGAGGGTTGGCAAACCACCGACATCACCATTGCCGGGGTCATGAAAAGCTTGGGTTACAACACAGGCCAATTTGGCAAAAACCACCAGGGCGACCTGGATACCCACCTTCCCACCAACCATGGCTGGGACGAATTTTTTGGCAATTTGTACCACCTCAATGCCGAAGAAGAACCTGAAAATAGTGACTACCCTAAGGACATGGTGCTGCCCAATGGCAAAACTTTCTATGAGCAATTTGGTCCCAGAGGTGTGATTCACTCCTGGGCTGATGGCAAGGGTGGGCAAAGAATTGAGGATACCGGACCGCTTACCAAAAAGCGTATGGAGACCATTGACGACGAGTCGGTGGCTGCCGCAAAGGAGTTTATCAAGAAGCAAGTGGAAGCAGGTAAACCTTTCTTCACCTGGTGGAATGGAACACGCATGCACTTCCGCACACATGTGAAAGAGGAGCACAAGGGCATCAGCGGACAGGATACATATGGCGATGGCATGGTGGAACATGACTTGCACGTGGGCGAGCTGCTGGCTTTGCTCGACGAACTTGGCATCGCCGACAATACCATTGTAATGTACTCCACCGACAACGGACCACACTACAACACCTGGCCCGATGCGGGAACCACTCCTTTCAGGTCGGAGAAAAATTCAAACTGGGAAGGCGCTTACCGTGTGCCGGCCTTCGTGAGGTGGCCGGGCAACATTCCTGCCGGGGTGACTTACAATGACATCGTATCGCATGAAGATTGGTTGCCGACTTTTGCAGCAGCAGCCGGCGACCCGAATATCGCCGAGAAAATCAAGAAAGGCTACAAGGCCATAGGCAGAACTTACAAAAACTACATAGACGGGCACAACCAACTGGACTACCTCACCGGAAAGGTGGAGCGCTCACCAAGGAAAGAATTTTGGTACGTCAATGATGATGGCGAAGTGGTGGCAGCGCGCTATGGCGACTGGAAGGTGGTGTTTTTGGAAAACCGTGGCGAGGCCTTTGGTGTATGGCGTGAACCATTCACCGAATTGAGGGTGCCCCTGCTGTTCCATTTGCGGAGAGATCCCTTTGAGAAAGCCCAGCACAATTCCAATACATACAACGACTGGTTCCTTGACCGTCCTTACGTAGTGGTGCCCATTCAGGCTATGGCAGCCAAGTTTTTACAAACCATGGTGGACTATCCCCCTTCACAAAGCCCCGGCTCGTTCAACCTGAGCAAAATCGAAGAAAAACTCAAGTCGACCGCAGGCGCCAGGTAACACACGGATAGCTTCTGCCTTATAAATTTTAACCTGCAAGTTGATTGTCCGCTTTTTCAGGAAAGGATTGCCTCCTGCTTGATTGAGCGGATAATCACTTTTAGCCAATTGTCTCATTATGCGTACATTTTTGATCCTTCTAGTGCTGCCTCTTTTGAGCATAACTTCCTGCACCAGCCCTGTGGTCGTGAACGAGGAAGGGAGCATTGCGGGCGTGAATGATCCCTTGCCCTCATGGAATGACAGGGATGTAAAGCTGGCGGTAATCAATTTTGTTGAAAAGTCCACGCAAGAGGGCAGCACCTCTTTCATTCCTGTGCATGACCGCATCGCGTGCTTTGACAACGACGGTACGCTTTGGTGTGAACAGCCCGTATATTTCCAGTTGGCCTATGCCATTGACTACATTCAGAAACAGGCATCCAATCATCCTGAATGGTCAAGACAAGAGCCATTTAAGTCTTTGCTTCAAAATGATTTGGAGCGCTCGCTGAAAGGAGGCAACAGGGCCATCATGGAGATCATTATGGCTTCACATGCCGGCATGTCGACCCTTGAGTTCGACGCCTCTGTTGATCATTGGCTGCGTCAAGCCATCCATCCCGGATTGAACAAGCCATACATTGAGCTTATTTATAAACCCATGTTGGAACTGTTGGATTATTTAAGAAGCCACCAGTTTACGTGTTTTATCGTTTCCGGTGGGGGAGTAGATTTTATTAGAAATTTTTCTGAAGAGGCTTACAAGATTCCGAAGCATCAGGTTGTAGGCAGTTCGCTCAAGTTGGTTTACGAAATGGATTCGCTCGGGCTGCCGATACTGATCAAGCAGGCCGAAATTAATCATATTGACGATGGCCCCGGCAAGCCTGTGGCGGTGCGTCAATACATCGGCAGAAAACCAGTTTTTGCCGCTGGAAACTCAGATGGAGATTATGAACTGCTGCAGTACACCAAAGCCTCAAAAGAAGCCAATGGTTTTGTGTTGATTGTTCACCATACTGATGCTGAACGCGAATTTGCTTATGACAGCGCGTCTCATGTCGGGCATCTTGAAAAGGCAATGGACGACGCCCATGAGAAAGGATGGCACATCGTGGACATGGCAGAGGATTGGAAAGTAATATTTGAATTTTGAGTGCATAATCAATGTGTTTCCAGAACAATGAAACACGGTTTAGTCATAGAGCTTCAGGTACAGCACGGCTTACAGGTAAGCATGATACCCTTCCAAAGGAATTGAATATGCAGATGGCCTCTCTTTTCAAATTAGCGCTGCTCAGTGTCGTCCTTATGGGATTGATGCCGCCACTTGTCCTTGCCCAAGAGGCAAAATTGGAAGAAAGCGATGAGGCACATGAAAAGGCCTTGTGGGGCGCCATTGTGATGGCCAATACCCATGTGCCCACCCATTTTCTGGAGGGCGATGGGGTGTTGATCATCCCTACCTGGGGGCTTGATTTGGTTTACCGTTACCATCCGAAATGGTCGCTTGGCTTGCAAGCGGATATCAAGCTGCAGCGCTTTGAGGTGGAAGAT
>DAIOTP010000242.1:0-2999 GCA_036751905.1 Cryomorphaceae bacterium
AAAGGCCGGGCACCGCTTGGATTGGAGGTTTGAAATTAAAAAATTGGATGTCCCAGCGATAAAAACAGGGGGAAAAGTGGCATTGCCACAAGACACCCCCATCGCAATAAGCGAATAAGGCCTAAATTTTATATATTATTTGCAAGGCACCCCCCTATTTGAGTGCGTACTTGTCAAAATACATGTGTTTTTTTTCAACAGCCCCCTTAAAATTCCATTACTTATTTTTTCTTTGCGCAACAATTCAACTAAAAGTCCTCCATGCGCAACAATGTATCCTTCGGGCGTATAGCCCTGATGCTTCTCATTCTGTTCAGTGTGTTTGCCGTATTCTTCGCGCCCTATCACCCCGAGGCGGAGAGCGATTTTGACACGGGCGATCTGGCCTGGATGATCACGGCCACAGCGCTCGTACTGCTTATGACCCCCGGACTTTCCTTCTTTTACGGAGGCATGGTAAGGGCCAAAAATTTGATCTCTACCCTGCTGCAGAGCTTTGTGGCACTTGGGGTCATCTCGGTATTTTGGTTCGTCATTGGCTTCAGCCTTGCTTTCGGCGATTCGCTCGGCGGCATCATCGGCGATCCGCGCAGCTTTTTGTTTTTCAACAATGTAGGCACCGCCGCCCACGATGAAATTGCCACGGGACTGCCCTTTGTGCTCTTTGCGGCATTCCAACTCAAGTTTGCCATCATCACCCCGGCGCTCATCACAGGTTCATTTGCCGAAAGGGTAAGATTTTGGTCCTACACCATCTTCATTTGTCTGTTCAGCCTGGTGATATATTGCCCCCTGGCACACATGACCTGGCATCCCGATGGGCTGCTTGCCGGCCTTGGCGTACTCGATTTTGCCGGTGGCACCGTGGTCCACATTTCGGCTGGTGTAGCGGCCATAGCGGGCGCCATGTATTTGGGCCGCCGCGACCTCAATGGCGCGCATGGCGAGGACCCTGTGCACATTCCTTACGTCATCCTCGGTACGGGCTTGCTTTGGTTTGGCTGGTTCGGTTTCAACTCCGGCTCGGCCCTCGCAGCCGACGGTACTGCCGTACTGGCATTGTGGAATACCCACATCGCTTCGGCAGCGGCCATGCTGGCGTGGATTGTCCTGGATGCCTCACGGGGCAAACGCCCAAGCGCCCTTGGCGCCTGCATTGGCGCGGTGGTAGGACTGGTGGCCATTACACCGGCAGCAGGTTTTGTGACCTCAGGTCCAAGCTTGTTTATTGGCGTGGCAGCAGCCTTGGTGAGCAACACCGTGATGGCAGCCATGAGCCGGCGCCACACCCTTGACGATACGCTCGATGTATTCGCCTGTCACGGCGTGGGGGGCATGGTAGGCATGATGCTCACTGCGGTTTTTGCGGTAGAGGGTGGCTGGTTCACCACCGGCGACCCGGGTCTGTTTCTCGTGCACCTCGGTACGCTTGTGGCACTGGTGCCCATCATTTTTGGATTGTCATGGCTGCTTTACGCACTTACCGACCTTATAGCCCCTATGCGCGTTACCCTTGAGCAGGAAAAAACCGGCCTCGACATCACCCAACACAATGAGCTGATAAAGGGTTTCAACTAAGAGGGCTGCCCTGTAGCGAGCTTCAGGTACAGTTTAAATACACTGCCTACACCCGGTTTGCTGCTGGCTTCTATGCGGCCACCCATGGCGGTGACTTGATTTTTTGTGATAAACAAACCCAATCCACGGGCATCTTCATTGCCATGAAATGTTTTGTGAAATCCAAAGAGCTTGCTTCCATGCTTTTCAAGGTCTATGCCCAAGCCATTGTCGGCTACCTGAAGCAGACAAAATTCGCCGAGCTCAGTTGCCGTTATCTTTAGTGCGAGTTTTCGCTCCGCTGAGCGGTACTTGATGGCATTGCTCAAGAGGTTGTGCACCACGCTTTCGAGGTAAGCGGGCACGGCGTCCACGCACATCCTGGGGTCTATGTCACAGGTGGCGCTGGCATTGGCTTTGGCCAAATCGCCCGTCAATCTTTGGAGGTTATCGCTCACCACCCTGTGCAGGTCCATGGGCCTCAGCGCATCATCGGTGGTGGTACTCATTTCGACCACTTCATTGAGGTGTTCAATGGTTTCGGTGAGCCTGGAGGCTGCGTTTTGCAGATTTTCAGTGAAAAGCATCTTGGTGTCCGCATCATGCTCATCCTTCCAGAGATCCAAGAGCATTCCGATGTTGGTAGAATGGCTGCGCAGGTTGTGCGTCACAATGTGGGCAAAATTGCGAAAGCGGTCATTTTGGTCGGTGGCGTCGCGCAGCAAAGATTCGATTTTTAACTCGTGCTGCTTTTGCTTGGTGATGTCGCAAATTACAGCGTCAATCCTTACAGCCCGACCCAGGGTATTGCGGATCACCCGGCCGCGGCTGTGCACCCACTTGAGCTCATTGTGTGCTGTGATGATGCGGTGCTCGGCGTCATATCCATCATTTTCCGAAAGGCCACGCTGCATCTGGGCTGTAATGAAACGGTCATTGGGATGGATAAATTCCTGCCACCAAAAGGCACTTTTGGCACATTCCTCGACCGATTTGCCCACCAATTTTTCAACGCTGGGTGATAAAAACGCGGTATTGTTGCCCGGAACAGAAAGCGACCAAATCACGTCATTCATTTCACTCAGAATGCCCTCCAGTTTGGTTTTTGTGGTTTTAAGCTCCCGCTCCGCGCGCAGCCTCATGATCACATTGACCAGTATATCGGCGAAGATGGTGAGGAGTTCACGTTCCTTGTCAGGGAAATAATACTTCTTGCGCACGCTGTCGAAACCGATAAAGCCTATGCAGGCACCATCGTTGAAAAGGGGAATGCTGAGCAGGCTTTTGATGCCCTGCATTTGTAAAAGCTCTTTCAAAGGCTTGCTTTCTACCTCCGAGGTGTCGGCGATGTACACTTCCTGCCCTGCCTTGTGCGCTGTGGACCATTCCGGCACCATGTCAATTGGAAGCCCTTGAAGTTCCTCTATTTGCGGCTCAATACC
>DAIOTP010000243.1:0-2968 GCA_036751905.1 Cryomorphaceae bacterium
GGCTTTCCGGAGATACTGGATGGTCGCGTGAAAACGCTGCATCCTGCCATTCATGGAGGTCTGCTGGCAAAAAGCAGTGAAACAAGCACAGCAAGGAGAAATTTAAGGCGTACCATAGATGGCGATATGGGTTTCGTGGGCATTGCGAAAGGCGCGGTACATGCCCGTTGTATTGAATTCCATTGTTACCCTACCATGGGCATCGAGGGCTATGATGCCCCCGCTTCCACCCAGGGCTGAGAGCCTATCATGGATGGTAAAGTGGGCGGCCTCGGCCAGTGGCCTTTCGGCAAAACGCATTTGGTCACTGATTTCTTTGGCTACCCCTATTCGGATAAAATATTCGCCATGGCCGGTGGCCGATACGCCACACGTGGCATTATCGGCATAAGTGCCAGCGCCAATGATGGGGCTATCGCCAATGCGGCCGTATCGTTTGTTCATCATCCCGCCCGTGGAAGTGCCCGCAGCGATGTTGCCGGCAGCATCGACCGCCACAGCTCCTACCGTTCCGAATTTTTCCGGCAAGGGCTCATGGGCATTTCCTGGTATGGTCTCCATTGCAGGTGCTTCCAGCGCACCCTGCCGTTTTTGGCCTGCTTCCCAGGCGGCTTTGATGCGGGGTGTGGTGAAGAAGTCATTGCTCACCAGCTCCAGCCCCTGCAATTTTGCGAAAAGCTCGGCGCCCTCCCCTGCCAGCAGCACGTGTGGCGAATGTTCCATTACCGCCCGGGCGGCTTGTATGGGCCTGCGCACTGTGGTGACACTTGCCACGGCACCTGCGTTTAAGTGTTTGCCATCCATGATCGAGGCATCGAGTGTATGTTGTCCATCGGCAGTCATTACTGCACCTATTCCGGCATTGAAATGTGGCACCTCCTCGAGGTACATGATGGCGACTTCAACGGCGTCGAGGGCAGTGCCTCCCCCTTCCAAAATGGCATAAGCCCGGTCAACGGCGGTTTGAAGGTGGTTTCGGATCGCCGTTTCAAGGCTATCGCTCATGCTTCCCCGCTCTATGGTACCGGCCCCACCGTGTACCACGATGGCAGGCACCTGCCCGTAGGTATTGAGCACCAAGAGGCTTGCTATGAAAAATAAAATTCCTGGGGTATACTGCATTTCATAAATTATCACAAGCGCTGCAAAGAAGCGAATTTTCGTGACAAGTGGCACGCGTTTTTCAAGGGCAGTAGTGTTAACTTTGTTGCCCAGCGTGCGTATATCCCCATGCTAGTTACAAGAAGATTCAAAGACATGTGGACCTCCATGAAACGCTATCACGTATTTTACCAAAGGCGTGGATTTTACAAATTTCTACAAAAAATAGGCATCAACTTTGCCGCTGTGCTGCTGCCCATTCTGCTGGCATTGTCACTGTTTGAAAATTTCACACCTGGTCTCGAATACTATTTTGGGCAATTTTCGGCTGTTGTAAGGCAAGAATTTGTTCTCGGTATCTTCTTTTTGAGTGAGACCATTCTGGGTCTTATTCCCCCTGACCTGTTCATCATTTGGGCCAAGCAATTTGCTTCACCTTATGCCATGGTGGGCTTGCTGGCATTGATGAGTTACGGTGCAGGCTTGCTGGCGTATTATCTCGGCCTAAGGTTGATGCGGATCAACCGCCTTGGGCATTTTGTCAACGTGAAGTTTGCCAAGCAATTTGCCATGTTGCGCAGTTGGGGAGGCCCCATCATCGTGGTTGCCGCCTTGCTTCCCCTGCCTTACAGCACCATGTGCCTCGGGGCTGGCATGTTGAAGTACAATTTCAAGTCATTGCTCCTTTTGGGAATATTCCGCATCGCCCGCTTTTTCGTTTACGCCCTGGTGCTCTTTCAGGTGGTATAAGCGCAATTCGCACTTTCTTTCTTGCTTCCGTAAAAATTGCTGTACTGCGAAGCACACCATTTTTGCGTAAAGCAATGCCTGATCACTGTATCCCGCGGCAAGAGCCAAGCACAGATGTTGCAAATGGGTATATTTGCAGTACACCTACACTGCATCAACCATGCCCATATACCATCAGCTTGGCGCGTTTCCCCAAAAGCGCCATACCACTTTCCGCAAGCCCGACGGAGGCCTGTACTACGAACAGCTCTTTGGCACAGAGGGATTCAGCGGTATGGCTTCCCTGCTCTACCATGTGCACCGACCCACCATTGTAAAAAGTATTGGCGATGTGCATGTACTCAATCCTGAAATAGCCGTTGAATACAACCTGAAGAGCTACATGTTTGCCGGCATGCGCGTACTCCCTGCCGACGATTTTTTGGAAAGTCGCGTGCCTGTGCTCGTGAACAACGACTGCTACATCGAGTTGGCCGCTCCGCGGAAATCAATGACCGATTATTTTTACAAAAATGCCGATGCCGACGAGGTCATCTTCGTGCACGAAGGCTCCGGCACATTGCGCACCATGCTGGGCACCATCAATTTTGACTATGGCGACTACCTTGTGATACCGCGCGGCATGATCTACCAAATGCAGTTCAACGACAGCAAGAACCGCCTCTTCATTGTACAGTCATTCAGCCCGGTGTACACCCCCAAACGCTACCGCAACTACTTCGGGCAGCTGCTGGAGCACAGCCCCTTTTGTGAGCGCGATATACGCAGGCCCGCTTACATGGCACCTCACGACGAAACGGGCGACTTCCTCATCAAAATACGCAAGCAGAACCGCCTGCACCACTACACATACGGCACACACCCCTTTGATGTGGTGGGTTGGGATGGTTACAACTATCCGTACGCTTTCAGCATACACGATTTTGAACCCATCACCGGACGCATACACCAGCCCCCGCCCGTGCACCAAACTTTCGAAGCGCACAATTTTGTGATCTGCTCCTTTTGTCCGCGCCTCTATGATTACCACCCCGACTCCATACCGGCACCGTACAACCACAGCAACATTGACAGTGATGAAGTGCTGTAGTACGTGGACGGCGACTTCATGAGCCGC
>DAIOTP010000244.1:0-2965 GCA_036751905.1 Cryomorphaceae bacterium
CAACCCCGCATCGGCAAATGATTTCGCCACTTCGAGCGGGTCTTCGTTGTACACTTTCCTTGTGCTGTAATCGCCCTGCGTAAGGCGCACGCACTTGCCTTCGATGAGGTCTATGGCGGGGATGATTCTCATGGGGTTTTGAAGTCTTTATTTGGTCGCTCGGTGCTGACAGACCATGTTATTTGTGCCATTCTTTCTTTGATCTTTATGAGTGTCGCAAGAATTTCGTCAGGATCAGGATAATCTCCGAAAACCTGGCCTTTGAATTTTCCCGAATAGGCATCTCTGATGCGTGGCCATGTAGAAACAGACTCCCTGAAAATAAGGGAATCGTTGGGGTGATTTTGAATCCACTCTTTGTTGTTTTTGAAGCTCACCATATCCTCTTCTGCTACCTGAAGCATTGTCGTGCCGAATTGATCGGATTCAAAGAACTTCACGATGCGCTCATTCTTGAGAAGCTGATTGAGATCATAGGTATGCCTAATCTTCAATGCTAAATCTTCAATAGATCTGTCGCTGTAGGAAAATCGTACCAAACTCATGATCTTTTCGCAGAAGGTTTTGGCAGGTTCAAGCGCTTTGACCTCAAAGGGAAGCAGGCCATAAGATGCAATGATATTTTGTGGGTCTTCCAATCCAACGGCATCGAAAATAAACGACCGTACCTTTCCTGTGATATTTGGATACGGATTGCCCAGCCAGCCTGATTCGAGCACAATGTAGTCACGTACTTGCCCAAAATCGCCGGTGTAAACTTTTTGGTAGGCGTGTGCAGTTTTTCGGTGCATTCCCCGTTTGTGGGTGATGGTATTGACCTGAATTTCCGGTAGAACCTCTCCAACCAGTTTGCTTATGCTCTTTAGCTTGGTTTTTAATTGGTTGTCGGTTTCCCCGTCTCTTCGTACCACTACCAGGTCGATATCTTCTGAAAATCTCTCGATAAGCCCGAAACATTTGGCCAATGCCGTACCTCCTTTGAAAACAACGTCATCAGCAATGGGGCTGCCAAATACCAAATGCAGTATAAATGTTACCCAGTAGTCTTTCTCGACATAAATAGGAGGCAGTTGCATTTTATTTGCAGTGAGTTGCACTGCCTGCCGAAATAGCTTTTGGTTTTCATGCAGCTTCATTGAATATTCCATTTTTTAGCATCCGGCAGCACTTTTCGTGCGCCGGGTAGAATATATCTACTCACCGGATTTAAAGACTCAAGCAGCTCACGGGCTATTTCTTCACGACCCGATTGATCAAGGATAGCGCCCAACAAAGCCCTTGTGCTCGGGGGGTATTTTTTCGAAAGGTTCACCATTCGCGCTTGTTGGGTTTCATCGAGACCGGCCACCAGCGATTTCAATTGAAGCACTACATCCTCGGGAGCGGTGTCGGGCACCTGTTTCATGGTGCGGATGGCATCCAAAATTTGAAGAAGTGGAATTGATGCTGAGGTGATGGGATTGTTTTGTTTGAGAAAGGCGATAGCATAAAATCCTCGCTTCATGGGCGGCCTTGAATCATTACGTCCAATCTCAATTATCTTGCTTACCTGGGTTGTAAGTCCAAGTTCATTTTGTACACTCGTGCCGGTGAGATATCCTACCCTTTTTCCATCCTTGACCATCAAGTCTTTCAAAACTTCATACATGCTTGGCTTCAGTGTCCCAAAAGGTGATTCTTCCGGCCTATAGAACTTCCCTTTAGCCAATTTCCCGATCGTACCCGACTGTGCCATGCGATTCAAGGCTTTGATCACGGCCTCTGTTTTGTCAGTATCAACCAGCACATCCTTGTAGGTGAACACTTGCCCGGCTGGCAGACCTTCAATTTTGCGGTATGTATTTGCAGCAATGCTCATAAGCTTCTTTTTTCAAAGGTACAAAATGTCCAGTAAATTATCTAAAAAACTGGACACTTTTCTCTTTATGTTTACTTTCCCTGTCCGCTCATAGTTTCAAAAAATTCCCCCCGACCATGGCCGCCGCGAAAGGCAATCCATTCAACGTGTGCGCCATACTTGAACCCCAGGGGGGTGACATGACACTTGCCCCGGGTGTCAACCCTGGGATGTAGGTGCAAGGATGAACTGGTTTTGGCGGCATTTTTGCCTTTTGCAAAAATGATGACAAAACCCTGATTAATTTGTCAATAGCGGTCATATCAAATTGCTAAAAAATTCCCCAGTATCCTTTGCCCCACCTCGCCCGACTTCTCCGGGTGAAACTGCACCCCGTAAAAATTTCCCCGCGCCATGGCCGCCGCAAAGGGCAATCCGTAGGTGGTTGTGGCGATGCAGTCCGGCCCCGCTTCCGCAAAATAGCTGTGCACGAAATACACATCGCTGCCGGGAGCAATGCCCTGCATCAGCGGACTCCTCAAATTCTCCAATTCATTCCAGCCCATGTGGGGCACTTTTTCGCCCGACGGAAAGCGCTTCACCCTTTCGGGAAAAATGCCGAGACAATCGGTCTCACCTTCCTCGCTGTGGCTGCACATGAGCTGCATGCCGAGGCAAATGCCCAAAAATGGCTGCTTCAAGCCGCGCAACACTTCGTCTAGTCCGGTTTCCCGCAAGGTGGCCATGGCATTGCCCGCCTCACCCACACCCGGGAATATCACCTTATCGGCCGATTGCAGCGCGGCGGCCTCATCGCTGAGCACGGCTTCCACGCCGAGGCGGTGGAGGGCATTCATCACGCTGCGCACATTCCCGGCCTTGTATTTCACGATAGCGATCATAGGCTGCCTTTTGTGCTGGGGATTTCGCCCCCGCCGGTTTTGGCCACAGCCATGCGGATGGCGCGGGCCCAGGCCTTGAAAATGGCTTCGATCTTGTGGTGCTCGTTGTCACCCTCGGCCTTGATGTTGAGGTTGCAGCGGGCCTCGTCACTAAAGCTCTTGAAGAAGTGTTTGAACATCTCCGTGGGCATCTCGCCGATTTTCTCGCGCTTGAATTCCGCGCTCC
>DAIOTP010000245.1:0-2964 GCA_036751905.1 Cryomorphaceae bacterium
TGTTTCGGCAACGCGGGTAGCCCTTACGTCGGAGGCAGGAATCAATGATGGCCTCGCTTTTCCTTTTACTTATCTGGCGATCGGCATAGCCCTAATGGGTACAAATGAATGGCAGTGGGTGTGGAGTTGGTTTGTAATGGATTTTCTTTACAAATTAGCGATGGGAGCCTTGCTGGGCTGGGGCTTAGGCTGGCTGCTGAGTAAAGCTGTACTGGCCTTTCCGGCAAAACAGCGTGTGGCGCAACTCAGTACCGGAATCATGGCCATCAGCCTCACCTTGATTCCCTATGGATTGGCCGAATTGGCGGGAAGTTACGGCTTTGTAGCCGTGTTCGTTACGGCCTGCGTATTTCGACATTATGAGAGGAGCTTTGATTACCAGCAGCACTTGCACGATTTTGCCGAGGAGCTGGAACGCATCCTTGTTGCCATCATTTTTCTATTGGTGGGAATTTATGCAGCCACCGATCTGGTTGACATACTGCAATGGTCACATGTGTTGTTTGCTGCGATACTTATTTTTGCCGTAAGGCCATTGTCAAGCATATTAGGGCTTTTCAATACCGGCTTGCATCGGCGCGAAAAGTGGACCATGGCCTTCTTTGGCATTCGCGGGGTGGGCTCGCTCTATTACCTGAGTTATGCCATGTACCACCAACAATTCGAAGGTGCTGAAGAGGCATTTGCTTTGGTGATATTCCTTGTCATGCTGTCGGTGGTGGTGCATGGGTTGAGTGCCCCGGGTGTAGTGGAAAAGCTTGAGGAGGTGGAAACTGCGAAATCCGCATAAGATCTTGATCGTTTGGAAAAAAAAATTCCTGAAAAAGAAGCGAATACCCCTGCAAGGCCTGTGAAAGTTGGCTTTACAAGCGGATACAAATGAAAATAAAAAACCGCTTGAAGAAATTCTTTCAAGCGGTTTTTTGCTGCTGTAGGGGAAGGATTCGAACCTTCAAGGAGTGGTTAGCGGCGTAGCCGGAGCTGCTGCCGTTTGTCCCAAGCCTCCACCCCCGGGACAGGAGGGCATGTCTGCCTGTTTCATCACCCCACAGTGTCAAACCTCTTTGTGCGTCGTGTCGCTTTTGGTTTGTTTTGTTGTTACAAATGTATGGTAGGATACGTTGCAATGCCAATATATTTTCAATATGGCTAAATTATTATCATATTCGTAATTTAAACTATATTTGTAGCACGATCATTAAAAAGTGTTTCCCCATGAGCCCCTCCGATTACCACATTGACAACATCGATCAGGCCATCATGGCCATCCTGCTCGAAGATGCCCGTACGCCTTTTACCGAAATAGCCCAAAGGCTTATCGTATCGCCTGGAACCATCCATGTGCGCATGCGAAAACTCGAGGAGGCGGGCATCGTGAAAGGCTCGGAGCTTATCGTGGACCCCACCAGGCTCGGGTTCGACCTCAGTGCGTTTATAGGCGTTTTTCTCGAAAAGGGCGCCAAATATAAAAACGTGATCAAGCAGTTGGAGGCCATCCCAGAAATACTTGAAGCATACTATACTACAGGAGGATACAGTATTTTTCTAAAAATAGTGTGCAGCAATACCGAACATTTGCGGAAAGTACTCAACGAAAAAATCCAGGAGGTGGAAGGCATACAGCGCACCGAAACCATGATATCGCTTGAGCAGAGCATACGCCGCAAGATGCCCCTTGGCCTGCTTTCCGTACCTTCGCAGCGCCTATGAATGTTGATGAAATCATTGCCACGCTCAAGCGGCTCAAGGTGGAAGAAGGCAAAAAGCTTTTCGCCACCACTTCCCTGCAAACGCACAGCATCCCCCTGCTCCACATCATCGCCCGCAGCGGTTTGGAAATGAGTGTATATATGCTACATACCGGTTTTCTTTTTCCAGAAACGATGGCCTTCCGCGAGGAAGTGGCCGCACGCCTGGGCATAGAAATCCGCAGCATTGCCTCCGATACACCCCGCCACTTGCAGCGCGACGCCAAAGGCAATTTTTACTTCACCTCCAACCCCGATTATTGCTGCCACCTCAACAAGGTAGCTCCCACGGCGCGCCTGCTCGAAAGCCATGATGTGTGGGTAAACGGGGTGCGCGCCGACCAAAACCTGAACCGGCGCAACATGAAGCCCTTCCAGCAGGCCGGGCACGGCGCCATGCGCTACCACCCCATGCTCGCATGGACGGGCAAAGACATTTACGCTTACATCAAGGCCCATGACCTGCCCCGCCACCCCCTCGATGCCGAGGGCTACAGCAGCATAGGTTGTGAGCCCTGCACCCGCAAGGCCGACCTCAACGACCCCCGCGCGGCCCGCTGGTTTGGCATGAGCAAAACCGAGTGCGGTCTCCACACCGACCTCATCCAAAAGGAAAACGCATGAATGTACTCATCACCGGAGGTGCCGGATACCTTGGCACAGAGCTTTGCCTGAGCTTGATGCAGCGCTCCGATATCAACAGCATACGCATCTATGACAACCTGAGCCGAAAGAATTACAACTTCTTCCTCGGGCCCGACAAGCTTGGGGCACAGGTTCACTTTGTAGATGCCGAACTGCTCGACAGCCACACCCTCCGCAGGGAAGTGGCCCAGGCCGATGTGGTGATCCACCTCGCCGCCAAGGTCAGCACCCCCTTTGCCGATGAGAACGCCCACCTCTTCGACCAGGTCAACAACTGGGGCACCGCCGAGCTGTGCTACGCCGTGGAGGAGAGTGAGCGTTGCAAGCGCCTCATATACATGAGCAGCGCCAGCGTGTATGGATCAGGCGAGGAGCCTGCTACTTTGGTCACGGTGCCCAATCCCAAGACCTTTTACGGCATCAGCAAGCGCAAGGGCGAGCGGCATGTAGAGCGCCTTGGCGGCAAAAAAGAGATAGCCATCGTGCGCTGCGCCAATGTGTATGGCTACAGCAAGAGCATGCGCTTTGACGCGGTGATCAACCGCTTTGTACTGCACGCCAAGCACCACGG
>DAIOTP010000246.1:0-2935 GCA_036751905.1 Cryomorphaceae bacterium
GTATCTATGATGTCATCAACAATCAGAATGTCCTTTCCCTCCACTTCACCGATCACGGTCATGTTTTCGATTTGGTTGGCCACTTTTCTTTGCTTGTAGCAAATGGCCATATCCACATTGAGGTATTTGGCATAGGCATTGGCACGCTTGGTGCCGCCCGTGTCGGGGGCTGCCATTACGAGGTTGGCCGTATTGAGGCTGTCTATATAGGGCAGAAAAATGGAGGATGCAAACAGGTGGTCAACAGGAACTTCAAAAAATCCTTGAATTTGATCCGCATGGAGGTCCATCGTCATCACCCGGTCTACGCCAGCGGCGGTGAGCATTTTGGCCACGAGCTTGGCACCTATGGCCACGCGGGGCTTGTCCTTGCGGTCTTGTCTGGCAAAGCCAAAATAGGGAATCACTGCCACAATTTTGTAGGCTGAGGCGCGCTTGGCGGCATCGATCATGAGGAGCAGCTCCATGAGGTTGTCCATGGGGGGCATGGTGCTTTGCACAAGAAATACAAAATTGCCCCGAATGCTTTCCTCAAATGACACTTGAAACTCACCATCACTGAAGCGTGATGTGTTGCTGCTGCCGAGCTGCTGTCCATAAGCACGGGCTATACGGCTACCAATATCCTCGGATGCGCTACCGGCAAAAATTTTTACAGAGCTGCTCATGGCATTCAGGCTTTTGAAAAGGGCTGCAAAGCTAGTGATTATAGGCTGCATTACCAAGCCTATGGTGCGCTTGGTGATGGACGCAACATTCATTTGCCGAAAGGCCTTACAATGAGCATACTACCAAACGCAAAAACAGCCCACTGAGGGGCTATTTTTACTTGTGGTACCCAGGGTGGGAATCGAACCCACACTCCGTTGCCAGAACTGGATTTTGAATCCAGCGCGTCTACCAATTCCGCCACCTGGGCATTTTACAGAAATGGAGCGCAAAAATACACAAAGGTTTCGATCCATCAAGCCAAAAATGATAACTTGCTGCAGTACCCTCTGCTGCTGGACCTAAGAGCAATACTGCAGCCGTAAATTTATCGATTGCACCCCTAAATCAGCATTCCTAAACTATCCTAAAGCGCATAGGCAACAAACAAAAGCGGCGCACGCATCGTATATTTACAGTCAAAACAAGCCATGATACCTGAGGGTGTATTGACCTACGAAGACATTGAAAAACAATTGCGCTATGACTTGGCCTACCTGCGTATGGCTTATGAATGGAGCCAATTGTCACACTGTACGCGCAAAAAAGTAGGCGCCATTGTTGTGAAAAACGGAATGATTATTTCCGATGGGTACAATGGTACCCCAACAGGTTTCGACAACGATTGCGAAGACGCACAGGGCATCACCTTGTGGTATGTGCTGCACGCGGAGGCCAACGCCATTTCAAAAGTAGCGCGGAGCACCAACAATGCGCAAAACTCTACGTTATATCTCACGCTATCCCCGTGCAAAGATTGCAGCAAAATGATACTGCAAGTGGGTATTAAAAGGGTTGTTTTTGCGGAAAAATACAAGGACGAGGAAGGCTTAAATCTGCTCAAACAGGCAGGAATTTTAGTGGAACACATTCCAATAGATGGTTATGAATCAAAACCAAAAGAAAGGTAAACTCATTATATACTACCCATTGATGTTGGCAGCCATGTTGGTGGCTGGAATTTACATCGGTGGAGCAATGACGGAGCGACCGGGGGGATCGGGCATTGTATCGCGTTTAGGGAATCAGCAATCCGATAAGATTGTTCAAATACTGAGCTACATCGAAGACCAGTACGTGGATTCTGTGCGCAAAAATGAACTGATTGAAAAAGCCATTGCTGCCATTTTAGAAGATTTGGATCCCCACAGTTACTACATCTCAGCGGAGGAATTGGCGGGATACACGGAGCCACTCGAGGGCAACTTTGAGGGCATTGGCATAGAATTTCTGATACAGGAGGATACTGTGCGGGTGGTGGCAGCCATAGAAGGTGGGCCAAGTGAGCAATTGGGTATACAGGCAGGCGACAGGATTCTCGCTGTTGATGGCAAGAGCATTGCCGGAGTTGGTGTTGGCAATGAAGATGTCATAAAGTTGCTCAAAGGCCCAAGCAAAACACAAGTCAAGGTAGACATTTACAGGCAGGGTGCCATGCTCAATTTTGACATCACCCGTGATAAAATTCCTATCAACAGCCTTGCAACGGGTCAAATGCTCGACAAAAATACGGGCTTTATAAAGGTAAGTCGTTTTGCACGAACCACCTACGACGAATTTATGCAACACGCTTCGAAGCTCGAGGCTGAGGGCATGCAGCAACTTGTTCTCGATCTTCGGGGCAATGGTGGCGGATATTTGGATGCGGCCGTCCGCGTTGCAGAAGAATTTTTACAGAAAGGACAGCTGATCGTTTATACCGAAGGCAAATCAAGTCCGCGGCGTTCTTATTATGCAAAGAAAAAAGGGCGATACAGCGAACTTCCCCTCGTGATCCTTATCAATCAAGGCTCTGCTTCTGCATCAGAAATCCTTGCGGGTGCCATTCAGGACAATGACCGCGGCACCATCATGGGGCGCCGGAGCTTTGGCAAAGGTTTGGTGCAAGAGCACCTCAACCTGCGTGACAATTCAGCACTTCGACTTACTGTAGCACGTTACTATACGCCTACCGGGCGAAGCATCCAAAAACCTTATGGAAACGACATCGATTACGACATTGACCTTGAGGAACGTTATCTCGCTGGTGAATACGTGGATGCAGGTTACATTCGCACATCCGACAGTTTAATGTTCACGACCCCCGGAGGGCGCATCGTTTACGGAGGCGGTGGAATTATTCCCGACATTTTTATTGCGCTCGATACAGTGGGCGCATCAACATACTTAAACGCCGTGAGTTACAAAGGCATTGTCAATCAATTCGGGTTTGATTACGCAGACACCC
>DAIOTP010000247.1:0-2905 GCA_036751905.1 Cryomorphaceae bacterium
TGCCGATAATCAATACCGAACGTATGCTAGTGTCTTTTGGCATAGCAGAGAAAAATTAGGAAATAGGGGGGTTGTACTGAAAAAGTGGGAGTGCTAAACGAGCGCTGAAGGGATGTCCAAAAATTTCGCTTCATTTAGGCCACAAAAGTAGATGATTTTCCCAAGCGCATGGCACAAATGTCCGTAACAGCGTCGGCAGTTTTCCACAACGATGATTTGCACTTGCACTACGCGCATTGGGGCGAAGGTCCGCATACCTTGGTAGCACTGCACGGATTCGGGCGCAGCCATGCCGACTTCATCCGCTTCACACGACCCCTGGAGGAGGTGTTTACGGTGTACGCTGTGGATATCTTTTTTCACGGAAAGAGCAGGACCACCCGTGCACAGCCCGATCAAAATCCTTTGGAAGTGGATGAATTCGCCCGGTTTTTTTCTGATTTCTTTGACCACATTGGCGCCCAAAAGGTGTGGCTGATGGGTTACAGCCTTGGTGGGCGCCTGAGCATGGTGCTTGCACAAGAACTGCCAGGCCGGGTTGGGGGCCTGTATCTTTTGGCACCCGATGGTCTGGTAGTAAACCGCTGGTATGCGCTTTTCAGCCATTACAGTACAGGGCGTAGCATGTTCCGCTTTTTCAAGGACAGGCCAGCCTGGTTTTTCCGCAGCCTTTGGGCCTTGCGCAAATCACAGGTGGTAAGCGAGCGCACTTCTGAGTTCGTGCTCAGCCAGATATCAACACCCGAGGACCAGGAGCGCGTGTACCAGGTGTGGTGCTTTTTGCGTAAGCTCGAGCCCGACCATGCCCTGTTGGGGGAGCGCCTTTCGGCAAATGGGATCACACTCGACCTTTTCTTCGGGCTATACGACCGCATCATCAGGCCTGCTCAAGCCAAAAAGTTGCTGCGGGCCTTCCCGGCCGGTAAGGTGCACAGCTTCAGGTCGGGACATTTCCTGCTCACGGCAGCCAATGGCATTTTAGGGTTGCAGGAGGGGATGTTTCAGCTGCCTGCAGCCCATCCCTCAAAGGCTGGTGAAGGCTTTGAAAAGTGAGGAAGTTTAATGCAAGTCCTGCGATACGCCCGGTTTTTTTTACAAAAGCACCAATCTTACGGTGCCAATTTTTTACATCTACGGATTAACCAATTGATTTAGAGCTGCAGTTCTAATGTGGGCAATATTGATGGTTGGGGTCAACTTATGCAGACGGTGGGAATGCCCTTGCAGACCGAAATTTCACTACTGCCAACATAAAAAGCCGTAGCTCTCCAGCCACGGCTTCAAAAAACAAAACAAGGGAAATGTATGATTAACGCTTGTGCAACTTCACATCTGAAACAGTGAGGCGCTTGCGGCCTTTGCGACGGCGCTCGGCTATCACTTTACGTCCGTTGGCTGATGCCATACGCTCACG
Organism: Cryomorphaceae bacterium; assembly: GCA_036751905.1. Classification (GTDB taxonomy): domain Bacteria; phylum Bacteroidota; class Bacteroidia; order Flavobacteriales_D; family Cryomorphaceae; genus T3Sed10-241. Next base: position 1,415 of record DAIOTP010000247.1, read on the forward strand.
GAATCCGTGTTTGTTGCGGCGCTTTCTATTCGAAGGTTGGAATGTTCTTTTCATCGTACTGTCTTTAATGAGCGGCGAACCGCTGAAAAAACGGAGTGCAAAGATAGTTATTAAATCTTCTTTGCAAAGGGTGTAGCTTGAAAATATTTTCCTTTTGAAAAATGCGGGTTCTAATTGCCTTGGGATGATGCTCTTTTTCTGAGTCGATCAGGTATTTAAGCAGACAATGGCTGCAGTTCCATTTCATTTCCACCAAGTGATTTTCCATGGGGTGATGCATTTTGGCATAACTTCACCGCCCATATCAACTCCCTCAGAGCAGCCTATGTGTGGCATTTTCGGTGTATGGAATCAGCAAGGCATCAGCGGCCGCGACCTGCTCCGTGCTTCGTCATTGCTGCGCCACCGCGGGCCCGATGATGAGGGCTTTTTGCTTGTGAATGAGGAAGAAGTCCGCAACTACAGTGGCCCCGATACCCGGACTCCGGGCCTTGAACCCCTGCCCGAAACTGCGTCCATCCGCCACGCCCTGCTCCACCGCCGCCTCTCCATCCTCGACCTGAGTCCGGCAGGCCATCAGCCCATGCAACTGCATGGCAGGAAGCTCTACATCAGTTACAACGGAGAGGTGTATAATTTCCGTGCACTCGCAGCGGAGCACCGACTCAAGCCCCAAAGCGGTACCGATACCGAGGTGATTCTCGGGCTTTACGCCAAATTGGGAACCTCAGCCTTCACCCAAATGCGGGGCATGTGGGCCATAGCCATCCTCGACCTCGAGCAAGGCGAGCTTATCCTCAGTCGCGATCGTTTTGGCATCAAGCCTCTGTATTATTCCCTTAAGGAAAAATCGCTGGCCTTCAGCAGTGAAGTGAAGCCCTTGCTGGAAATTGGCGGGGCCGGGCGCACCTTGCAGCGGAGCAAAATATTGCAATTTCTCACCTACGGAGCCACCGACGATCCTTTCGAAACCTTCTTTGACGACGTGCACGCCCTGCCTCCGGGCCACCTCATGCGCTACCGGCTCAGCGACGGTGATGTAGCGCTGGAGCAATGGTACACCCTGAAAGGCGATGAACAAGCAGAAGGCGCTGATTTCAACTCCCTTTTCACCCAGAGCATCCGCGAGCATTGCATCGCCGATGTGGAGGTGGGCAGCTGCTTGAGCGGCGGGCTCGACAGCAGCGCCATTGTGGCCGAGGCGGCTGCAGGGGCCGCACATTTCAAGACGTTTACAGCCACTTTTCCCGGCGAGGCTTTTGATGAGGCGCATTTTGCCAGGCAGCTCACCCACCTGCATCCGGGCCTGGAGCAGCATTTTACCAGCCCAAAGGCCGATGATTTTATGCAGGCCTTCGACGACCTTGTGCGCTTGCAGGAGCGGCCCATCGGCTCGGCGAGCATTTTTGCGCAATATGCTGTGATGCAATCGGCTTCGGAGGCGGGCATCAAGGTGCTGCTCGACGGGCAGGGCGCCGATGAGGTGCTCGG
>DAIOTP010000248.1:0-2901 GCA_036751905.1 Cryomorphaceae bacterium
CGTGCAGCAGCCCCACGCCCGAAACCGCGGAAGAACCCTTGGAGGATGCTCAGGCCGCGTATGAGCGCAAAATCGCAAACTGTATCGATCAAAAGCTGCTCGAATTCAAGCATGACGACGGCGAAAGCACTGCCTACCTCAATGATACTCCATTTACCGGTTTGGCTTGTACTTACCACAAAAGTGGCAAAATATACACGCTCAATACCTATGAGAACGGACGCCGGGAAGGGCTCTGGGAGGTGTATTACCCCATAGGTCGTCTGCACAAGCTTGGGCATACCCGCAACGGTGAAGACCACGGCCTTTTTGAGGTGTACTTTCCCAGCGGCCTTATGCAACACCAATTGTACTATGAAAATGGCATGAAAACCGGGGTGTGGCGCTCTTGGTACGTGCACGGCGGCCGCTACACCGAACGCCATTTCAAGGACGACCGCGTGCATGGTAAAGTGCTGGTGTGGGATGAACAGGGAGAGCTCGCGAAGGAGTACGATTATGAGCACGGCAGGCTGGTAAAAAGCCGTATGCACTTTGAAGAATCCGCGGATTGATTGGTTTTTTTCGAAAAGCAACCATGCGCATATGTTGACAAGTGGGTAAAGGTTGCCTCTTGCGCAAGAGTTTTTAAATTAGTGTGTTAAGGAGTTTTTGGCGATCGAGAGGGAATGTTTTTCTTTGCCGTTGGCCCGGCACTTATGCATCCTGTCAAGTCCAAATTCAAGGCAAGTGATAATGGTTCGATTTGCGTGCAAGTTGCAATCTGTAGATGCAATACATGCCGGAATCTCCAAGAACTTGGTGTGCTCCTTAGGCGTTCAAATAACTCTGGTTCCCCTATGCGACACCTCACACGAACGTTAAAGATTTCAATATGCAGCCGCCATTTCAGCACAGAGTATTACCAGAGCAGCTTCTATAAGGCATTAAGCCTTCCATATGCCAGCAGAAAAAAAGCTGCATGAATTTCTCTGAGCCTTACTCCCGTGGATAAATAGTGAAAATGCGCACAAGCGCGAGGCTTCTCAGGCCTTTACTTTGTGCTTTCTAAACTTCCATTGTTGAGCTTCCGCGAATGGCGCATTTGGATTGCCGGGCTTCCCTGGGTACTGAAGTGGTTTCCATTGCTGGTATTGCTGCGTCCTGTGATCGACAATTTATACTTCTTGAAAGAGGTAAGTCCGCTGTTGTCACCACCCTACGTTGTGGGCGTGCTCACGCCCCTGCTGTGCGTCTCGGCCCTGCTTCAGTACAGGCTGCCCGCTTTTGCTCCAGCCGAAAAGAGCTATTTGGCATGGGGCATCAGCCTGCTGCTCGGTTCGTTGTTGGTATTTCTACACGATCCCTTGTCTTTGCTTTCAATTGAATTTGTGCTTAAAATCAGTATGCCTGTCTACCTGTTTTTTTTCCTTCGGGTGCTCATACGCAGTGCGGATGATCTCAACGGTATACTCACATCCTTCTTGTATTCAGCCATCTTCGTTGCAGCGATCTTGCTGTATGAACTGCTTATTGGTCCGATAAGCCTCGAGGAGAGCCGCGGACTGATGCGCATTCAGGGCAGCTTTGGCGATGTGGTGAGCTATGGCATGTACATCGTGTTTACCACCATTGTCACAACCTATTATTTTTTTGCTCGGCAAGCAGAGGTTTCTTCCAATAAGTTGTTGGCTTTGCTCCTTGTGGTGGCAACGATCAATGTGCTGGGCTTGGTCAACATTCACCACACAGCGACCTACAGCATTTTCATCATGTTGTTTGGCCTGTTCTTGCTTTATAACTTTCAGACGCGCAATGAAGGCCTCGCCTTGGGTATCTTGCTCGGGGCCGGTTTGGCCATGGGCCTTTTTGGCAGCAGCTTTATTCAGGAAAAAATTACGCCATTGCTCGAGACCGATCTCGCCATATACCAGGGCGAGAAGAGTACCGACCAACTTTTTCATGGGCGTGTAGGGCGTTGGCGCCTTATGCTGAGTAACTTTTTTCAGGAAAATCCGCTCGTGCAGTTTTTGGGTTTACCCCTGCGTTTCGATCCTGTATTTCCGTACATCGGCATTGGTTCACACAATGATTTTTTTCGGATTATGTTTGCTACCGGATACATCGGCCTGTTCTTTTATTGCCGCTTTTTATGGCGCCTGCTTCAAGGGGCAGTGCACTTGGCGAAAGCCCAGCGGTACCTCCTGTACAGTACTGCCATTGCGTTGTTGTTTTACAGCATCAGCGTCACGCCTACCTTTTACGCCCCATTTCTTTATTTCGCGCTAAGCGTCTTCGCTTTTGCGCTGCTTCCTAAACAGCAAAGCCGGGCATGAGCAAGTCAAAAGTTCTCATATTGGGAAAGTTGCCACCACCCTACATGGGGCCGGCAGTGGCAACCAAAATCATTTTGGAGTCCCGCCTCAAGGAGCGCTTCGACCTGCACCATTTTGATACCCGCATCAATGCCTCCGTAGCCGACATGGGGCGCTTTAAGCTATCCAAGCTGTCTACCATCAGCGCTTTGTATAGTGCCTTTCGGCAAAAATTGCAGCTGACAAAGCCCTCGTTGGTGCTGATACCCATCGGCCAAACGGCAGCCGGGTTTTTCAAGGACCTTCCATTTATTGGGATGGCAGCCAGTTCGGGCGCGAAGGTACTGGTGCAGTTGAGGGGCAGCGAGTTTCGCGATATGTATGAAGGCCTCGACCCTTTACGGAAAATGTTAATAAGGCGCGCTTTCCGCAAAGTAACCGGCGCAATTGTGCTGGGTGAAAACCTGCGCTACATCTTTGAAGGCCTGCTCCCCCCCGAGCGTATCCATGTGGTGCCCAACGGCGGCGATTACACATTTCCCGAAAGGAAAAACCACAGCCTGCGCGTGACCTACCTCGCCAACTGCCTTCCCGGAAAGGGGCTGAA
>DAIOTP010000249.1:0-2888 GCA_036751905.1 Cryomorphaceae bacterium
TCAGCCTTCTTCTCGAATGAAGATGTAACGAAAGAAAAGGAAATTTGAAACAAGCAGGCCAGTGTCAACAGTATGGTGAATAGCCAGATAGCGCCTTTGTTTTGCATTCGGGGTAGCGATTTTTTATCGAGCCGCAAATATAGACCTAAATAGCAAATTTCCCAATCGGGTGAAAATTAAAGATATCCCCTTGTTATGAAGGCAGATAAGGCAAGCGTCTCAGCCAACGTTAGGATTCAAATTGCATCCACATTTTTATTATTTCTCTCGAATATTTATGTCCTATCTTTATCTCATATTTTTTTGGGCTATGAAATTCTTGTCTGCAATTATGTGCTTTACGGTCGCCACTGCATTTACCGCCAAGGCACAATTCGACCTCACGCCGTCAACGGATATGCCTGTGCTCAACATGCAGGGCTCGCCGATGCCTAACCCTTGGACAGGCGGAATCAATGCTGCTCAGCTTTCCATGTTCGATGCGGACGGTGATGGGATCAACGACGATATATTTATTTTCGACCGGAGTGGCCACCGCGTTTTGGTATTTTTAGGGAACACGGCAAACGGACAAAGGCAGTACCGCTATGCCCCTGAATATGGCCCACTATTTCCGGCAAGTCTGCGGCATTGGGCGCTGCTGCGCGATTACAATTGCGATGGCAAAATGGATATTTTCACGCAAAGCCCCTTGGGTGGTGGCATCGCTGTGTACGAAAATTCAGGCGAATACGGAGCAAGCCTCGAATTTGAGCAGGCAAGCATTCTTTTGTTCTCCCGGGCTATTTTTCAGAACAGCCAACCCAACCCTGTAAATTTGTACACCTCGCCTACCGATATTCCCGCCATAGTTGATATGGATGGCGATGGTGATCTGGACATTTTTACATTTTCTGTTACAGGTACACAGCTCGAATACCATGAGAACCGAAGTGTTGATTCGACCGGAACTTGCGGGTTGGGTGTATACCGCACCGCCAATCTGTGCTATGGACAGTTCGCAGAAGGCAGCGAAACCAATGATGTGACTTTAGGGGTGCCATGCAGCTTCAACGTAGTCAACCCGAAGAGCGATGAAGGACTCAGGCATGTTGGCACCACCATTCTCGCCGAAGATTTCACTGCCGATGGATTGCGAGACCTTGTGCTCGGTGGGGTAGGCTTTAACAACCTTACCTATTTGGAAAACAGTGTGGGCCTCAACGGGAAAGACAGCATTGTACATGCCGAAACTGATTTCCCACATGGCTTTGGCGGCATACCCGTTGACATAGACAATTTTGCAGCAGCATTTTATGAAGACCTCACGGGAAATGGGGTGCGCGACTTGGTGGTAGGCGTAAATGAGGCCTTTACTGCGAGCAACACGGAATCACTTTGGTTCTACGAAAATTTAGGTGACGACAATGCCCCAATTTTCAGCTACATACAAGACAACTTCTTGCAAGATGGCACCATTGACCATGGTGAAGTGGCCGCACCAAGCTTTGCGGATGTCACGGGCAATGGACTCACGGACATGGTGATTGGTTCACGTGGAGTATTCACCGGAGGCACTACATTTGTGCCATCGCTGGCACTCTATACCAATGTAGGCACAGCCACCGAGCCAGTTTTTCAATTAACTGATTCCAATTGGCTTCAAGTTTCCCAATTGGGCCTTGGCCAGTATGTGCACCCCAGCTTTGGCGATATTGATGGCGATGGCGACCTCGACCTGGTGATCGGCGACCTCAGCGGCAGGGTATTTCTCTTTTTGAACACCGCAGGAGCGGGCAATCCCATGCAATTTGAGCTGGGCGGTGCATTAAGCGCCGATGGTGCTGTAATCGATGTAGGACAGCTCAGCACGCCCCAACTTTACGACCTCGATCAGGATGGCAAAGTAGACCTAATAATAGGAGAACGCAATGGCAACCTCAACTATTACCGCAACACAGGTGGGCCTGGTGGCTTCGGGTTTACCCTGATGACCGATACCCTGGGCGGGGTCGATGTCATTGAATTCGGCTTCTTCATTGGCAACAGTGCGCCACACTTCTACAGATATGAGGGTGTGACCTTCCTGATGGTTGGTGTGGAGCAAGGGCGCTTGTACCACTACAGCAACATCGATGGCAATGAAATGGGTACATACCAATTAGAGAGCAGCAATGCCTTTGGAGTGACGGCGGGTGAAAAAAGTCGTCCTGCCGTCTTGGATATGAACAATGACGGGTATCCCGAGCTCTTTTGCGGAAGCATAGGCGGAGGAGTGCTTTTTTACAAAGGAGGAGCCCCACTGTTTACAGAAAATACTGACCCCACAACGGGCAACAGGCTTCAGCTGTATCCAAATCCTGCAATCACAGAGGTGCGCATCCGCTCCAAACAGTCCACATTTTTTGAAGCGTACCGCATGTACAGCCTTTCCGGCAAATTGGTGGATGCGGGTAGGGTAACAGGGGGTGATCATATTCAGCTCCAGGGACCAGCAAGTGGGGTTTACATCGTTGAAGTGATTGCAGGCCCCTTACGGGAAAGGGCGCTGTTGATGGTTAAATAATGGCAAAAGCCCCTTGCACGGTGCAAAGGGCTTTTTAAAATGAACATAATTTATTGTGTGCTTAGGCAGTTCACACGTTCATGCCATCGAGTACGTCCATCACTTCCTTCACTGCATTGGCTGATGCGTAGAGCGATTCCTTCTCCTGATCATTGAGCCGCAGCTCTATGATTTCCTCGATACCCTTCTTGCCAAGCTTGGTAGGCACGCCAAGGTAAATGTCTTTGAGCCCGTATTCTCCCTGGAGCCATGCACATGTTGGGAAAATACGTTTTTGATCGCGCACCACAGCTTCCACCATTTGGGCAGCAGCAGCGCCTGGTGCATACCAAGCTGAGGTACC
>DAIOTP010000250.1:0-2843 GCA_036751905.1 Cryomorphaceae bacterium
TCAACACCCCGCGCATTGTAAGCGATGCAAGCACCCGCCTACAAAACTTCCCCAACCCCACCGAGGGAATGAGCACCGTGGTGTTTGAAACAGCGGCTGAGCAACGTGCCTCCCTTGAGGTATATGATCTCAGTGGCCGCATGGTTGAAAAACTCTTCGAAGGTGTGGCCTCACAAGGCCAGGCTTACCGCTTCCAGTTTAACGGCAATCAGTTGCCAAATGGAGTATACCTCTACAGGTTGACCACAGAAAATGAAGTAGTGGTTGAGAAGTTTGTCATTGCGCGATAATCACGCAGCCACAGTTAACCAATCAAAAAGGAAAACGCCGGACATTTTGTCCGGCGTTTTTTTCATTTTAACCAATCATGCTATTTTTTTGAGGTGCTTCAGATCAATTTAAATTCGGCTGAGGCGTCATTCTTAAGTATGGCTTCACCTCTTTATGGCCTTTTGGAAACAAGGTGGGAATTTCCTCATTGCTTACAGCCGGTACAATCACGCAATCATCACCATTTTGCCAATTGGCCGGAGTAGCCACCTTGTGGTAAGCCGTGAGCTGCAGGCTGTCAATGACGCGAAGCAACTCATCAAAATTTCGGCCGGTTGAGGCTGGATAAGTGATAATAAGCTTCACCGTTTTATCAGGAGCAATGATGAAGACACTGCGCACCGTAAAATTGGCACTGGCATTGGGATGTATCATATCGTAAAGTGCTGATACTTTCCGGTCCTCATCGGCGATGATGGGAAAATTGACAGTGGTGTGCTGGGTTTCGTTGATGTCTTTGATCCAGCCCGCGTGCGACTCAAGGCCGTCAACGCTGAGCGCCACCACCTTCACATTGCGCTTTTTAAATTCATCGGTATACTTGGCTACCGTACCAAGTTCGGTGGTGCAGACTGGGGTATAATCAGCTGGATGCGAGAAAAGTACACCCCAGCTTTCGCCAAGCCACTCGTGAAAATGGATAGTTCCTTCGGATGTTTTTGCAGTAAAATCGGGTGCAGTATCACCCAGTCGTATTGTTGCCATTTGCTTAATGTGTTTTTCGGTTACGTGATGCTAACACAAAAGTACATCAAGGGTTTTTGGACATGGCCTTTTCAAAGGTGAAAGAAGCCTAAATGCTTCCAAGAATAATGGTCCTGATGTGCTTGCGCTGTCTTGTAGCAAGCAAGCAGAAGATTCAACTGCATGAGGCGCAACACACACAGTGAGGTTTCAAGAAAATGGATAAAAAGCGTACCACCCCGCCCAAATTCTGGGATTGTGTTTGGTGCTGCGTATTTATTGCTTGATAATGCGGTATTGATACCCCTCTGAGCCAGTAAGCAGGTACATACCTGAGGCCAAATCAGTAAGCTCAATGCTTTGAAGTCCTGCACCAAGGTAAACGCTTTTCACCAGCCTGCCGTGCACATCCAAAATATTGAATTCCATGCCTTTGGTTGTTCGGATGTTTAAATGGTGGTGAAAAGGATTTGGAAAGGCGTAAATTTCTTGTGGTTCCTGGTCTATATGTTCCGCGCTCAGAAAGAGGCATCCTTCCAATATTTCATCGCGGCTTGAGCATTCTGCTGCATTGCTCAACACCACATGAAACCTGTTGCTATCAGCCAAATAATCGCATACAGATTGCACTGCACACCCGGTCAACAAGGGACAGTTGTTCAAATGAAACCACTCCATTTCCGAGGTGTCCACTTGTTCTATACCATGAAGAGAGTTGAGCGTTGCGTTGAAGGTGATTCGCATGCCGCGCTCAACGAAATCAAGGTTTTCTAATCCCTCCAGGCTTTCAAGTATTGGATTGTAATGAATCTCCAGAGAACCTTTCAATTCAGTTAAAGCTCCTACACCTGCCAAGCTTTGCAAACTTTCATTGTTGGTTAGGGCCAAATTGTAAGCAGACTTCAGATTTGACAATCCTTCCAATGTTTCCAAGGATTCCATTTGACTAATGATGGCAAAACTGTAAACGGTATCCACCTGATGCAACCCATGTAAATTGTTGACCAAGGGCAAGTTGTGAAGCAGTAAATTTTGACCGATGACTTTTACGCCAGCCAGAGGTGCCAGTGAAGTCAAAGAGGGTAAGGTTGTGATTTCCAAATCGCGCGTTAACCCACCTTGTATCCCCTCCAAACCATGAAGGCTCTCCAGTAGAGGGAGTGTATGAAGGCTGATTCCTCCTGCGCTACTCAAATTTTGCAGCCCTTCAATAGAATGGAGCTTTGGACATTCAGATATAAGCAGATCTATGTCTATATTTTGCAATGAAGACAGTCCATCAAGGTTTTCAAGACTTGGGTTCGATGTAATCTTCAGATTTATCAATGAGTTCAGATTCTCCAAACCTTGGAGATTCTTCAAACTATCGTTCTGTTGAATAGTGAGAAAACCAATAGACTCCACATGTGAAAGGCCATTTAGGTTGGTAATCTCTCCGGATTCAAATTCGATGATAAAAAGAGCATCAAAAGATGTGCAGTCGGGATAATCATTGGCCAAATTATCAATGTCCGACTGGGTAAATAAGAACATACCGAAACATTCTTGGGCTGTGGATTGCAGCGAACTGGCAATGACCAAGGAGAAAATCAAAAGCATTCGATTCATGGTTGATAAGATTGGATATACCCATATGAACCTAAGCTGACCTTAAATCGCTGCACGACATTAAACTCAAAAGTCAGGCGGCCCTGAATCCAATGCAAATTGACTTAGGCAGTGCTTGATCAGACCCGTTTCAGTTGTGGAAGGGAGCTATAAGGTTCGTGAACCAAGTTCACATAGCATAGAGCTCTGTTTTCTCGCAACGAGGAATACGCAAATAAAAA
>DAIOTP010000251.1:0-2840 GCA_036751905.1 Cryomorphaceae bacterium
AATTTTTTTATTTCTTGGCTATATCATTGAAATAGTTGCTGTATTGGCCATATTGCAAAACAAACTACTCCCTTGGATGGGCATAACCCTTGTACTATTGCATACGGTAATTTTGCTGACAGTAGGACCTGAATTTATTTTTCAAATTGTTATTCTTGCACTGTTTTTCATTCTTCCATATTCCATACCCTACAAGATGTGGAATAACAGATTGTGATGAGATTAATCCTCACCTCCACAGCCACTTGTTTTCACCCTGCTGAGCGTCAATGACCAATTTTAATGGCCGCTCATTCACTCAGCCAGTGGCTTGTTGATTTCGTTGACCAATGGATGGCCTTTGCCTTACATGTTCCAAAAAGACAATTCTGATTCATATGGGCTCAAAGCCTTTCTTCACTTTGGAAACAGCGGTACATTGTATGGGCAGCTGCCCGCAAAGCTGCTGCCTCAGCCTCTTGAAGAAACGGTGAATTGACAGCGCAAGCCACGGTACAATATGTATCTTCGGCCCGGCAAACAGCATGCAAACCCATGGACAAGTCCACTGAAAAGCCGGAACCTCACAAACGCAAAAAAGCCCTGCTGAAGTTTTTCCTCAAATTGGGGCTGAGTGCGTTGGCCATGTACATCGTGTTCCGCAAAGTTGAGTTTACCGAAGTGTGGGCCTTGGTCAGACAGTCGAATGTGTGGTGGTTGGTGCTTGCCTTCTTGCTCTTTAATTTGTCCAAATTATTCAGCGCTTACCGCCTTCTTGCCCTGCTGCGGGCCATAGGCATCGACCTCGACCATGCCCACAATTTGCGCCTTTGTTATGTAGGCATGTTCTACAACCTCTTTTTACCCGGCAGCATCGGGGGTGATGGATACAAGGTGGTACACCTCAACCGCCGCTTTGATGCGGGGGTTAAGCTGCTCGTGGCCTCGGTTTTGCTCGACCGTGTAAGCGGCGGAGCCATATTGCTGGCCATGGCACTTGCTTTTGCATTGCCCATCACAGCCCAGTTTGAAGTACTTCCTTCTTACACCGATGCCTTGTTGTGGCTGGGACTTGTGGTGAGCTTGCCTGCGTTGTGGATATTGATGCGCTACGTATTTCAGAGTTTTTGGGAAGCCCGGGTTCCTGTTACGCTTTGGTCTATTGCTGTGCAATCGGTGCAGGTGGTATGCGCCTTTGCCATTTTGCGCGCTTTTGGCGTGGAAGCGCACTACATGATATATTTTGTGCTTTTTCTGGCTTCGTCATTGGCTTCTATGCTCCCTATTTCGTTGGGAGGGGTAGGCTTGCGCGAATTGGTATTTTTGTATGCATCTCAATACCTGCCCATTGACGAGACCAGTGCCATAAGTTTGGGATTGATGTACTTCGCCATTATTGCGCTTTCTTCCTTCGTTGGGGTATTCATCAAATTGCACGAAGGCAAGCCTGAACCGCTTGCCGCTGGCTGAGTTTACGCTCCGGCAAAATTTGCCGAAAGGCATGCATACCACTTTGGTGCTTACCTAAAGACATGCCACACGCTTAACCGGCAAAAAAACCTACTTTTGCGCCCTAATTTGAAAACCCCATGGCCCTAAAATGCGGCATTGTAGGATTGCCCAATGTTGGTAAATCAACGCTGTTCAACTGTTTATCCAATGCCAAGGCCCAATCGGCCAATTTCCCTTTTTGCACCATAGAGCCCAACGTGGGCACCATCACCGTACCCGATGAGCGCCTCAACAAGCTGGCCGAACTGGTGAACCCGGAGCGTATCGTGCCCACCACCATTGAAATAGTCGACATAGCCGGGCTGGTGAAAGGTGCCAGCAAAGGGGAGGGGCTTGGAAACAAATTTTTGGGAAATATCCGCGAAACGGATGCCATCATCCATGTGCTGCGTTGCTTTGACGACGACAACGTAGTGCACGTGGATGGAAGCGTGGATCCTGTACGCGACAAAGAGATCATTGACATTGAACTGCAGCTCAAAGACCTGGAAACTGTGGACAAGCGCCTGCAAGCTGCCCAAAAGAGTGCCCGCACCGGCGATAAAAACGCCATGTCGAAAGTGCAGCTGCTCGAATCGCTGAAGCAAATTCTCGAAAGTGGCAATTCAGCCAGGACTTACGATTGCGCTGTGGCCGATGAACCATTTTTCATGGATTTGCACCTGCTTACAGCCAAACCCATCCTATACGTGTGCAATGTAGATGAGGCTTCAGTAGTGAGCGGCAACCGCCATGTGGACGCTGTGAAAGCAGCTGTGCAAAATGAAAATGCGGAGGTACTGCTTATCGGGGCAGCCATCGAAGCCGACATTGCCGAACTGGAAACCTATGAGGAGCGGCAGGAGTTCCTCAGCGACCTTGGCCTGCCCGAAGCAGGTGTGGCCAAGCTTATCAAAGCAGCCTACAAACTGCTCAACCTCTACACCTACTTTACCGCAGGTGTGAAAGAAGTGCGCGCCTGGACCATCCGAAAGGGCTTTACTGCCCCACAGGCGGCTGGTGTGATCCACTCTGATTTTGAGAAAGGATTCATCCGCGCCGAGGTCATCAAGTACAAGGATTTTGTGCAGTTTGGTTCAGAGGCAGCCGTGAAAGAGGCAGGAAAAATGGGCGTAGAGGGCAAGGAATACATCGTGGAGGATGGCGACGTGATGCACTTCCGCTTCAATGTGTAGTCAAGGCTGGTAATTCAGCAATTCCACCACCACCTCGTTGCGGCGGTTGCTCACCTCGTAGGGTGGGTTATAGCCCAAATAGCTGAAGTGGCCGGTATGTTCGATGCCTTCATCCGCCAGCGCTTGGGAAAGCAGGGCTATGTGGGTATTGATCTTCTCATCGTTGGCCCACCC
>DAIOTP010000252.1:0-2828 GCA_036751905.1 Cryomorphaceae bacterium
CAGCTTCCACCATTTGGGCAGCAGCAGCGCCTGGTGCATACCAAGCTGAGGTACCGAGCAGGTTTACGATTTCGCCTCCACCTTTCTTGGTGCGCTCAATGATGGCGTTGAGTTTATCTTCAGCAATCAACTCACTTACAGGAATTCCAGCCACAGTGGTGTAACGTGGCAGCGGTACCATGGTGTCGCCATGGCCTCCCATCAGTACAGCCTGAATGTCTTTGGGCGATATATTGAGCTCAGTGGCAAGGAATGCACGGTAGCGGGCCGTGTCAAGTACACCTGCCATACCGAATACGCGTCGCGAATCAACTTTTGCCGTAAGGTAAGCGGCATATGTCATCACATCAAGCGGATTGCTCACGATGATAATGATGGCGTTCGGTGAATATTTTATTGCATTTTCGGTAACTGTTTTCACAATACCGGCATTGGTTGCGATTAAGTCATCACGGCTCATGCCCGGTTTGCGCGGAAGTCCCGAAGTGATTACCACCACTTCTGAATCTTTGGTCATCGCATAGTCATTTGTAGAACCCACCACACGGCTGTCATACATATTGACTGGTGCTGTTTGCCAAATGTCGAGCGCTTTACCTTCGGCAAATCCTTCTTTTATATCGAGAAGCACTACTTCATTGGCAAGCTCTTTGTGCGCTATAACATTGGCGCATGTTGCGCCCACGTTGCCGGCGCCTACTACTGTTATTTTCATGGGGTTGATTTTTTTTTCAAAGGTTTGTGATGTGCCGCAAATATAAAACAACCATAGCTTTGATCATCCACAAAGCTTAAGAATAATATATAAATCGCCAGTCCCGGCTTCCATGAGTGCCTCTTCAAGATAATGCGTTATATTTATCGCATTTAATGCCAGTCAATGCCATGTTATGGCATAAAGAAACCATGCCGGCTGGCAACCACACCTACAATTCTCGTCTTGAGAGAAACGAATGTAAACAGCTTAAGCGAAAGCGAACTCAGGGAGCTCATAAACCGCTGCCTGGGCAACCACCGTAAGAGCCAAGAGACTGTTTACAACATGTTTTATGGCAAAATGCTTGCTGTTTGCCATAGGTATACGAACAATGACGATGAAGCCAAGGATATGCTCCAGGACGCCTTCATTAAATTGTTCAAAAGCATGGAAAAATTCAATTTTGAAGGCTCATTTGAAGGATGGGTTAGAAAAATTGTGGTGAATACAGCCATCGATCACGTTCGAAAGGCCAAACATGATTTTCTTTTGGCAAACAAAAGTGAAAGCATGGAGCAAATCGAAAATCAAATGGAAGCAGATGAAGTAGACGATGCCCCATTTGCTTTGGAAATAGACATGGAGGATGTACGAAAAGGCATGCAACAACTTTCAACAGCGTACCGTACTGTATTCAACCTCTATGTTTTTGAATCTTATTCACACCAGCAAATAGCCGAAACGCTGGACATCAATATCGGCACGAGTAAGTCAAATTTGGCGAAAGCAAGGGCAAATTTGAAAAAGATACTGATCAGGGAACTGAAGAATAAACATGGAAAGAGGACTTAATCCGTTTGACGAACGAATAAAAACAGTGTACGAAAGCAGCCATCCATCCACGGAAGTGGCTGGATGGGACGCGCTGAATAAAAAGCTTGACGCGCTCGCCCCAAGCCCGATCAATTATTTCATCGCCATGGCTACTGGCGTCGCAGTGGTAGCCATAATTTTCTTGATGCTGTCCGTGTTGAGCAATGGCGGTGAGCTGAGCAACAACCCTGTTTTGGTGAACAACAACTCCGGTGCGCCCAATATGCCCAAGAGCAATGAGCAAGGCTTAACTGCCGCTGCCCCATCGCATCCAATAGCAGAAAAGCATACTGCAGAGCTTATTGCAGAAGATGATTCCAACCGTATTGACAATGTGGGCAACACAGGAGCACCAACACACACCGAACCAACAGTTGATGACTCAAAAACAGCAAGTCCAATGGTGAAAAGTGTCATTGGCGAAAAACAGGCACATAGCAGTGAAAAAGGACAGCGCAGTGAGAAAGGCGGTACTGCTTCACGCTTCGAAACGCTGCACGAAGGCGATGCAGTTGTGAAAGCCAGTGGAAACACCAACAAAAGGATGGTGCACACGAGCTGTAAAGGTTTGACCATACAATTTGAAGCTTCCGAAGACTATGGCAAGGATGCCAAATTTCTATGGAACTTCGGAGATGGATTTTTTAGCAATGAAGCCAAACCTGCCCACACTTTCAATAAATCAGGCATCTTCGATGTGGCTCTCTCTGTTACGTCAGCGAGCACAGGCCAAATTTCCTCTAACGTGGTGCAGGCCAGCATACAAGTTTTGGAAGCGCCCGAAGCACGCATAGAGCTGGAAGTACGCTCCGCTGATGTGCTTCAAATTAATAACCTAAGTCTTGGTGGCGATCAATTCGAATTTGGGTTGAACGGTGAAACGTTTTTTAACACCAATTCATTACAGCTTCCAATATCGACGAGTGGTTCATACCACGTTGACTTGGCCGTATTGAATGCAAGCGGCTGCGTTGATACCCTAAAGCACATTGTCATGATGGATACTTATTTGAACATTGATTCGGCTGAGGAACTCCATGAACTATGGCAAGAAGATATGCCAATGACCTACATTTTTTCCGAAAAGGAAAAGCTGAGACACCGTTCGCCTATTGACGTGGAAAGCCTCATTAAACTCGCACATGACCAAGGTCCACTGCAATATATAGTGATCTGTGAGGAAAAGGACACCTATGTCGTAAAGCACGGCCGCATTGCGTTGAATTAGTCCTGCCCCAAGGCGTGTTCGCGTCTGAAA
>DAIOTP010000253.1:0-2813 GCA_036751905.1 Cryomorphaceae bacterium
GTATCCAGACCCAGGAGGCTGATCTTATCGTGCACAATGCTACCATATTTACGCTGGATGAGAATTTTAGTACAGCGCAAGCCATGGCCATCCGCGATGGTCGCATTGTAGAAGTTGGAACAGAACGCGAAATTCTCAACCGCTACAAAGTAGATGAGAAGTATGATGCACGCAAAATGTATGTATACCCAGGCTTCATAGACGCGCATTCGCACTTTATGGGCTATGCGCGCAACAAGTCGGAGGTGGCTTTGCACGGTGCTTCTTCAATGGATGAGGTGCTGCAGCGTGTGTTGGCTTTCGCCGAAAGCTCAGACCGGACCTGGATTGTTGGCAGGGGATGGGATCAAAACCTTTGGTCACACAAAGAATTCCCTGACAAGTCAGGGCTTGACAGCCTTTTTCCCGAAAGGCCGGTGCTGCTCACCCGCATTGATGGCCATGCGGCTTTGGTCAATGAAGCCGCCCTGAGGAAGACAGGCATCAAAGTGGATACAGAGGTGGCGGGGGGTAAAATTATGAGACACGCAGATGGATCATTCACAGGCCTGCTTATCGACAGGGCCATCGACCGGGTATCTCGTTTTATACCTCCCATTTCAAATGATGAAATGTTGAGGCGGCTGCTGGAAGCCCAAGCCGATTGCTTTGCTGCTGGCCTTACCACCGTTAGCGACCTTGGTCTCACTGTGCAACAAGTACAATTTATCGACAGCTTGCAGCGCGCAGGGATCTTGAGCATCAGGGTGTATGCATCACTCAAGCCCGATGACAATTCGCTGGAGTTCATGCGCAAGGGATCATTGCTCAGCGAAAGGCTCAGCGTGCGCTCGGTCAAGGCTTATGCGGATGGTGCATTAGGCTCCCGGGGAGCTTTGCTCAAATCGCCCTACACCGACGACCCTGGCAACACAGGGCTCCTGCTCACGCCACAGGAAGAGCTGGACAAGTGGGCACAGGCATGCCTCGATTACAGCTTTCAGCTCAATGTGCACTGCATCGGCGACTCCGCCAATGCATTTGTATTGAGTCGATATGCCCATCATCTCAATGAAATGAATGACTTGCGGTGGCGCATTGAACACGCACAGGTAGTAAGCCCCTCCGACATGCAGTACTTTCGTTCTTATGGTATCATCCCATCTGTACAGCCTGTGCACGCTACCAGCGACGGCCCTTGGGCTGGTGAGCGGCTGGGTGCGCAGCGCATCGGCCACGCTTATGCATATGAGAGCTTGCGCCAAAGCCTTGGAATACTAGCCCTCGGTACAGATTTTCCTGTAGAGGATATTTCACCACTTCATACCTTCTCTGCAGCTGTTTTCCGAAAGAGCCCCGCGGTGCCTGACAATATTCCCTTTCAACCAGAGGAATCCTTGAGTCCCGAGCATGCATTGAGGGGCATGACCATTTGGGCCGCAATAGCCAGCTTTGAGGAGACCGACAAGGGTAGTCTGGAGGCAGGCAAGTATGCAGATTTTGTAGTAGTTAATCGCGATCTTAGCAAGGTTGTCTTTGACGACATGTCCAAGGTAAAGGTCATGGCCACTTTTTTGGATGGTGTGTTGAAGTCTAAGTAAAAACCAGTTTAAATTGTTGAAAAACTAGTTTATCTCGAAAACTGGATGAATAGCTGTGTAATTTATTTTGATTTTGTTATCGTTTTGTCGAAGGTAATTCATACTTTGTGGTACGCAATTTGATGTTACATCGATAAATCTAGAGCCATGAGAATCCTATTTTTACTTCCGTTTTTAGTTTTCACTTTTTCCAGCGTCAAGTCGCAGGATGCAGCTTTTGGTATGGGATATATATTTGGTATGCCAGGCACAGATATGCGCCATACCATAGAAGCCTCGCACGGGATCAACTTCAGTTTGCTGTTGCCTACCGGCATGAAGGGGCTTGAATATGGCTTCGAGCTCGGCTTCGGCAGCTACGGATCACAAACCAATGACCAGCTGTATCTATTTGAAAATGGTGATGCGATGTTGGCCCCTGTAAGCGTCAATAACAACATGATGAATACCGGGCTCTTACTGCGTTACAATATCATGCCCGAGGCTAGCATTTCGCCATTTATTGCTGGTAGGGTAGGTATGATTCGCATGGGCACCCGCCTCAGTATTGAAGATCCACGCTCTACACACACAGATGAATGCCCCCTGCCACTTCTTACGGAAACACTTCAACGGGACTTAAGCTTTACCCAAGGTCTTGGTGTAGGCGTGAATGTTGATCTCGGCGGCGTATTTAAGGGAATGGGTAAAGGGAGATTTTTTGTTGTGCTCTCCGCTGATTATTTGCGCGGTTCTGCCCTCGAATACATGAGTGTGAATGCTCCAGTTGCCGTGTTGAGAGACGGTGAGACTGCTCAAAGTGTCATGTTCCCATTCGCAAGCCAGGCACAACCTGAAGTGGAGCATCAGTACCATACAGGCTACCTCTACCGTACCCGTTTAGAATTCACTCAATTCGGAATCTCTGTATTGAGCCGGTTTTAAAGGCTATTGCAAAACGAAACGCTTGGCGCCCATTGTATTTTCACCGCTTGTCGCCATCAGTAATATGGTGTACATTCCTTTTGAAAAGCCTTCGGTTGCGATATGGGTTAATCCTGAAGATGGAATAGCGCCGGCACCTACTTCTTTTCCTATAGGGTCATATATGCGGTACATCACCTGCTTGCTTGTCTCCGATAATTGCACATTTACCTCCTGACCTTGACTGGCCGGGTTTGGCCACAAGTTCATGTCGATGCCTGCAGCGTTCGAAGTTCCCACCGTGCAATTTTCTGCGCAACTTCCCCAGCA
>DAIOTP010000254.1:0-2736 GCA_036751905.1 Cryomorphaceae bacterium
GAATCTATTATGCTGAAAATTGCGCACAACCATCTTTATGCACATCCGCTGCCTGAGGGACATCGCTTTCCCATGGAGAAGTACAGCTTGCTGCCACAACAACTGCTTTATGAGGGCACATTGGAGGAAGCCAATTTTTTTGAGCCAACTCCCGCAAATGAAATGGATATATTGCGGGTACACGACGCAGTGTATCTGGAAAAGCTGCGCAAGTGCAAGTTGAGCCGCAAAGAGGAGCGTGCCACCGGGTTTCCTTTGAGTGAGCAGTTGGTAGAGCGTGAATTTGCCATAACAGGAGGCACGGTGCAGGCAGTGCACTATGCCATGCAATATGGTGTAGCAGGCAATATAGCAGGAGGTACCCACCATGCCTACCGCGACAGGGGCGAAGGCTTTTGCTTGCTCAATGATGCTGCCGTCGCAGCCATGCACGCCATTGAGCACCTGGGGTTGGAACGTATTCTTGTAGTGGACCTCGACGTGCACCAGGGCAATGGCACCGCCAAGATCTTCGAGGAGGAACCACGTGTGTTTACCTTCAGCATGCACGGCGCCAAAAACTACCCGCTGCACAAAGAGCAATCTGACCTGGACATAGCCCTGCCCGATGGAACGGATGATGCACAATACCTCAAGTTGCTTGAAGCCCATTTGCCTAAGCTCATGGATGAAGTGCAACCGCAATTGCTTTTTTTTCAGAGTGGTGTAGACGTGCTGAGCAGTGACAAGCTGGGCCGTTTGGGCATGAGCATCGAAGGGTGTAAGCAGCGGGACCACATGGTTTTCGAACGTGCCAAGCGCGACAAAGTGCCCGTGGTGTTCAATATGGGTGGGGGCTATTCAGCGCGTATATCCACCATCGTCGAGGCGCATGCCAATACCTACAGGGTGGCACAGGCACTCTATTTTTGAGGTTTGCCTTTCGGCAAACGGAGTCTTCATTTGCTGAGTTTTGGCGCAAAGCCAATGCGCTCCTCAATCACATACCTGTTGCGGTTGGGATCGGTGCCCCGTACGAGTTCAGCCACAAAGCCTCCTACAAACAGCTGTACTCCAATGACCATGGCTGTGAGGGCAAGGTAAAACTGCGACATAGTTGCAATGTTCTTCGCGGGAATGTCATGGTAAAGGGCGTACAATTTAGAAACACCGAGGTAACCAAACATCAGAAACCCAAGTATGAAACTTATAAGTCCCAGCGTGCCAAACAAGTGCATGGGCCGCTTGCCATACGTACTTACAAAGCTCAAGGTGAGCAAGTCGAGCGGGCCCTTGATAAATCGTGACAATCCGTATTTCGTACTGCCATATTTGCGCGGATAGTGCTGCACTACTTTTTCGCCAATTTTCTCGTATCCAAGCCTTTTTGCAAGTACCGGAATGTAGCGGTGCATATCGCCGTAGAGCTCCACTTGCTTTACCACCTTGGTGCGGTAAGCCTTCAGGCCGCAGTTGAAGTCGTGGAGATAAATTCCCGACATTTTTCGCGTAGCCCAATTGTAGAGTTTTGTAGGTACAGTTTTGGTGATGGGGTCATAGCGCTTTTTTTTCCAGCCCGATACGAGATCGTAACCCCCTTCACGTATCATCCTTGCCAGTTCAGGAATTTCATCGGGGCTGTCCTGCAGGTCGGCATCCATAGTAATCAACACATCGCCTTCGGCGGCTTGAAAAGCTGACTGCAAGCCCGCTGCCTTGCCATAATTTCGCGCAAAGCGTATGCCCTTGATGTATGGATAACGCATGGAAAGTTGCTCAATGATGCTCCAGCTGCCGTCGGTGCTGCCATCGTCAACCATGATTACTTCCACATCGATGGAGGAAGCCTTGCTCACCCGGTCGATCCAGGCCAGCAATTCTGGCAATGATTCGGCTTCATTGTAAAGGGGTATGGCTACACTGATCAAAGGGGGGTTTAGGGGCTTCATACACGCATTCAAGCGTCCAGTTCGGTGGAAACGCTGGGAGGATTCTTTTTTAGAAATGCTGCAAATATGAGGCTTATCACCACATAAAACAGGGCAATGTAGAAGAAACTTTTCAGCATTCCCAGCGGAGTGAATGCCGCCATGGTGGATTCCTCCGAGGCGCGCATGATCTCCTCCATTTGCTCTTGGGCCATATTCCCTTCCATAAAGCGCTGTTGGGTTTCGAGTGATTTGACCAATACCTTTTCCGGATATTCAGGATCAATAAGATTGATATACAGCATGCTGAAAGCTGTGGATAGGAGCCCGCCAATGATTAGACCGATGAAAGCGATCTTGAATACCTCGCCAAAACTGATGTAGCCGCCTCTTGATTGTCTTTCTCGGCGCACAAAGACGATTGGCAGTACGATCATCAATACCAATGAAAGCAAACCGAAAAGCACCATGGATACCATGCCGCCATCGAAAAGTGTTTGAAACAGGAAGATGACTATGGAGCTTACACCAAATACAAGTCCCAGAGTGAGTGTGTTTTGATTGATCATGGTTTGTAGTGTTTGTGCAAATATAATTGATGTGGTGTTGCCTGTAGACATAGAATTACACCAACTGCCAATTGGCTTGATGAAAGGATTGCTTTAACTCCCATGGATTGCCACAATGAAAAAGGATAGCAAAATTGGGCAATAGAGCGGGTTTCCGAGGCATTTTGGTGGTTTGTATGAAAAACTATGGCTATTTGCAAAGGAGTTGTACTTTTGCGCCGGGCAAGTCTCATACGACCAGCTCCTGCAGAACTCCCCCA
>DAIOTP010000255.1:0-2698 GCA_036751905.1 Cryomorphaceae bacterium
AAAAATTATTGTAGATGAATGGACAGGATGCGTAGACGGATGAACTGCATATCCCCATTCGATGGGGACATCCAAACACTTCATTTATAGCCGTGGGTGGTATCAAAGAATATTTTACTCACCCATTCCACCGCATGATTCCTTTACATACCTTTGATGTGTGAATCGCTTTATGGCTTCGCTCTTCTCTGCATTTCCAGCACTTGTTTTTTGCATGTTTACAGCGCTTGCTGTGGGTGGTCCGAGTGCTGCTTCAGCGTTGAGCACTGCTGTAGCCACCACCATCAATGAAGGTGCTGAAGATGCTAAGCTGAGCTCATGGACAGGCCTTGCGCACGATGCGCGCTGCGAAAGCCAAATACAGGTATCGCCTGGCTTCGCCATCCGCAGCTTGAAGCAAACGAAAACCAATCTCAACAAGGCAGCGTTGCGCGAATCGGCCTTGGTTCAGGCCATTTTTTCGCTGCAAAAGCGCACCTTTCAGCGGGTTCGCACCGAGCCGGCCATATCTTTGGTATTTGCCTGGTATCACCATTTCCCTTAAGGTGAATGATTAAACCGTGCAGTGAAGCACATTCATTGCCAAGGCAGGATGCATTCCTGCACAATACATTTTCACATTTTCCTTTATAAAAACCCATAACCATGGATCAGGATACCGCGGTGATGACAGCCATCATCATCGCACTTTGCACCTTGCCTTTCGCATTTATCTATTTCAAACAAAAAGCAGCTGAGAAAGGCCTGCTTTCCAAAATCAAAGGCCTTGCCGCAGCCCATGGCGGTTCAATTCACATAAGCCGCTGCGAAGCGGGTATGGCCATCGGCATCGACACCAAGGCAGGACAATTGTACTTCTGTACTGCTGCTGAGTTGGGCGGTCGCTGCACGCAGCTGTCACTGGACGACTACAGCCAATGCAGGCCGTACAAATTGACATCCACACGCGGCCGTGGTGCTGATAGGCACGAAGTAATCGAAAAGCTTGGACTTGCCCTTCAGCCCCGCCTCAAGGCCCAATCCGACACATTGCTCCTCATTTACGACGCCGACGAAATCAGCCACCTTGGCAGCCATATCGAAATTATGGAGACATGGACAGCACTGGTGCAGGCGCACTTAAAAACCAAGCCGGCCCATAACAGCGTGCTGGTTGCTTGACCGAAACCAACTGTAAAGTGGCATCATGTAGCCCAAGGCTTTCGCGAAAGGCCTTGGGCTTGCTATTTCTGCTGCCGCGGGATATGTCAAAATTATTCTTCAAACCAAGCCTTACAATTTAGCTCAATTTGCATAACTTGAGCCAATGAAAAACATACAGATACTTGGTGTAATGCTGTTGCTCAGCGTAGTGGGCTCAGCACAGGCCGATTCGCTCTCCACCCGTTTTGCGGAAGCAATGGCCCACTACCGCATTGCCGAAGCCGTGGGTATTGCTGAGCAGCGACTCGCCGCTGACAGCAGCCATCAGGGCTATTTGCTCGATCTTGTGGGAGCCTATGGTGTGGCTGGTATGCGGCATGAAGCCATGGCCTGCCTGGAGGCGGGTCTTGAGCGCGACAGCAGCCAAACCCTGCTTTGGTTTAAGCTCGCACGCTTGCGCGAAAATGATGACAGCCCTATGAAAGCAGTGGAGGCTTACAAAATGCTCTTCCAACACGATAGCAGCAACACCTACTTTTATGGAAGGGCAGCGGCCTTTGCGCGCAAAATTGGGTTTGGATGGCAGGCGAAAAAGTGGTACGAAGAGCAGATTGCCCTCGACCCTACGCACATAGACCCCTACCTGAACCTTGCTGAAACAGAGATGGAAATGCGGGCTTTCGTATACGCCGACCAAAGTATAGCCCGCGCATTGGCCATAGACTCCTTGTATCCCAAAAGTCTCTTCCTGGCTGGCAAATCGGCCAACGTGCAGCAAGACCACCCCGATGCCGACCGCTATTTCAGCAAGCTCTTTGCACTTGGAAAGGGCACTGCACTTGCTGCCCGCTACTATGCCCTGAGCTTATACCATCTGAAGCGCTATCCGGAAGCCATTGACATGCTGCAAGTCTTGATCGACGAGGCACCCGAACTGGATTTCCCCTATTACTACCGCGGCCTGTGCCACAGCGAAATGGGTGAGCCTAAGGAGGCCGAAAAAGATTTCCAAAAGGCCATTGCCAACATAAAAAAAGACAACCTTGCCACCTATCACGAGCAGCTCGGATTGCTCTACCAATCGCAAGGCAAACACGGCGAAGCCATCAAGCAATTGCAAATGGCACGCAACCTGAATGCAGGGCCCGACCAGCTCTACCACCTCGCCTTGAGCTACGAAGCTTGGTATGCCGATAAAGCTGTGGCGCTGCGCACGTATGAGGCATTTCTCGAAGTGGCCGACAGCAACGGGGACGCGCGTTGGGATCACGCCCGTGGACGAAGAGATGCGCTCCTCAAAGAAGCGCACTTTGGCACGCGGGATTGATGGAGATCATTGACTTATGCCATGCGAATGCGCGCAAAGCGAGGCCGCCTGCAATACAATGGGATTTCAATGTATTGCTACCCATCGCACCCCGAATATGCAGCCCTTCCAGGGCTGGGTGCCGAACGAACGTTCGGCCATAAGGCGTTGCCCTATGCTGGATGATGGAACCCTTACAGGGCTGGTCATATGGACGTTCGGCCATAGGGCCTTGCCCTATGCTGGATG
>DAIOTP010000256.1:0-2692 GCA_036751905.1 Cryomorphaceae bacterium
CAGTAGAGAGATTCATGCCAGGCGTTTTTTGTGAAAACAAGCAGCATTTTAGTCTTTCAAATTTGGCCTTACCACTTTGCCCTCATTGAGCTGCTGAATGGATTCATGCAAGCGTTCCGCATTCTTCTTCGAGCTGAGCAGGTGCAATGTTTCCATGATGGAATTGTACTCCTCCAGCGAAATCATTACAGCACCTTTACCTGTTTTTCGCTTGATGATCAGGGTCTCGCGATCGTCTTCCACACTGTCGAGAAATTCCTTGAGCCGTGCCCTGAATTCGGAAAAGTTTGCTGCCATCATTATTCATTGCTTCGATGCGTACAAATATACGTACTCAATTGAGGACATAGTGTCTTTCAGAGATTTTAAACTCAAAAAAACCCTGAAAGACATTCGCTTCCCCACACTGCAGAGGATCATCAATGATGGTCTTAGAAGGCAGCTGGATATTTCAATTAAAATTAAGGAAAGCCAGGCAGCGCGAGGCAAAATCACACAGAACCCATTGCGTTCGATGAAGTGAAAATTTTGAACCCGGTTTAGAACTGCCGGTCAAGGCAGCCGGGCATATGGCAAAAACCATGGCTTCAGGATTAGGCTAAGGCATTCTATACAAGAGCACCGAATTCTCCTCGCTTTTCGGATTGGCGATGATGGTTCCCTGTTTTTTGAGTTTCGATAAGTTGGTGCGCACCACCGCGCTCATGGCTTTTTTATCCTTATCGGGAAATTGGGCATACACAAGGTTGTTAAGCTCGCCCGCCCCGATGCCGCCATCACCGGATTGGCTTACAATATTCAAAATAAACTCAGGCCAACTCCGGTTGCCACGCTCCTCAAAAGAAGGCATACGCAAGGACTCACGTGAATCGCGGCGCGGGGCTTTGTTGTCTTCTTCGTCCTCATTGCCGGTGGCTTTACTTGATTTGGGCGCTACGCCTACCTTCTTTAGGGTCAGTGATTGGACATCGCCTCCATAGAGCGGAGATAATGAGCGAATAGAGCCGTTGATGGCCTCTAATTTCCGCAGCAGGTTATCGCGTTCGGTCAATAACTGTTTTAATATATGCTCCATACTTATTTCTTTTTGTGTCTAAACATTCCGGGCAGTAAATATAGCGTACATACATCATCAAAACAAAATGGTTTACATTGCTTCTGTTTATGTCAATATGATCTGTAGTATTAATTCTTTGAGAAATGTGATTTTATCTATGCCCATACTTGAAATACATTACAAATATCAGCTCATGATATATACACACATGGCATCAATACATATGCGGCTTCATTGATACAATAGGGAAGAGGTGAAAGTTTTCACCTGAATCCTTAAATTAGCATACCAAATCAGAAATCATGAACAACCTTGTAAAATTCCTTTTAGCTGCTTTTGTGCTCACCCCGTTAGTCTTATTCTCCCAGCCCTACGATACCCTCTACGCCGAAGGCCAACTCCGATTCCTCCGCGCCGATACCGAGGCCCCGCTGCCGGGTGTGAGCATCGCTTTTGAGCCCCTCATTTTTGGCGACATGCCCTACGACTCCCTCTATACCGGCCTGAGTGACAGTACCGGGGCCTGGCCCTTCAATGTGCCGGCATGCATCCTGAACCTGCTGTCTGCCCCGGGCTTCGACTCTGACTTCGGCTCCGCACAGTCTACGGTCAACCCGAACCCCGGCAGTGTATTCCACGCTGCATTGCCCGACTATCGCTTGTGGAGGGCCGAGCTGCGCTCCCTTGCGGGAAATGTAGTGGCAACGGGCAGCTCTGCAAGCGGAAGCATTGTGCTTAATATCAACCGCCTGACCGAAGGAATGTACCTCTACCGCCTCATCCCCGAGCAGCCCCGCACGGGGGAGAAGGCCCTTACCGGAAAATTCCTCCACCTCCGCCAGGCACCTGCTCAGTCAAAAAGCATAATAATTAAATCCAACAATAAACATGAATTATATGAAGTAAATAAATTATTAAAACAAGCATCGGAAAGTTGCGAAGCCACCTACCAAATCACCTACACCGCCCCCGAAGGTTTTGTGCATGGTGAACAAAATGTCATTGTAAATCAGGGTGGCGAGGAGAACGACATCGACATCTTCGTTCTCCCCTGGGATACAGCCTATGCAAGTGGTGCTTTTATTACGAGAGATGGGGGCGCACCGCAAAATTCTGCTACCTATGTTCCTGCAACATTAACTGTTATAGATATGCAAGATATTCTTATTCCTACAACTATCGACTATCCTGCTGTTCTTAGTGGATTTAAACCATATGAAAATATTCCTGTTGCTGTGAATACGCAAGGAGATCTTGCGACAACTTCAGCACAAGTACAATTAGCTTGGCCTGATGTTGTAAGACATACTCTTGATAGTGCTTCTGTTGATCCTGGTTGGATTGGTTGGCACGCGGGAAATGCGACGTTTACTGTTACTCCTGGAAACAATACTCCTCAAATCGCGTATCTGGATCGTATGGATCCTGATCCGCGTATTGGTTCTCGTTATGTTCGTGGCCTTGTGAGTGAGCTTGGTGATGGCCATCCTGATGCTGTTGAGATTCAACCTGCCCAGAACGCTCTTGTGGTTATTGGTCATGCTAACGGTATTGATAGTGTCTACACCGCTAGTGATGGGTCGTGGATTTCACCGCAAGCCTATCCTCACGGAGAAACTATTAAGCTTGGTATGG
>DAIOTP010000257.1:0-2683 GCA_036751905.1 Cryomorphaceae bacterium
TGAAGCAAAACAGCAAGGACGAATACCTCCCCAGCGTTTACAACACCCTGGGAGCCATATTCAAACAAACCAATACCAGCCTCGACTCAGCGGTGCACTACTACCAGCTGGGCATTGACATTGCCGGGAAGTATGGCATACACGACAACGTGATAGCCGGCTACCACAACCTGGGCGAACTTTACTTTCACCAGGGCAATAACGCCAGGGCCATCACCGAACTCAAAAAAGCGGAGCAGGCCCTTGAACACTCTCAAAATGCCAAGTACCGCATGGGAGTTTATGCCATGATGGGCAGTGCCTACAAGGACATGGGCGATTACCAAAACGCATTGGCCTACAAGGAAAAGCACTTCGAAATTTTCGAAGAAACCTTCGAGGCCGAAAAGCAAAAGGCCATAGATGAGCTGCAAATCAAATACGAAACCGCCGCCAAAGAGCAGGAAATAGCCCGGCAAAAACAAGAAATTGACGAGGTGAAATTGCTCAAGGAGCAGGCGCGAAGCAGGTACTACCTTATATTATTCGTGAGCCTCCTGATGCTTCTCGCCCTGGGTTTTGCACTGGTGCTGGTGCTGTTTCGCAAAAAGCAGGCCCGCCGGTACGAACGTGAAAAACTGCGCATGCTCGAAAACATTGTACACGATATACGCAGCCCGGTAACCATCATCAGCGCTCCCTTGGAGGAACTGCGCAAAAGTGCAGACACCTGGCCCGAAGCCGCCCGTCACCTGCCCCTGATGGAGCGCAATGCGCAGCGCCTTATCAGGCTCACCGATGAACTGCTCGATGCCTCGAAAATTGAGCAGGGCAAATACAGCGTGCAATTCGAAACTGGTGCCCTCGGGCCATTCATCATGCAAAGCCTTGAAGCCTTTGCCACCGAAGCCGCCGATAAACAAATAAGTCTGGAGACCAAACTGACGCTTCCCGATGAACCCTACACCTTCTGTGCCGATGTGCTGGACAAAGCCCTTCACAACCTCCTGGGCAATGCCATCAAGTACTGTCCTAACGCTGCGCGTATTGAGATAAAAGCCAGCCTCAACGATGGTCAACTGGTGCTGATGGTACAGGACAATGGTCCCGGCATTCCCGAAAAGGAACAGCGCAAGGTGTTCAGGCGCTTCTACCGCCGCAAGGAGCACCGCGGTGTGCAGGGCACAGGTATAGGTCTGGCCATGGTGAAAGAGCTGCTGGAGCTGGCGGGCGGCAGCATCAGCCTTGAGAGCAGTCCCGGCCTGGGCAGCAAATTCAGCCTTGCCCTGCCCCTGCAGAAGGCCGCTGCCCCTGTAAGTCCGGCCTCCAACCCCGCTGAGAGCGAAGAGCAAGCAGCGGAGGGCCGGTTCCAACTCCTGCTGTGTGAGGACGATGCAGACATGCTCCAATTTATGCAATCCATCCTGGAGAGCGACTTCGACATACGCAGCGCCGGCAACGGCGAGGAAGCGCTTGCCCTCATCAGAGAGCACGCCCCCGACATGGTGCTCAGCGATGTGCTCATGCCCGTGCTGAGCGGGCTTGAGCTACTGAAAGCTATCAAGTCAGATACGCTGTTGCAGCACATTCCCGTGGTACTCCTTTCTGGAAAATCGAGCCTGGAAAGCCGCCTCCAGGGCTTGCAAATGGGCGCCGATGCTTACCTGGTGAAACCCTTCAGCCCTGAGGAACTCAAGCTCATCCTGCACAACCTGCTGGCCACCTTCCACAAGCAAAAAGACGACTATGTGGGCAAACTCAAAGGCAGTGCGCGCTTCGGAGAGCGCATCAAAAGCAGCAATGCCTATGTAAACAAGGCCATTGAGCTGGTGATAGCACACATAGGCGACCCCAACTACTCAGTAAATGAGCTGGCCTCCGACATGTGCGTGAGCCGCAGCCAGCTGCACCGCAAGCTGAGCACCTACACGGGCTTTTCCACCAGCAACTTCATCAAAATGGTGCGGCTCGAAAAGGCCAAAGACATGCTCATGTACAATGAAGGCAACGTGACTGAAGTGGCCTACGCATGCGGCTTCAGCAGCCAATCCTACTTCACCACCTCCTTCAGCGCCTATTTTGGCGAAAGCCCCAGCAAAATGATGGCGAAGGCAGGGAGCTTGAAGTGAGGGGGGGCATGTCCATTTCATAAGCCACTGGAATTATCAGGGCCGCGTAGAAAATACTCGTAAATAATGATCAAAACGCCGTTTAAAAGAAAATGATTATCTGATTGAGGGTATATTTGGCACCCATGAAGTCATGTAATCATTTTTGGCCCTTGCCACTCCTCATTGCTGCGCTCATGCTAAGCAGCCTTTGCTGTGAGGGACAAGATGCTGTTGAGCGATTTATAAAGTCGGGTAAGAAAATTAAGGATGTACCCCCACACAAAGTGGATCTACGTTTGGAAGAAAAACTACTTGACGATGGTGTTTTGGAGCGCCAAATCTTTTACTACCCTTCTAACAAGCTTTACCAGCAAAAATTATACAAGGGCGACATACCTACGGGCACATGGCGCTATTACAGTGAAGAAGGTGAACTAACGCGTGTGAGAGATTTCAGTAAGCTAAAGTATTTACCCAAAGACTCTTTGCCTGCTTTGACGAAATCGATTGAAGAATTTATAGAAATGGGCGGCATCATGCCTGAATTTCCGGGAGGTGAAGCAGGACTTATGCGTCACGTTGCATCAAGCGTA
>DAIOTP010000258.1:0-2681 GCA_036751905.1 Cryomorphaceae bacterium
TGAGATATGCAGCCCTTCCAGGGCTTTGCCTTTCCGACCGCAGGGAGTCCGTCAATACCCCAGTACGGGCTTCGCTGGGCTGGGCTATGTAGCCCCGCCGGGGCTGTTGCTATGATCTGTTTGCCCTGACGCAAGCCGGGAGTGCGGCTGTACGGGGCTATACACAAGCCGCGTCGCGATCCTCATGGCTTGCGTGCTCATGGCGCCATGCCATAAGCTAGACGGAAGCACTCAATCCCATTCTTTCTCGCTCAGCACTTTCCGCCATACTTCCTTGCCTTCCACATCCAGCACGCGCATGGTGAGGGCGCGGTCCTTGCGCGGACCACTGACCTCGATGAGGCCAAAATTGGTTTCATTGTACAGGGTTCCCTCCACCCGCGTGGTGGTTTTCGCATCGCCACCCTCGTGGGTGCCTGAAGTCAGCGGCGATAGGGTAAGGTCGTACATGGGTATGCCTTTGTGCACTACTTTGCACAACTCTGTATGGTGGCGGTCACCGGTGAGGAAAATCACCCCTTTGATCCCTTCCTCGGCGATGCGGTCCAGGAGGTATTTGCGTTCTTCGGGATAGTTGGCGTGGTTTTCATACACTTTTGCATCATTGAGCACCTGTCCACCTACGGCTATTATCTTAAAAGGAGCGCGCGAGTAAGCCAGGTTTTGGACCAGCCAGTCAATTTGTTCTTTGCCCAAAATTTGGTGTGGCACAGTCTTTAGATTGTAATCAGTGCGGTGCCATCGGTTGTCGAGCAGAAAAAAGTCGATGTCATTGAATTGAAATGCACTGGTAATGCTGCCTTGCCCGTCGAGGCCGTAGCCATTGTTGGCCCAGAAGAGTTTGAATGCATCGCGTGCCTTGTCTTTGTGGATCCAGGTGCCTACGGCGTCATTGGGTCCGTAGTCATGGTCGTCCCATATGGCATAGTGGTGGCCTGTGGCGAGCAGGCGCTGCATTTCGGGCAGAGCGCGTGCGTGGCTGTACCTTTTGAGCATGCCGGTGGTTGTAAACCAGTCTACCTCGCGGAGGTATATATTGTCGCCAAGCCATAGCATCATATCGGGTTGGGCATCGGCCATGGCTTCGAATATCTCGTAGCGCTTGCCGTAGCTTTTGCCAGGGCGGTCGTACCCAGATTCATTGATGTAAGCACAACTGCCGGCAGCTATCGTAAAGTTGGGCGGATCAGTGCGGTATTGCCATAGCTTCTGGGTGTGGAAGTAGAGTTCACGGCCATCCGTCACATTTTTGCCATTTGCAGTAATGCGGTAGCCATAGCGGCCACCCGGCTCCACCTCAGTGGCTGTAAGCTGTGCGGTGTATGCCTTTTCGGCAAATGTAGCCACGGCGGCGCTGCGGTACACCTGCTCGGGTGCTGTATCGGGCCAGTAGTGCAGCTGCACCTCAGCTGCCTCTGTAAGCTGTATCCACACGGCAGCTTCGCGCATCTCGCTGTAGCCATTCATGGGGCCTGAGGCCACAGCAAGCCGTTCATTGCCAATTTTTCCATGGTTGTTGGTGTCGTCATTTTGGGGGGGCGACGGTGCTCCACACCCCACCAATACGCTTAGGGTAAAGACGAAAATAAATTGCTTCATGTTGATGCCGCTAAAATTTTGCGCAAGGTAACATGCCAAGAATAAGCCTGTGTTAAATTCGTTTCCAATTCCACTTTTGGTTTTTCTTCCACGCTTTTTGTGCGGTTAAGCTGAACAAGCAGCGCGCTTAAGGCATTTATAATTAAGTTTGCGCCTGAACAAAGATTGGGATGAACGCATGATACTTCGTAAGACGTTTAATATTTTTACCGCTGTAAGGTATTCATGGAAGAATATCATCTTTAGCTCTATGTCAGCGGCCATAGCGCTTGTGGCCTACAAGAATATAGGTGATTCGGGCGTACAGGTACCCATAGGTGTTGTGGCCATACTGGGTACAGCGCTCTCCATCATTCTGGGTTTCAAAACTTCCTCAGCATATGAGCGCTGGTGGGAAGCGAGACAAATATGGGGGGGCATCGTCAATGAGAGCCGCACCCTGGCCCGACAGGTGCTTACCATTGTTGACCCCAAGAATGTGCCACCCCAGCTTTGGGCCGACAGCGTGCAGGTGGTAAAGCGCCAACTGGCATGGTGCAATGCATTGCGGCTGCAATTGCGCGAAACTGAAAATGAGGAAGTATGGCGTAAATCAGTCGCTATTTTTATAAATGATCAGGAATTTGCCCTGATCATGAAAAAAACCAACAAAGTAACCTGGCTTGCTATGTTGCAGGGTGATCAAATCAAAGAGCTCAATGCCTGGGAGCAGCTCGACACATTCAGCTACATCCAGATGGATGATACCCTGACCAGGATCACCGATTTGCAGGGGCGCTGTGAGCGGATCAAGAATACCCCATTGCCGCGTCCATATGAATACTACACGCTTGCATTTCTCAACTTGTTTATTTTCATATTCCCATTTGGCATTGTACAAATGCTTTCTGATTTAAATGAGTCATACCTCATCTTTCCAATTACCATACTGGTAGGCTGGATGTTTTTTCAAATTTATGTGCTGGGTAAGGTCTTGGCCAATCCTTTTGACAATTTGAAAACCGATGTGGCTCTAGATGCCATATGCCGCACCATAGAGATAGACCTGCTTGAGATTGTGCAGAGCGATGCGGTTCCTACTC
>DAIOTP010000259.1:0-2673 GCA_036751905.1 Cryomorphaceae bacterium
ATCAACAACAAGAAATGTCAGTACGCGTAGCAGTCGTTTGTGGAGGCTATTCAGGTGAGGCCGAAGTGTCTATGAAAAGTGCCGCCATGGTTATGGAGCACATAGACCGGAGCCGCTTTGTCCCGGTGCAAGTCGTTATTGGTCCATTGCGCTGGTATGCCTTTACGGCAAATGGCGAGAGCGATATAGACAAGCAAGATTTTAGCTACGAGGAAAATGGTGTCAACTACCGCCCCGATGTGTGCCTCGTAATGATCCATGGTACGCCCGGCGAGGACGGAAAGCTTCAAGGCTATTTTGATGTGATTGGCATGCCGTACACCACAGGCAGTGTGCTCAACCTGTCGCTCACTTTCAACAAGCTGTTTACCGGTAGGATGCTTCGCCAATTGGGCTTTGATGCTGCCCGGGGGGTACTGTTGCACCACCCACAGGAGGTGGATGTGGAAGCCTTGGAGCACGAATTGGGCTACCCCATGTTTGTAAAACCCAACGAAGGTGGATCCAGCCTTGGGGTGAGCAAAGTAAAGCAAGCCAATGAACTACCGGCCGCCCTTGAGCTCGCCTTCAGCAAGGGTGGCAGTGTAATCATCGAGGAATTTATGGGCGGGCGAGAAATCACCTGCGGCGTGTTGTGTACGGGTGGGGTGTACCAGGCCTTGGCCATTACTGAAATTGTGACCCAAAAGGAATTTTTCGACTTTGCTGCCAAGTATAGCTATGACCAAACAGAAGAAATTACCCCCGCACCTCTACCCGAAGCCGATTACCTGCTTTGCCAGCGCGTATCAGAGCGCATAGCACGTGTCTTCGAATGCCGTGGGGTGGTGCGCATTGACTACAAATATGAGCCAGGCCGCATACGCCCCATCGAAATCAATACCGTGCCCGGCATGACCCAGTACAGCATCGTACCCCAACAGGCTGAAGCCGTTGGCATCAGCAAGCAGGCGTTGATTACGCGGTTGGTGGAGGGCACCTTGTGAGGAATTGAGGCCCGCTATTGGGCTCAACTACCGCACATCATCACTGCTGCCATGAAGCGGCTTTACACGGCGTAACTGTGTAGAGGAATAGCAGTGTGAGAATCACAGGTGCTACCCCACGGAAAGTGTGCAAGGACTATTTCGATTTCAAAAAAAAAAGACAGCGCTTCGGTGGCGCTGCCCTCTTGATCTATGGCAATAGATACAGTTCACCCACTACCGCTTAATCATCTTCTTGGTAAGCAGCTGCCCATTGGCATACAGGCTGTAATAATACATGCCGGGGCTGTAACGGGAGCCATCCCAGGTGATGCTGTGTGTGCCTGCACCCATGTGGCCATCCATTAGCTTTTCGAGCTTACGGCCTTGGCTATCGCTGATTTCGAGTACCACTTGTGCACCTTCGGGTAGGGTGAAGTCAATGCGGGTGTGGTCGTTGAAGGGGTTGGGGATGTTTTGATTCAGAAGTATTTGACCAGTATTTCCTTGAGGCCACCCCGACGGCTTGTTTTAGCAACAGTCGTGCATCCGCGTCTTCGCCTCATTCATGTCAAGCTTGGCCAAGTTGAGTTCTTCTTGAAGGTTTTGAATTTTACCCAATAAATCTTCAGTCAATGCCTGAAAAGCAGCTTGCTGAGCTTCGAGTTGAGCCGATTGAGACCCGATGAGTGATTCCTGACCTTGAATCGTTTGTTGCTGTTCCTGAAAACCTTGAATTAAGAGTGTAATGAGATCGTTGTAGCGCATACTCTTAACAATCAACACTTCTTCTATAGGATTGCCCAAAGAGTCGAACCGGGCTGGAATATGTACATCATTTACTAGATCGGGAAGGACGCTCTCCACTTCTTGTGCGATCAAACCAAACTGGCTGCCAGACGGCAAGTTCAAGCGCGGATGACCTTCCATATATACATAACTTTTGGGCTGCAATTGTAGAAGCTTTTCTGTGGCATTTTCCAAAGGTTGAATTTCCGATTTGAGAGATTCATCGCTTGGCGCTTGGATACTCCCTGTGTACCAAACGTCGCCATTAAAAAAACCAGCGTAATTAATTCCACTATTGATCGGTGCAGCGCTATTTACACCGATGGCCTGTAAACCACCTTCAGCCGAGGCCACAAGCCCGTAAGTGCCCTGTGAGTTGACCCCGCCCTTTACGTTGAATTCTCCACCGTAATTGATCGCAGTAGCATTGGAGAGCTGGCCATTCAAAACAGCTTGGAAACCCCATAGTGCTGCGTTTTCAGATGATGTCATTATAACGGAATGGCCGTATGTACCACCCCCTGTTACAGCGGGCAAACTCATCTGGGTACCCCAATTTACAACTGTACCACCCCGAGGCGAAAGTTCGATGGCTGTAGAAAGAAAATTGCCTGCAACTGGCACAGTCTCCGCCAGTATTGCTTTGCTGCCCAAGAAATTTTGATTTTGACTGGTAGCACGAACATGCAGCTTTGCGACTCCAATACCGGAGGGTTGAACGCCTATGCCCACAACCCCGGCAGGAAAACCGTTGAGACCGTGTCCAGTCCACACATTCAAGTTGTCAAATTCCCAGTCTTTATCCGGCCCTAGTCCATTGTCACATACCTCAATCCAATTACCTCCGCCACCGAGCACATAGCAATCTGCAGTATCACCTTTTATAAAATCAAGGCGCGTAAGAAAGTTGTCCATTGAG
>DAIOTP010000260.1:0-2647 GCA_036751905.1 Cryomorphaceae bacterium
CCGAGGCGCTCATTGTCAGCTATACCGTCGCCCCAACCGGTGGTTTGATCACCGTAGGTATCATAGTCGGTACTGAGCGGCGCATTGTCCATTCCATCGCTGTCGCGCAATGGACCTCCCAAAATGCGCATTCCAAATACCGGCAAGTCATCACCATAGCCAGGGCCGGACGCCGAAGATCCGTCATTTTCAGCACCGTTGTACACGTACACCGTACTGCGCGCCACATCGGTACCCAAACGGTCATCACTGCCGTTGCCTAAATCAAAATCATTGAATATGCCGAAATAGGTATTGGCCGTAGTAACCGTACTGCGATTGATGACCTTGTATTGCACAAACAATGAATTGTATAAATTACCTTCTTCTGCTTCAAAGCCATACACCATGGCATGGATCTCGAATCCGGTAATACTGCTGGTGATTTCCGAAGCTGGCGTATGTCCATTGAAAATAAAAAAGGTGGAAAAGTCACCTAAAATAGCAGGGTGGTCTCCGTCTTGTGCATTGTACGCGCCATCGTTATTGTAATCATAAAAAGGAGCGAGATTCGCTGCATATAAGGCATCGACATCACCCTCGGCCGGCCAAGACAAAAAATCATTGGGAATGGTATAACCATCAGGATATGCTGTACTCACATCACAATCAGGGGAGTTGAGGCAGTCAAAATAGGCTCGGTGAACATCAATTTCGGCCTGGCTTGCAGACCAAAAGCGGTCAAAGGCAGCGGCGGTTTGCGGATCACTTGAGGCCGTTCCATCTACAGTCAAGGGGCCCGGAGTGTAGGCACAACCATCAAAGCAATAGGTTTGAGCGTTGACAAAGAGATTGCCAATGGGATCTTGGCCGCCAATCCAAAGGGAAGAGGCAAACATGGCCGACACCCCTGAATTAAGCGGTACTTCCATACCCGGAGCTTGGTTGACGGCATCATAAAACATAAGCCCATTGGTATTTTGGTGCCATCCAAAATTATTGAACTCAAATTGGGCATTGACAAATTGTGCACCACTGTGCAGTACAAAAAGCGAAAAAACGAGTGATAAAGTTGTTTTCATTTTGACTAGAATTTTGATTGGTATTTCGACCAAATATACTGAACCAAATGCGCAACGAAAACTTTTAAAACAATCATTTTTGTATTCTCAACCACGCAGATAACTTGAAATGCGTAGTACATTATGAGCCTACACTGCATCTCAGTAACGCCCTAAAGCCTCAAAACAATTGCTCTGAAAGTGGGTGTTTTGAGCAAATCAAGCTTATTATTTAAGGTTGTAGCACTCGAATGCCTCCCTTTCCAGGACTTCCCTGTGTTCGGGATGCGATATGGCTATGAGGGCAGCAATGCGCTCCCTAATCGATTTGCCGTAAAGGTAAGCCACCCCGTACTCAGTGACCACATAATGCATGTGGGCACGGGTGCTCACCACGCCTGCGCCATGAGTAAGGCGCGACACGATCTTGCTCGTCCCGCTGCTTGTGGTGCTGGACAGGGCAATGATGGCCTTGCCACCCTCACTTTTTGCGGCCCCACGCATAAAATCCATCTGCCCTCCTACCCCGCTGTATATTTTGGTGCCGATGCTGTCGGCGCAGCCCTGCCCTGTAAGATCCACCTCAATGGCGCTGTTGATGGCGGTGACTTTGGGATTTTTACGAATCACGTTGGTATTGTTCACATACGTGATGTCGAGGAAGCGAACGGAAGGGTTGTTGTCCACAAAATCGTACAGGCGCTTGCTTCCGTAAGCGAAGCCTGTGACCGTGTGGTGGGGGTGGATGGCCTTGTGCTCATTGGTCACGGCGCCGCACTCCATGAGGTCGATGAGGCCATCGCTGAACATCTCGGTATGCACGCCCAGGCCGCGGTGGCCCATAAGCTCCCGAAGTACGGCGTTGGGTATGGCGCCTATGCCCATTTGCAGGGTGGCACCATCTTCCACGAGCGCGGCCACATGCTTGCCAATGCGTTGATGCACCTCACTGAGGGGCTTGGGTAGGGCCTGTGGCAGGGGGTAATCCACTTCCACCAGCGCAGCAAAGCGGCTGATGTGCAGCACCCCGTCACCGGCGGTCCGTGGCATCTGCGGGTTCACCTCGGCGATCACCATTTTTGCCGAAAGGGCAGCAGCCAGGCTGGCATCCACACTGGGCCCCATGCTCACGTAGCCGTTGCGGTCGGGCGGTGATACCTGCAGCAGCACCACATCGAGGGGTATGATACCCTTCCGGAAAAAATCGGGCACCTCGCTCAGGAAGCAGGGAATGTAGTCGGCACGGCCTTCCTGTACTGCTTTCCGCAAATTGTGCCCCACGAAGAAGTTCTTCACGCGAAAACTTTGCTCCATGCCCGGGGCGGCATAGGGTGCCTCGCCTTCGGTATGCAGCTGGTAGATCTCTACGCCGCGCAGCTTTTGCGCCCGGGCCGTAAGCGCTGCTATGAGTACCTGAGGAGCGCAGGCAATGCTGTGTATGAAGAGCTTGTGGCCGGACTCAACGAGCGAAAGGGCCTGATTCGGGCTGGTGTAAGGCAGGATACTTGCTGGCATAGGTGCGCGAAGGTACAATGTAGCCAGTCAATGCAATGCAGGCAGGTAGAATACTCCCTAAATCTTGCCCTTCATCATCTGGTTCCAATACA
>DAIOTP010000261.1:0-1306 GCA_036751905.1 Cryomorphaceae bacterium
AGCCTTACATCAATGGATGAAGACTCCGGTTGAGCGCTATGGATAAGCGCCACGCCTTCAATATTTTTGAAATGGCCTGTCACCGTGTTGACCAAGAGGTTATCCACATTGAAAAGCACAGTTGATGCTTCCGTGATTCGGCAACTGTCCACTTGGGCGAACATTTGGGTACTAAGCCCGATGATGATGATGGTGTACGCGCTGCGCATATTGCGTTAAATTGACTCGTTTAACAGCCTTTCGGGCAATTCGTTCATGACTGGACATCACTTTGCTTTTCTTTTCATTTCCCATAATTTGGCATACCGCAGATACTCGCCATGGCCTGAATTGATTGCAATGTGGAAGCCTGCCCTACCATCCCTGAATCCCTGCTGAACGAGGTAATGCTTTAAGAATTTGATCCCCGGCGAAAGAAGCATAGCAAGCCATGTGGCACTTCTGCCTTCCTCCAGCATTTTTTCGGCCTTGAGGGTGGAGAATCTGTTCACGGTTTGCATGTGCTGCTCGATGGTATAAAAACTGTAATGGAGCAAATCGCCATGCAGTTTGCTCACCACAGCCTCTTGTTGCATGGCAATGGATTCGTGTATTTTTCGACCGGTCCATTCCCCTTTTCGGCGGTCATAGAGCCGCAGCTTGGTATCGGGGTACCAGCCCGAGTGGCGCACCCAGGTGCCGCAATATTGCGTGAGCCTGTCCATGAGGTAGGCATCGGCCCTCCAGTCATTTTTTACGGAAAGTATTGCCGCTGAGAGCTCAGCTGAAGGGGCCTCATCGGCATCGAGTGAGAGGATGATGTCATGGCTTGCAAGGGCGGCGGCGCGGTTTTTCTGGGTGGCGTAATCGTCGAAGGGATGGCTGTGCCACTTCACTTTGTGCTCAAGGCAAATGTCATGTGTTCGGTCGGTGCTGCCGCTGTCCAGCACTACAATTTCATCAACAAGCGCTTGCAGCGCTTCGAGGCAACGGCCTATGTTGCGCTCCTCATTGAAAGTAATAACGGCAGCCGAAATCTTTACCTCAGGCAATGTTCTGAATTTTAAAGTGTTTCTTTCAACCAACGGAAAAATTCGCGCTGCCACACCAGCGCATTGTGTGGCTTGAGTACCCAATGGTTTTCATCAGGGAAGTAAAGCAAGCGGCTTTTGATGCCCCTTTGCTGGGCAGCTGTAAACGCTTCGAAAGCTTGCCCATCCGGAACGCGGTAGTCCTTACCACCCTGTATGATCAACATGGGCGTATCCCACAGACCTACCCTGTCTATAGGATTGAACTTGCTGTAGCTGTGTATTGAAAGCTAGGT
>DAIOTP010000261.1:1316-2644 GCA_036751905.1 Cryomorphaceae bacterium
CATTTCCCAATAGGGCCCGCCTATATCCCAGTTGGCAAAAAACAACTCTTCGGTATTGCCGTACATGCTCTGCAAATTAACGATGCCGCAGTGGGATATAAAGGTTTTAAAGCGTCCTTCATGGATACCCGCCAGATAGAACACGCTATAGCCACCGTAGCTTGCACCGATACAACCAATCCGGTCATTGTCCACATACGGTTCTTTGGCGATGTGGTCAATGGCACTGAGGTAATCTTGCATATTGAGCCCACCCCAGTCACCGCTTATCTGTTCATTCCATTCCACACCGTGGCCGGGCATACCGCGGCGGTTGGGTGCTACCACAATATAGCCTTGCGCGGCCATCACCTGAAAATTCCAGCGGAATGAATAGAATTGACTCAGCGCCGATTGAGGCCCGCCTTGCGCATACAAGAGCGTAGGATACTTCTTTGCAGAATCAAAATCAGGTGGATAAGCCACCCACACAAGCATTTCCTTTCCATCGGCGGTGGGGACCATCCTGGCCTCGACCTTTCCGGTGTGGATACCGGCATAGAAGGCTTCATTCACTTTGGTAAGCGCGCGCATGCCGCCTGTCTTCAAATCAACGCTGTACAATTCATTGGCGCGGTTCATATCACTGCGGCCCACAAGAAGTGCATCGCCGCGTTGCGCTACAATTCCTGTAATATCCCACTGCCCCTTTGTAATTTGCGCTACACCGGCAGCTTTGCCTTTTCGGTCAGGGATGCCCACGCTGTACAACTGCTTTGTGCCGTCAACAGGCGCAATGAAAAATATACTTCGGCCATCATTGGCCCATATAAATTCATCGACTGTGCCATCCCATGCGGATGTAAGGTTGATGGTGTTTCCTTCAAAAAGTATTTTTAAATCATTTTTATCATTTTCATAACCATCACGGGCCATACTGAGCCAGGCGAGGGTGCCTTGTTTGGAATAAGCTGGATGGGTATCGTATCCAGGATTATCGGCCGTGAGGTTGACTGTGCTTTCGGTATTGACATTGTAGGCGTACAAATCGGTATTGGTGCTGTTGACGTATGCAGTACCAAAGCGTTTTTTACATACATAAACCACGGTATTTCCATCAGGGCTCCATGTGTAGTCCTCACTCCCTCCAAAGGGCACTGTAGGACAATCATAGGGCTCATCTTTCATGATATCGCGTCGGGCTTCCCCCGTTGTGCTTTCAAGTACAAGGTGTTGGAAAACGCCTTCACGCCAACTGTCCCAATGCCTGTGGTGCAAGCCGTCGTGGATGTAAGCATTGCTTTGTGGCACATCGCCGTAGCGGTCCTTTCCGAGCACCTGGATAATTT
>DAIOTP010000262.1:0-2639 GCA_036751905.1 Cryomorphaceae bacterium
TTGTCAATGCCCATTCGCGTGCCTGACCATGTCATATCTGTTCATTCATTTTCATTTAAAATACACGCCCCCCTCCAAACAAAGCCTTATTTTTGCAGCAAACACCACCCACCATGTACGGCAAGATCAAAGAACACCTTCAGGCAGAGCTCGAATCCATCCAGGAAGCAGGCCTTTTTAAGCGGGAGCGCATCATCACCAGCGAGCAAGGCGCCGAAATCACAGTCAATGGCAAAAGGGTACTCAACTTCTGCGCCAACAATTACCTCGGCCTCTCTTCTCATCCCGATGTGGTGGCAGCCGCCAAAGACGCCCTCAACGAGCGCGGATACGGCATGAGCTCGGTGCGCTTTATTTGTGGAACGCAGGACATCCACAAGCAGCTGGAACAAAATCTCGCTGACTTCCACCATTGCGAGGATACCATATTGTACGCCGCCTGCTTCGATGCCAACGCTGGCGTATTCGAACCCCTGCTCGGCGCTGAGGATGCCA
Organism: Cryomorphaceae bacterium; assembly: GCA_036751905.1. Classification (GTDB taxonomy): domain Bacteria; phylum Bacteroidota; class Bacteroidia; order Flavobacteriales_D; family Cryomorphaceae; genus T3Sed10-241. The sequence goes on from DAIOTP010000262.1 coordinate 496, forward strand.
TCATCAGCGATGCCCTCAACCACGCCAGCATCATCGATGGGGTGCGGCTCTGCAAGGCCATGCGCTACCGCTATGCCAACAACGACATGGCCGAGCTCGAGCAGCAACTCATCGCCGCCACAGATGCCGGTGCCCGCTTCAAGCTCATCGTTACCGATGGGGTGTTCAGCATGGACGGCATCGTAGCCGACCTCAAAGGCATCTGCGACCTCGCAGATAAATACGATGCCCTCGTGATGGTGGACGAGTGCCACAGCGCCGGATTCATCGGCGAGAATGGACGCGGTGCTGCTGAAGCCTGCGGCGTGCTGGGCCGGGTCGACATCATCACCGGTACCCTCGGCAAAGCCCTGGGAGGGGCCATGGGAGGCTATACCACCGGCCGCAAAGAAATCATCGACATGCTCAGGCAGCGATCGCGGCCCTACCTGTTCAGCAACAGCCTTGCCCCAGCCATTGTAGGGGCCTCCATCAAGGTGCTCGATATACTGAACCATAGCAACGCCCTGCGCGACAAGCTCGAAGCCAATGTGAAGTACTTTAAGGATGCCATGAACAAGCTCGGCTTTGACATGGTGGCCGGTGAGAGTGCCATCGTGCCCGTGATGCTTTACGATGCGAAACTCTCTCAGGTCATGGCCGACAAATTGCTTCAGGAAGGCATTTACGTTATCGGTTTCTTTTACCCTGTGGTGCCCAAAGACAAAGCGCGTATCCGCGTGCAACTTTCGGCAGCTCATAGCAGGGAGCACCTTGACAAGGCCATTGCGGCTTTCGCCAAAATTGGCAAGGAGCTCGGGGTGCTTCAGGATGCATAGCTTACCGCAAATAAAAGCAAGGGGACGCAGCGTGCTTCGATGGCTGTTGCTCTCCATACTGGCAATTGCTGTCTGCGCATCCATGGGCTGCAGGGTGGTGTACCGCACCATTGCCGGCGTGGATCTCCGGCCCAAATGGATGACAGATGAGGAGGTGGCCCGGGAGTTCGAAAAGAAAGGGGTGCCATCAGCGCAGGCCTTTGCACTAGACACGGCAACTTATGATCGGGCAGTGAGGGCGAGATACAAGGATGAGGTTGCACGCGTTTTTCCGAAAGGCGCTAAAAATAAAGAAGACAGCTTGGCCCTTAAACCGATATGGAAGCATACTTCGGATGATTTACAGCCCGTACAGGTCCGGTACTTCGACGGGGGTGGGCGAGCTATTTTTAAGCTGGTCAATTGCTATCTGGCTATTCCCATACGATGGAATGTAGAAGGTGCATTTGACCATTTTCCACCCCGCCCCATCGCTGACTTGAAGGAGGTGGGCGACGATAGTCTGTCCTTCTTCCTGGGGCATCTGCATCCGCTTGATGGCAGCAGCTTCGCCACAGGCAGCTTGCCTGAAGCCGATTATTATGTCGTCCTGTTTTTTAATCGATACATGATCAGGCCATCGCGAAAGTTGTTCAAGACGGTACACCGTTACCACAAGCGCCATCCCTCCGAAAATGTACACGTGCTTTATGTGCATAACCACAATGCTCACATGTGGGGACGGGTTAAACCCGAAAACCGCGAGGCCGCCAAGCAAATGATCGCTGAGAGCAATGTAGGGAAGTGAAAGCTTGTTGTGCCCTGCAGGTTGGATGATGGCGCTAAAGGACACGCTCCGCAGGGAATTCGCCCTGCGGAACTGCTTTACCAACTTGAAGATGATGATGTCTTTTAATTTTTGGAATAGGTCAGACAGAGGGCATGCGCCCTTCTCGGCCACCTCACCGCAGCGCAGTTTTTTATAAGTCCAATTTCAATTTCCGAAGGGCGGATGCCCAGCGGAGCGGTGCATACGCCCTGCTCGGTCACTTCTCAGCAGTGTTGTTATTTATGAGTCCAATTTCAATTTCCGTAGGGCAAATGCCCAGCGGAGCTGCAGGTATTCTGCAAGACCTCGTTTACCCGAAGGGAGTGATGCTGCGAAGTGGGGGCTTTCTTTCCCCGCAGCTGGAATGATGGCCCACATGGAAGGCTGCGCTCTTCCTGAGGCCATACTGCCGCTTGCAGTGGAAATGCCCGAAGAAAGATGCGCGCCTTTTTTGTGCATTTGAGAAAAGCTATTATCTTTGCAGCCCCATTTTGGGTAAGCAATACTGTTAAACAGCT
>DAIOTP010000263.1:0-2595 GCA_036751905.1 Cryomorphaceae bacterium
AAAATCAAAAACGAAATTTGAAAGCCACGAATTTTAGGGGCACTTTTTTTGGGCCCTCACTCAGCAGCCGCACATACCGCGCACCGCGAGCACTTGTTCGCCTCCATTCGAATGGCTCAGCGAGATAGTGCCAAGCTGCGCGCGCGCTTCGGGCTCGGTGCGATCAGTTTCTTTGAAGGCGGCATGGCCCTTGTATCCATTTCCTGAAAAGAAGGTTTCCTTGACACCTATGGCATCCTCAATTACAAGGCTATCTACGTCGAATCGTTGCAAGTTTCCGTTTAATTGCATCAGCACAAAACGTGACCCAGGCATTCCGACCTGCTCGGCGTAGATGCATGCTCCTTCGGTGCGAGGTTCGCCATCCAAATACATGATGCAACAGCAGCCTATGATGGCATCGCCAGGGAGGAAATTCTGGGCCTCAATGAAATTTGATGTCCCCTCCTTTGGAGTCGAATCACTTTCATCAACGGGTTGATAAGAGTTACAACCGGTCAGGAGGCCCAGCATAACCGCGGTCAGAATTGTTTTATAACCAGCTTGCATATTGTAAAATTAATCCACCTTTTTGAATCTCAGCAATTCTGCTCCGCTTTTGTCGGTGAGCACGAGGTGCCTACCGCCGATCTCATAGCCGCGCACCTGCCCCAGCTGGGCGCGAAAGGGCGCTGAAATTTGCTCATTGCCACAATGCATTTCGGTAACTGCCCCAGACACAAGGCCCAGTGTGTTGTGGTCCAAGCGCTCAATGCTTCCTTCAAAGCGGTTGCAGCCATCCATTCCCATATAGCGCATCTCTGCTATGTGAAATTCCATGTAGGGCCGCTCAGGGCCTATCAGGCCATCCACATCCTCCCCTTTCATTTGCGTAAGCACCCAAAGGTCATTGATGCGCAAGCGCAGGTCGGGCGATTTGTCGATCATCTTGAGCAGGCGGTAGCGCTTGGAAGAGCCATCGGCAGGCACCTTATGCCTTGGGAGGTCTTCCTCCTCAATGCGAAGGGTGTACAGGTATCCCGGCTTATAGTCAAAACCTTCGATGTGGGTGTGCATCCATTCCCATGGGGTGCCGGCGAGGGTATCTTTGCGCACCACCAGGCAGTTCATCAGGGCTTCGCCCTGGCATTGCGCCCTGTGGCTGTTCACATAAAGGGTGTACTGTCGGGTGTTTTGGGCCGCCCCTTCTGCAAATGAGAGAAGTCCTGTTAGTATGATAAGCAAGGTGGTCGTTTTCATGTCGGGTAGGTCATCAGTTTTTTGGTTGCAAAGGGAATTTGATTGGAACATTGCGTCAGCCAAATATCGGGCCATTTCATCAAAGCTGTTCCACTGCTTTCAGCAGCTTGCAGCCTTTTTTCCGTGAAGGAAGCAAAGACATGCTCCATGAACCGTGCGTTCTCAAAATAATTAACTTCACCTTATGAACGAGGAACCGTTTACACGTGCACAATCCGCATTTAATCTATTGATCCGCAACGCAGGGCCCAAGGAAGTGATTCAGGTGCCTGCTCAAAATACCTTGCTGCGTGAAGGACAGTATGTACGTGGTGTTCCACTGGTAGTGAAAGGCTTGGTCAAAGTATTTGCCCGCTACGAGGAGCGTGATTTACTGCTCTACTACATCCGGGAGGGGGAGGGATGCGTCATGTCCTTCGCAGCGGCCTTGCACCAGTCACCCAGCAAAGTGTACGCGGTGACAGAGACTGACACGGAGCTGTATTTGCTTCCCGCTGATGGGCTTCCTGCACTTCTGAAGTCGGATGCAGCACTCAACGAACTCTTTTTCGAGCTTTACAACAAGCGCTACACAGAGCTCCTCGACACTGTGCAACACGTGCTCTTCGACAAGATGGACAAGCGCCTGTTCGACTACCTGGTCGAAAAGGTAAGCCTTACGGGAAACAATCCCCTGCACATGTCGCACAGGGAAATAGCCAATGAGCTGGGCACCGTACGCGAAGTTGTGAGCCGCGTGATGAAGCGCCTGGAGCACGAAGGGAAGGTGAGGCAGCACGCCAATTCCGTGGAATTGCTGGAGCAGTAACCACAGTCACCGCTTGCTGTACTGAGGTGATCGCACCTTTGCACAGACATGACAGGGACTACACGCAACATCCTCCGCTTTGCCCTTATTTGCATCCTCTGCATTGCGGTCATTACAGCGCTGGTAGTCGCCGTCGAATGGTTTAACGCTTAATATCTTCATTATGAAAAAGAACATGGGATCCACCGACCGCATCGTCCGCATTCTGGCGGCCATCATTTTTGCAGTGCTTTACTTTACAGGCACCGTTTCTGGCACCATAGGCCTGGTGCTGCTTATCCTGGGGGCCGTTTTTCTCCTCACCAGCTTTGTGAGTTTCTGCCCGCTGTATGCTCCTTTTGGCCTCAGCACCTGCAAGACAAAAAACTGATTCCAAATCAGGAATTTTCCTTCATCGGCAGGGAAGCACATCCCTGTCGCTGAAGGATATATTTTCAGGTATTCTTTCGTTCGATTTACCCGAAGGCCTTACTGGTCAGGTCGCTTGCGTTCTTTCAGCGTAAACACCCGCGACACATTGAAACCGAAGTGGATGTCACCCTGGCCCC
>DAIOTP010000264.1:0-2568 GCA_036751905.1 Cryomorphaceae bacterium
AGTTTCTGATACCGATTGCCTCCAGGTGGCCGTGCCGGTGTAGTACCAGTTGCCTTCGCCTGTTTTTTCCGCCTGCACCTCGCCCCAGAGGAGCTTGGATTGCGCAGCCACATTTGCCGTAAAGGCACACCATGCCCCGATGAGCATCACTGTACCCCGCCCTATGGAAAGGAGTATTGGTATCGGGTTGATCATGGCTGGCGCTTGGGTATGGACTTTGTACAGAAAAAACGGTGCCAGCATGCCACGCGCCTGTGGCACGCTTGCTCAACCATTACTTTTACAGACTTAAATAAATGCTATGCAATGGCATACCAGACTCCCAACACACTTACTCCCCCACCCATTGATTTTTGCCGAAAGGGAACACTTGCACTCAATTGGGGATTCAGGTGGGGAAAACTGCTACAACGGCCACCCAACCCTTGCGGACTGCATGCACCTGCCGCTGGCGGCCAACAAAGTCGCCATCTTGCACACATGCAACTCCTGCAGCGCGCTATTTCGTTTCCAAAATAATGATACCTTTCGGACATGAAACTCAAAAGCACCTTCGGCGCCTTACTCACTGTGCTCGGCACAGCGGGCCTGATATACGCAGCTGTGCTCTACCTGAACGACACCACCAACCTGCGTCCGCTCCTGGTATACGGCATCCTCGGCTTACTCTTTTTCAGCTCGGGCATCCGCCTGATCCGGAATTTATAAAATGCTTTCACTGGTGTCCGGCTAAATAAAGGAGATTTCTCCCTTTGGTCGAAATGACAGGCGCTTAGAGGGTTTTGGGGAGGGTAGGGGTTGATTTTGTGGGCGGCTACGCCGCCCACAAAATCAACCCCTACCCTCCCAATTAATACCTTGATTATATGTCATTTCGACCGAAGGGAGAAATCTCCTGCTTCGATAACCGAATTTGATCGGACACGAATGAAATGCTTTATTTTCTGAAAAGGTTGTGCAATACTTTTGTCCTCAGCGCGGCGCCCTAACCCAGCCCATTCATCATTGCGCCATGTCTTCATCTTCCTGCCTCTCCTCTGCAATTTCGGCGATATCGGCTTCGAGAATCCAGCCCTTCCCTACGGCATGCCGCGCGGCTTCCAGGGTATTGCGCACCAGCATCATTTCCACCCCCAGCCGGGCGCATTCGGCGGCTGTACCCAGCACCTGGTCATGGCTGCCCGGATCCACATCGCGGATGTACACCATCTTCACCCTTCCGGGAAAATCCCTGACCACCTGCAGGTAGATCTCAGCATCATGCTGCCCCGAATCGCCGATGAGGATGAAGGGAATGTCGTCGATGAGGTTAAATATCCGCTCTACCTGCAGCAACTTGTGCGCGGTGTGGCTGCCGGCAATCAGGTGCTCCCGTGACAATCCGATGTCGCGCAGCATCAGGGGGCCTTGCGGCAAATGATGAAAAGTCATCAGTTCCCGCAAAAAATCATACAAATTCCACGGTGAACTCGACACATAGAAGAAAGGGTTGTTCTCACGCCCTACCAATCCCTTCGACAATGCCTGATAAAAAGCCGCCACCCCGGGAAAAGGCACCCGCGTGTAGGCATTGCCGAGGAAAGTGGTCTTCAACATTTCCCACAAGCGGGTGGCTCCTGTGGGCACCACGGTATCATCAATGTCGGAAATCACACCAAACTCCACCGCAGCCGAGGGCACAAATACCTGCGCATGCACCACCGGAGCCGCTTGCCCCTTCACCACCTCATCAAGCAGGCTGAGCTGCACCTGCTGCCACATATTGCGTCCCGACACAGGCTGGGGCAGTACCATCCTGAATTCGCAATACCCTTCGGCATCGGTGGTAGCCACTTGCGCAAAGCCGCCAAAGCGTGCCTCCACCCGCACCCCGGGTATTTTCAAAGTCATGAATCGCTTGTACATCTTTCTGAAATTGCGCCAGCTGCTGTCGTCAACCTGCGAGGCGCCAATGCCCCGGTCCTTGATCACCCTACAGAGAAAAAAGAGCGCATTCCCATTCCCAAAACCTTGATAAGGCGTCACCATTACAGCGCCTACCCAGCCCAGCCGTTTCGCTATCCACAGCTTACCCATGGACCACCTACGCTTGATGGCATAGAGCATATAAAGGGCCTTCTTCTTCATGGAATTGACAACAAACGTAACTGCTTCTGCGCATTCCAGGCCCACCCTTCCGTGGTCGCGGAGCGAAGTAGTGAAGCCGCCTGCGCACCGAAAGTACGTTTTTTCCGTCGGGCGGGTCTTGTCCCCATACATGCCCCCCTTGCAAGGCAGGAATTGCTTATCGCGCACATATACATCCTTGCGCGGTGCTGCAGCTGCAGCGGCCACTTTACGTGAAATGGCTTTCCATTCGTTCATCAGATTTGCCGTAAAGCGCTTAGGGCATCAGCTGCATATGCGATCAAGGTGTATGAAGCGCTGATCATATGGCTTTGAAGGCCATTGTGCTGTCAATGCCTTGATGGGATTCCTGGCTATTTTTCAAATTTTTTAGTCAGCATTTTCATTCACTGGTGTCCGGCTAAAAGCAGGAGATTTCTCCCTTCGGTCGAAATGACAGGC
>DAIOTP010000265.1:0-2537 GCA_036751905.1 Cryomorphaceae bacterium
TTTTCCATTTCGAGCCTAATGAGCTCTATAAAAGCACTTTCCTGCTGTATGCGTGCATTGAGTGTACGTATATCGCTGGCAGCAGTGGCGCTGGCAATTGGATCTGTTGATGCCTCTTCAATACTCATAATCAACGATTAATAATGCTTATAAGGGTTTTGTTACCGGAAACACGGAAATCGCGCGGTTTTTCCACGCGGTGCAAATGTGGGCATATTGAATTTCGAAGTGCAGGTGCATGCAGTTAAATTGTGTTAATGAGCGCAGTACGTGATTGTTAATAACTCATTTTGCCGCAAGGCCCTGCTTGCTGTACTTTCGTAAAAAATCAAACCAAACAGCCCATGACCCTTCAGGAAACGATTGATATGGTGAGGCGATTTCACGATGCCTTTGGAATCGAAAACGCAGCAAGCCCTACCGTAGCCTTAAGCCCGGACGATGTGCAGCTCAGGCACCGCCTTATGCATGAGGAAAATGAAGAATACCTGCACGCAGCCCTTGAGGGCAATCTTGTGGAAGTGGCCGATGCCTTGGGCGATATGCTTTACATCCTCTGCGGCACCATGCTGCGCCATGGCTTGCATGGCAAAATGGAGGCAGTATTCTGTGAAATTCAGGCCAGCAACATGAGCAAACTCGATGCCGATGGAAAACCTATATACCGTGAAGATGGCAAAGTGCTGAAAAGCCAATTGTACCGCAAACCCAACATAGCCCCACTCCTTGAAAATTAATCTCGCTCTAGAACTCGACGCTGCGATGCACAGCCGCTGGGCAATGCGCAAGCTCAACTTTTTGCTGGGCATGGGCATTCGCTTCAACAGACCCCATGGCATAAGGATACACAAGGTTGAGGCTGAGGCCGTCACCACGCGAATTGACCTCCGCAAAATCAACACCAACCACATTGGTGGCATACACGCCTGCGGACTGGCAACGGCCGCTGAATTCTGCAGCGGACTGGTGCTGCTGCGCAAAGTAGATCCCCGCAAGTACCGACTCATCATGCAAAAACTGGAGGTACAGTACCACTACCAGGCCCGCAAAGATGCCTTCGCACGCTTCAGCATGAGTGCCGATGAATCGAAAAAGTTTATCACCGGGCCTCTGGACACCGAGGAGGCCATTTTTCACACCTGCGAGGTGCCCGTGCACGATACCGATGGACAACTCCTCTGCACCGCTTTTACTACATGGCAAATAAAGCGCTGGGATAAGGTGAGGGCGCGATAAGTCGTTGGTTTTGGCTGCCTGGCTTGTCAAGTATCATTTCCGAAAGTAAAATCTATATTTGACCACCATAAACCAATCACCATGGATGCCATTCAACAAAAAAAGAGCCGCTTCGAATCGGCGGTAAAAAAAAGTAAGTTTATTATCAAAAACTGGTGGCTGCTACTCGGGCTGGGCATATTGTACCTGCTCTTCGGGATGTGGGTGCTGCGCACACCCGCCTCGGCTTACATGACGCTGGTCATTTTTTTCGCAGCTTTTATGTTCGTGTCGGGCATCTCATCGCTGGTTTTTGCCATAGCCAACAAGGACAAAATCGACGACTGGGGGTGGCACCTCACTGGTGCTATCTTTGATTTTGTGGTAGGATGTATCCTGTTTTTTTATCCAGGCATCACTATGGCTGTATTGCCAGTGCTCGTGGCCTTCTATTTCATGATGAAAGGCTTTGCTACCCTCGGTCTGGCCACGGACATGCGGCGCTACGGAGAAGAGAAGTGGGGCTGGTTGCTTGTCAGCGGGCTGCTTAGTACGACATTCGCTGTGCTTATCATTTTCAACCCCGCGCTGGGAGGCTTTACCATTATAGTGTTCACAGCGCTTGCTCTTTTCTCACTGGGTTTTTTCAACATCGGCTTGTCATTGTCTTTGCGAAAGCTGGCAAAAGTTGGGGAAGAGCTGCGGACAAGTCATACGCTCGATTAAACCCCAAATTGACACTCGACCCGAAACTCCCGCCGCCGCTCGCGTCGCGCGGGCGATGCCAACTCCGGCCTATGACCTTGGTCCAAGCAGCCCATTTTCAGCCCGGTACTGCATTGGAAAAAGTATGGTTGACGAAGAAACCCTACACCCTGTCCCTTTTCGCAGGCATGGCTATACTTTGATCGGTCCGGCAGAAGATTTGAATCATTTTTTCATACCTTGCCTGAGTAACCCAAAACTTGTCCTAATGCGAAAAATCCTCGTTGCATCTATTCTTGCTCTATTCGTGGTTCAACTTGCCAATGGCCAGGAACTTGAAAAATATTCAGATTTGGTATCTGAAGCCTGGGCCTTGTACGAGAGCGGCAATTATCAAAAATCAGCCGAAACCTACAATGCAGCTTTTGTTGCACGCGGTGGAAAAGGACTTGTCAACGACCGCTACAATGCCGCATGCTCCTGGGCATTGGCCAAGCAACCCGATTCGGCCTTCGTACAGCTGTTCAAAATTGCCGAAAAAGGCAACTACACCAACCTCAACCACATTTCGAACGATGAGGATCTGGCCTCCCTTCACGAAGATGACAGATGGGAGC
>DAIOTP010000266.1:0-2489 GCA_036751905.1 Cryomorphaceae bacterium
ATCACTCTGATCATTGGTGAGGCGTTCAACCTCAAAAAGCCCGACTAAAACTTCCGCAAATGGTGGACTGCCGTAAATTGATTGCCTGATAAATGCATCTTCAAAGATATTTCAGATTTTACTGCATCACATTCCTCTATCCAAAAGTCCTTGTTCATGCTTAAATAGTAACAGTCAATGATGCATAAAAATAGACATGCTATTTGTCCGTTTTGCTTACTCAGAAGGCAAAATTCAATCAAAAAAGCAAGCAACCATAGCTACAACAAAAATTACAGTCAATTCAAATGGATCCTTAAAAGTCGAAGGTGATTTCGAAATAGTGGATGCACAGGGATGCGTATGGACTCCAGGGAAACACTGTTTTGGGGCTTTGCCGATGTGGTTTTTCAAAAAACAATCCTTTTTGCGATGGGGCCCACCATGGGCACTTCGAGCATGATGCGATTGCCTTTGACCTGCCTCCACGAAAAGTGTGATCTTGTCGGGTAGGCACTGTGCCAATAATAGGCCATGCTGGCAGGTGCATATGCTTTGCATGCAGCTGGCTTATTGCCATGCACTTAGGGAGAGGAGCGGCTGTGCACTTCAGTGAATCCTTCATCAAATTGCATCTGCGCTCCTGAACCCTTCTACAAGCTCTAGTGCATTCGCCTCGTGCGATGCATGCACGTTGAGGTCAACACTGTTCTATGGTATGCCTAAACCGGCTACCCTTGCCAATTCGACATTGTCCTAGAGGAAGATCAAAATTTGGTGCTCTTCCAAAAGAGAAGACAGCCGATAAACGACAATAAAGCTGTCAGTCAATATTTTTCCATGTTTGCCCCTAGCACGTATGCAAAATTTTAAGGCGCTTTATAGACTGTTTCAGCTATCAAAATAAGGCTTTATGGTCAGGTTTTATCTTGCCTATGGCCTAGCCTCCAATCAGATAAAATTACAGATTTTTGCAAGCACCATTCATAGACCCCAGCCATCCAAATGAAGCACCTTCTGTGCATTTCAGCGTGCCAACAGCCATTTCTCGGTGACCACTTCAAGCGGGGTGCTCAACCTCACAAGGTATACCCCATTGTGCAGGTGGCTTGCTTCGAAATGGTGGCGGTGCTCTATACCTGCTGAGGCCTCGCCCCGGTAGAGCGATTGCACGAGGCGTCCGCTGATGTCGTACACGTCGAGACGCACCTGCTCATTTTTCGGAAGGGTAAAGCTTATGGTGGTATGGCTTATCCCTGGATTGGGGGCGGCATGGAGCAGTAGTGCAGGGCAGTCCTGAACTGTGACCTGAAGTGGTGGAGTGAGGGCATAACATCCCACAAGGTCATTGGGAAATTCGACACCAGCGATATTGACACCTTGTTGAAAACTCAGGTGGGTTATGGCATACGTACCCGAAGCCAAAGCGCTAAAATTGATGTTTGAATTGTTCGTACTTTGGGTACTTACCACGCGAAAACCGTCGCTGGGATCCACAATTCCGTATCGGCCAAATTGACCCGTGTTTCCTGCAAGGCTTACTTGAACAAATGCTGCCGCTCCAGAGCAAATGGTGGTAGGGCTGAGCGCAGTCAAATTACCTCCCTCTGGCTTTTCGCGGAGGAATAGGTTGATGGCATTGGAAGCCACGCTATAGCAGCCTTGTAAACTTGCAATTTGGTTAACGTTGGTCACGCCACTGAGGTCTACATTGTCCTCGTAGCGCATATAGCGTATACTATAATTGCCAGCAGGATAGGTATCGAGGTTAAATGCCGAATTGCCAGGTCGGGTTGCAACCACATTTCCGGCATCATCGATGAGTGCCCAACGTTGTAAGGAGCCTACGGAACCCTCTGCTGAAACCAAAATGCCTTGACTAACGCCGGTACCAACGCAAAAACTGCGGTTGGCAGTAGCTGTGGTGAGTGTTCCTCCTGAGGCAAGACAGGGTACGGGTGGGTCAAGGTCAAAGCTGAGATAGCCGGTGTAGGCCAAATCATCCAGCTCTGTAATTAGTCCTAAGGTAACGAGGTAATCACCATATACTGCATTGTCATAGAACCCACTTGTAGCGGTACCAAAGGGGTACCAATCGTTGAGGTCACCATTGACAAAATTAAGCTCTGCGAAGCTTCTACGGGGCTGGGAATTGACATTTAGAAAATTTCCGGCGGCATACACTTTTTGATGATAAAGCGCGAGGCCATTAACGGTATTGTCGAAAGTTGGATTCCATGGAAGGAGTTCAGCCCCAAACTTTTTCACTGCAGCCGCATTGGAACGGTTTTGACTACTTATCGACGTAAATCTGCCCCCTAAAAATAAGGTGTCGCCCCTCGAAGCAAAGCAGGCCACATAATCATTGGCACCTGTGCTCACATTCGGATTCCATGGAGCCAGTTGTCCGGTGGATATATTTATGGCAGCCAAATGATTGCGGGTTTGCCCGAGCACTTGAGAAAAGTTGCCCCCAAGGATTATTTTGGTGAAATCAGAATCGATGGCAT
>DAIOTP010000267.1:0-2212 GCA_036751905.1 Cryomorphaceae bacterium
GGTTCGAGCCCCAGCGGGATCACCACTGAAAAACCATCCTCAACGAGGGTGGTTTTTTTTTGGTCGATGCCAAAAAAAAGCTACAAGCTACAAGCTGCAAGCTACAAGCGCGGTGGCTGTGGGGCGGATTGTTGATGCCAAAAATAGCTACAAGCTACAAGCTACAAGCTGCAAGCGGGTTGGCTGAGGGGCGGATTGCTGGGGCCAGGAATGGATACTTTTGGGGCATGGTCAGTGCTCCAGCAGTGACCATAGACCCGCGGCCAGCGACCTTTTACCAGTGACCAGTGGCTCGTGACCATCGACTACTCCAGCAGCTAATTCTTCGTACCTTCGCCTTCATGTCTCTCAACATTGACCGCAACCGCTATCAGAGCCTCAGCAAGCTGGAATTTTTGGCCCGGCAGGTGGTAGAAGGCTTTATTACAGGCCTGCACAAAAGCCCTTTTCACGGTTTCTCAGTGGAATTTGCCGAGCACCGGCTTTACAATACTGGCGAAAGTACCCGACACATTGACTGGAAACTCTATGCGCGCACCGACAAGCTCTTTGTGAAGCGCTATGAGGAAGAAACCAACCTGCGCTGCCGGGTGGTGCTCGATACCTCGGCCTCTATGCGCTACCCCGATCAGCAGGGCGATGACCGCCACAACAAGCTGAGTTTTGCTGTGTATGCCGCCGCAGCCCTTACGGAAATGATGCGCCGACAACGCGATGCCGTGGGCCTTACCACATTTGCCGAAAAGGTACTTATGCATACCCCCGCCAAAAGCACCATGGCCCACCATAAGGTCCTTTTTCAGGAAATGGAAAATGCACTGCGCGAAATCCCCGCCGAAACCAGTCAAACTGCTGCCGCTGAAGCGCTTGATGAAGTGGCCGAGCGCATCCCGAGGCGCTCGCTGGTGATTGTGCTCAGCGATATGTTTGACAATGCGGCTGCCGCCGACCGCTTGTTTCCGGCACTGCAGCACCTCAAGTTCAACAAGCACGAGGTGATCCTTTTCCACATCACCGACAAGCGCACCGAGCTCGATTTCGAATTTGATAACAGGCCCTACACCTTTGTAGATACCGAAACGGGTGAACAAATCAAGGCCCACCCCCGCGAAGTGCGTGAGCGCTATCTCGCACAAATGCAAGTATTTATGGACGATCTCCAGCTGCGCTGCGGGCAGTACGGCATCGATTTCGTTCCGGCCGATATTTCTGAGGGGTTCAATCAGGTGCTGCTGCGCTATCTCGTGAAGCGCGAGCGGATGCATTGAGCCGCCAAGAATCCGGAGCGTGGCTTAAACTGGATTGTTTCATCCTTGGTGTTTTGACAGAAATGCTTGGCTTTTGTATGCATTCTGTAAAACGCTTTGTTCACTGAATATTCCGTATCATGAAATGGAAATGTTCGGCGGATACCTGATACACGCGTCGGGCGATCCACCGTGCGCCGCAGTGGTTGACACCCTGTTTATCAATATCATTGATCCTGAACAGCCCAGCTCCATGGTCAGCGCACAGGTGTGCGATTGCGACAAGGCCCTGACGCTGGAAAGTTTGCTGCCCTTTGCGCCAACGCCTGCTGCGTTTTGGACGGATGATGAAGGCGAAATGGTGGGAAATGTTATCGATTCAGGCAATTACGGTGCCAATACAGCTTTACCGTTCGTTGATATGGGTGGGGTCAATTCAGCTTTTTGCTTTCGTGATGTAACTCTCAACATTGATATTTTTGGGCTCGAGGTGACCACCTATCCGGAAGACCAGGTGGGAGAGGTAGGTGGCAGTGTGCAGTTTGTGGTGGATGCAGCCGAATCCGGTGCTGTGTTCCAATGGGAAGGGGAGGCAGGCAATGCATGGCAGCCCTTGACCAATGAATGGCAATACAGTGGGGTGAATACGCCAGTACTCACGGTTTTGAACATTACAATACTGAACAACAATGGACTGTACTGATTTAAGGTGGATTTAGACGTATGCCACGAAACTACACCCACGGCGGTCGGCGGTACTTGCTGTACAACAGGAATTGTCGACAGCAAGCCCTGGTCGGGAATTGTGGAATCTATATCCAAATCCGGTGCGGGAAGCCCTGCATGTGGTGTTGCCAATGAACGTCGGCCATGGGAATTACCGCTTGCCCGATGCTTCGGGACGCGATGTAAAGCGTGGGAGTGTTGAAATGCAACGCGGCATCGTTCAGCTTGACGGTCTTGCG
>DAIOTP010000267.1:2222-2479 GCA_036751905.1 Cryomorphaceae bacterium
GAAGGCTCGTACTTTTTGCATGTGCAGGGTATCGATGCCCCGTGGAAAGTGGCGAAGTAATAAAATTGTGCCTTAAGTTTTTGGAAAATTAGCCGAAAGAGTGTGCTTTTGGCTGTTGCTGTGGCGCAAAGTTGAGCTGCGTATTGTGCTTATATACAGTGGGCGTGTATATTATTTTCAGATTTGCGTCAATTTTTTGTTGAAAGTATTGGTGCATATGTCAAATTGACTTACTTTTGCCCCCGCTTCGGAAGCGA
>DAIOTP010000268.1:0-2473 GCA_036751905.1 Cryomorphaceae bacterium
CCACCTCATGGCCGGCACCGACCTGGTGATCACGCATGTAGGCCGTCTGCTCGGCATACCCTCCGTGATTGTCAACGAAGACGACAGCGCCGCCGTACCCCTCATGGCAAAATATGCTTTCCCTTACTGCACGGCCATCCTCGCCCCCAATTGCTGCGACCAAAGTCCGGCCAACCCCAAGAAAATAGGCTACGAAGGCTACCACGAGCTGGCCTACCTTCATCCCAATCTTTTCAGCAGCCACCGCGCCGACCTTCCGGAAAGTGTGCGGAAAGCCGGACCTTACTTCCTCCTGCGCTTTGCCTCCCTGCACGCCCACCACGATGCGGGCCGCAGGGGCATTTCAGACGAGCTGGCCCTGAAGCTCATCGCGCTCCTCGAGCCACATGGCAAGGTGTACATCACCAGCGAGCGCCCATTTGGCGAAAGCCTGGAACCCTACCGGCTGCCCGTGCACCCACGCGACATGCACCATGTGATGGCCCATGCCGCCATGTACATCGGTGATTCGCAAACCATGGCGGCTGAGGCGGCAGTCCTGGGCGTACCTTCCATCCGCTTCAATGATTTCGTGGGGGAGCTGAGCTACCTTGAAGAGCTGGAGCACCGATATGGCCTCACCAAGGGCATCAGGGCAGGAGAGGAGCAGCAACTTTTGGACGTGGTGCAAGGGTATTTGGCAGATGATGCCTTGCAAAGCACGCATCAGGAAAGGCGTCTGCACATGCTTGCCAGCACCATCGAAGTCACCTCTTTTTGGGTAGAATGCTTCGAGACTTTGGCTGCAAAAAATCGTTAATTTCTTTGTTGGTAAGTATTCCGAAGCTTCCTCAGGAGCGGGGCTGAGCTACATAGATTTATGCTGCAATACAGCAGGATGGTAAGAATCGTAGCGGACATCATAAAAGCATCGGGAATAGAAGGTGGACCCCTTCTTCAATTCCTCGCCCCACTTACTGAAAACCGCCAGGCCACGACGGAAATTCTCAGAACTACCAAGCCACTAAGCCTTCATCGCTATCAAGCCAACAGCCTCGATGCACTTATCAACCTGCAACGCGTCAATGACATAAAAGGCATCAATACTTTTTTTAAAACGGCCAATCAGAAATTGCGCTTTGGGGGCTCCTTTGTAGGCTGTGTTGAAACACTGGAGCAGCGCCGAACCCGACTTTTCAGGAAGTATCCCTTGGTTATCAATACCGTTTACTACACGCTTGATTTCATCTTCAAGCGTGTATTTCCAAAGTTTAAGTATACCAAGCAGTTCTACTTGTACCTCACCAACGGGCGCAACCGTGCGCTCTCAAAAAGCGAAGTACTGGGAAGGCTGGTTTATTGTGGATTTCAGATCAATGAAGTGCAGGAGATCAACAATATGCTCTATTTTAATGTGATGAAAAAAACAGAACCGCTGCGGGAAGCAGAACCCAGCACGGGACTCTTGTTGCGCATCAAGCGCATAGGCCACCACGGCAAGCCCATCACAGTTTATAAATTTCGCACCATGCATCCTTATGCCCAGTACATTCAGGATTACGTATTTGCACAAAATGACTTGGCCGAAGGAGGAAAGTTTAAAGATGATTTTCGCATCACCAAGTGGGGACGCTGGATGCGCCGTTTTTGGATTGACGAGCTCCCTATGTTGTGGAATATATTGCGGGGTGATTTAAAGTTGGTGGGCGTGCGCCCACTGAGTGAGCATTACCTCAGCTTGTATACTGCTGAAACCAAGGCCATCCGTACACAAGGTAAGCCGGGTCTCATACCGCCTTTCTACGCCGATATGCCCAAGAGCCTGGAGGAAATCCAAGCTTCGGAGCACCGCTACATGCAGGCCTACATTCAGGCACCTTACACAACCGACATGCACTACTGCCTGCGTGCTTTTCAGAACATTTTCCTGAAAAAGGCGAGGAGCAATTGATGCGCCGCATTGTTGTCTTGGCTTTCATTTTGGTCTCGTTTGCCGCAAAGGCACAGGTGGTTTTCGAGCCTGTGCAAAACACCATTTACGGATTCCTGGACGAGATGGCTGCCGAGGGCCACATCCGCATCAATACCTTCGCAAGGCCCTTTGCCCGCAACTTTATCGCGGTCCAGCTCGATAGCCTTTCGGCAAAAAAAGCTGAACTCAACGCCCGGCAGCGCTTCGAACTCGATTTTTATCTCCGCGATTATGGAAAGGAACTCAAGGAGGGAATGGATTGGGACCGCCGCCGCGATGCGCTATACCGTGCCGACTCCACCTTCAAGCTCACAGTCAATCCCATTTTTGGCGGAAGCCTCACCTTCAATGAAAACGGCACCCGGGTACACCGCAAAATAGGCGGAGAATTTTGGGCCACAGGTGGTAAGGTGGGCATGTACGGCTCCCTGCGCGACAACACCGTGACCCATGCCCTCGCCCTGCCGCAATACCTCACACCGCTCGAAGGGCAGAATTACAAAACCATTGTGTCCGACAATG
>DAIOTP010000269.1:0-2456 GCA_036751905.1 Cryomorphaceae bacterium
CCCTGGCTTTCTGGTACTGGTTGATATTGCTGTAGAAAATAGCCAGACCATTCGTTGCGCCTGCGATGGCCGAAGGATTGCCACGGGCTTTTTCAAGTTCATACACTTCGTTGAGGTAGTCCTGTGCGGTTTCAGTATAGCCCATAAAGATGTGCATAGCGCCGAGGTGATTTGCCGAAAAGGCCCACTGGGTTGTATCCCTATGATGGCGGAAGTAGGCGTAGCAAAGCTTGAACTCTTCAATGCTGCGTACATAGTTGCCCATCCATCGGTTGGCGGCAGCCTGCCTGCGCAATACGTCCATGTAGAGGCTGCTGTCGGCCTTTACTTTGCTGTGCTCCAAGAGCCGGGCGGTGTACCTTACTGAGCGCTCTTTGTCAATGCTATAAGCCAGTATCGCTGCATCGAGCAAGGCGCTTACCAACACATCATCATCATCATTGAGTAACGCAATTTGCGCATCCATGCTATCGAGGTCCTCCGATTGCGCGGCAAGGCCTGTGGCCAAAAAAGCACACACGACCAAAAGAATGATCTTGAACTGACAGAGCGCAGAGGCCCTTCGGTCTATTGTTTCCAGAACATCCATCGGGGTCTTTTGAGGTTGTCGGCCAGCGGCTCTGCCTTCGGGTGTTCATTCGGTGGCTTGCCAAGAGGATCGACCCGGCGCAGCACAATTTCGAGCTCTAATAATTCTGCACCAAGGTGGATCAGACTGAGGTGTTTGTTTACAATTTCCTCATGGGGATCACGGGCTGCACCCAAAAAACTTTCCAAATGAAATGGAGCCATATGCCTTTGATAATCTGATTGCGGCATTGGATTTGCCGAAGGGTAAAGGAATGCGTTTCCTCGATGTACGGCTTCATCCTTTTGGGTGATTTTGCCTTTGCGGCAAAAATGGGATAATCACCTTAACTCCAATTTACGGAATGGAATTGTTAGCGCTTTTTGTCCACATTTCAGAACAGAATGGGAGCTCAGGATGAAATATAGCTGATGAGAATACACCCGTAAAAAAAATAATTTATATCATGTGCGCTTAACTGCTCCAAAGGTTTCAAGAGTCTTTCACTTCTTCAAAGTCATCTTCCTTGTCGGCGAGCACCGCCAGTACATGGTGTGATTTGAGTTCGGTGGTTTCAATCCAGCGCTCAGAATTGAGCACAGATTCAATTGCGGGGCGGTCAATGGACAATAGAAGTTAGGAGCTCATGCCTGTGTATTGATGAGCGTAATGATAAAGAAAACTCCATTTGTGTATGGCTTGGTACGTCCTGAAATTTCAGGGATCGTCTGGTTTGCTCGTTCCTTTTGCCGAAAGGCGAGCCATGTCCATGAGCTTTGTGATAGGAAGTAAGCGCCAATTCCCCCCCTCGCTGCCATAAATTCTATTTTTAGGGAAAACCCTGATTTTATTCAAAATCACGCACTTTACTTTTGAGATGACCAATAAAGTCAAACACTTAATGCAATTATTATGAAATATTTCTCCTTTCTCCTCACCGTATTGTGTTCTGGAATCCTTCTCGCCCAAAACGTACACACCGTCGATAACAACTCACCCTCAGCGGGCGATTTTACCACCATTGCAGCCGCCATCACCGCGGCCTCGCCTGGCGATACCATTTACATACAGCCTTCGCCTGAGGCTTATGGCAATGTGACCATAACCAAGCTGCTCCACCTCCGAGGCGCAGGACATGCACCGCTGTATACCAATGGTATGGCTGCCGAGTTGGGCAGCATTACCTTGAACATCCCAATAGGTGGCAATGGCATTACCATTTCGGGACTTCGATTTGGCAACTTGAGTGTCACTGGCACACAACAGTACCCTAACCTGGAAATTATCAATTGCCGCACCGGAAGGATTGCCGCTGGCAATGGGGTCAATCAATGTAACAACTGGGTGCTGATAGGAAATGTAATCAGTGTAAATACTCCGAACATCATGGCCAAGGGCAACAGCAATGGATGGGTAGTGTCTAACAACTACATAAGGCAAGAAGGTACGGCTGTGTCATGGAGTATATTTCAAAATTTCAATACTTCGGATATCGTGCGAAACAACGTCATTGTGAACGCTTACGCAAATGACTCCGGTGCCATGTTTAACGGCACCACAGGCTTACTCGTTGAAAACTCCATCATCCTGTTCAACGGCAACAGTACCGGGCTCAATCTTAGCGGCAATACGGTTACTTTCAACAACAGCCTGAACTACTCATACGTGGGCCAAACACTTACTGCCCTTCCGGGAAATAACAACCTGAACAACCAGGATCCGCTGTTCGTTTCTGTCGGAACCAATCCCAATTATGGTGCAACCAAAGATTTTAGCCTGCAAGCATCCTCTCCCGGTGCCGGTCATGGCACCGATGGGCAAGACATAGGTCTCTTTGGCTCCGATTTCAACTTCTCTCCGCGCGGTTATGCTTTTGACCTGCCTTACA
>DAIOTP010000270.1:0-2260 GCA_036751905.1 Cryomorphaceae bacterium
TAAATGCTATGGAACGTTTCGAAATGACAGTTTCAGGGCTGGAAAGTGGCAAGGGCTGTCTTACACATCCAAATCATTGGGCTTGATGTTCAAAGCGCCAAGATAGATCTTAACGCTTTAAGGTATTGCTCCCTTCTGTACTGGTACTGTATGAGCATGGCATCTTGATTATCGCTTTTTTGCTTGTGCAGAAGTATCATGCCATCTACCGATTTTATCTGCTCCAGTAAGTCTGCGAATTGATGATCCTTTCGTCCATCACTTCTATATCTTTCATGGTATTAAGTTTTTTATTATTTAACTGAATCCCGACATAGCCTTTTGGCTGCCTTTTCATGTGCTTGTTCATCTTGCTCTTTGTAAACCAGTCGTTCCAGTAAAGCAAGTCGGACTTGGTCCAGTCGTCTTCTTTTCCTAAGGCACTCGGCCCGGCGGTTGTTGGACTATCCGTGTAAATGATCAGGCAATAGCTGATTGATATTTTGCAGTGCTTTATTGACGAAGACCGGGTTGGCAAAGAGTGTCCTCTTTCTATCGCTCCAATTTTCAAGCTCGTTCAGAATTTCCTCGACGCTGTCTTTATGTTTTTCTTTTTTGATAAAATCGATGGTTGAGAGCAATTCCAGTCCAAAAGGGGAATAATAGCCTTGCAGGAAACGCTTGGTGTTGTTTACAATTTCTTTCAGGTGTTGGTGCTCAGGCCTGTCAAGGTATGCCTGCACTTCTTTCTCTGCGTCCATGACCAAACTTAGTTCATCAAATGGTTTTTTGTCTTTGGCACTGTAGCCCATTACGTAGCTGCCATTGAGGTGATAGAGTACATGCCTTACTTTCCCGGAATATGGACCGTAAAAATTTGGCTTGAATTCTAGTTTAAATTCCTCAACAGCGCCAAACCTTTGAAGAAAATAAGCCACCTTCTCAGCCGCAAACTCTGATACGAACTCGCCGCTTCGCACCAAGGTGTAGAGTACCGACAACATCATGGCCCTCGCGGGAGTGAGTTTCACGCGCTCTTTTTTTAGGACATCTTTAATGGCTGTACTCGGTTCGTACAAGTACACCGTGCGATCCGTTGCCTGCATGGCTTCTACAATCATGTTTTTCACCTTGTTCCAATCCAAACCCCCATTGCCTGCACCCAGCGGCGGAATGGCAATGGAGTGAATATTTCGCTCCTCGATCACCTTCAGCAATGCGTCAAGGCCTTTGCTGATGTACGCGTACTCAGAAGGCAGTCGCCAATGGGTTTTGGTGGGAAAGTTGATAATCAATTTTTTACCTCCAAGTAAGGATTCTTCTTCGGTTACCAGCAGTTGTCCTATTTGGAGGGCTTTTTGATCACAAGCCTCTTTGTACGTTTTATAGTTGCCGGGAAACTGCTGCTTGAATTGCAAAGCTATGCCCTTGCCCATAACACCCACCGTATTCACCGTATTTACAAGTGCTTCGGCCGGGCTGTCCAGAATATTGCCTGTTACAAATTGTACCATGGTCTAAAAATAGGATTTTGGGTGGATGTGCACAATACTTTCATCGACGGCCATGGCCTGCAATTTGCTTTTAGCACGGTCATCATACACAAGGAAGGCAAGAATTGCGGAAAACGGGATATCTCCTAAAACCAAAAACTCTGCTTCTTTTCGCCGTTTGAGGTCCAAATCGGTGTCGCTTTTCCAATACTTGGCTTTGATCGCATCCATATCGAGTATCTTATCAATTTGCTCGACGTCATTCTTCATGTATTGCGAGCTAAATGAATCGACTGCATGGCCATCACTGAATACAAAATCCAATCCTGCGTCGACTATTTTGGCTGTTGAGCTCACCAAATATACTATTTGTTCGGGTGGCGTAGCTGAAACTCCGTTAAAACCATTTTGAATCACATAAAGCATAGGCATGCGGGTACCAAAATAGAAAGGAATATATGCACCAAGCGCATTCCCATTGTCAAGTACAAAACCATTTCGGGCAGTTATAAGCGTCGGATCACCAATGGGTGTAAAGGCGGGATTGGCATGGGCCGAATCCTTGTGTGTGATTCCGTGCAATAGGATGTGCGGCACATTCTCGATATGCGTCATGCGGTACAAGTATATCTTGCTTAAATCGGCCATCCTAGGATTACTGTCTATACAACTGCCTTCTTCGACAAGCCGTAAATATAACCTTTGGTATTCAGATTTAAAATTTGAACCGAAAGGGAAACACACACATCCGGCGGGCGGGGTGATGGGGGATAGCTGTGGCGAGGATG
>DAIOTP010000270.1:2270-2433 GCA_036751905.1 Cryomorphaceae bacterium
AGCGAGTCAATGGGGGAGGGATTGCAAAGATGATGGTTCAACTTCAAAGTACCTGGCGCAGAAAAACTCCTCCTCTGCTAGGGTTCAAGGGTATGCCGGGAAGTGATTCGGCTCTTTCCACCGCAGTTGGAAAGCTTTGACCCGCATACCCTGACTTCCTATC
>DAIOTP010000271.1:0-2429 GCA_036751905.1 Cryomorphaceae bacterium
CCGCTTGGATTGGAGGTTTGAAATTAAAAAATTGGATGTCCCAGCGATGAAAACAAGAAGGTATACAGGTAGTGAACAGGACCACGTGGGAGCCCTGATGCTGAACCCACTCACATGAACATCGGTATGAAAAGCCTATTTCGCCTTGCGGTAGTAGCGGTTCATGTCTACAATGCGCTCCAATGAAATGTGTTGTGGGCACACCACTTCACAAGACCCGGTGAAAGAACAGGCACCAAAACCTTCCTCATCCATTTGGGCCACCATGGCCTTCACCCTATGATGTGCCTCGGGACGGCCTTGAGGAAGCATATTGAGGTGGCTTATTTTGGCCGCAGTGAACAGGCTTGCACTGGCGTTCTTGCAAGTGGCCACACAAGCTCCACAGCCTATGCAGGCAGCTGCATCGAATGCATGCTCAGCGTGTTCATGGCCTATCAACACACTGTTGGCTTCGGGTGCCTGCCCGGTATTCACCCCGATGTAGCCCCCAGCGGCGATAATACGGTCGAAGGCCGAACGGTCGATCATCAGGTCCTTCTTGATGGGAAATGCAGCTGCACGGAATGGCTCAATGTAGAGTTCCTGCCCGTCTTTAAAGCTCCGCAAATGCGTTTGACAGGTGGTGGTATGCGGCTCGGGGCTGTGAACTGCTCCACTGATCACAAAGCCGCACTGTCCGCAGATGCCTTCGCGGCAATCACTCTCAAAAGCGATGGTTTCCTCCCCTTTTCGCGCGAGCTGTGCGTTGAGGTGGTCGAGCATTTCGGGTACGCTCATGTGCGCGTCGAGGTCATCGAGTACGTAGCGCTGAAAGCCTCCTTTATCCTTGCTATTTTTTTGTCGCCAAATGTTCAATATCAATTTCATATGCGCTTTATTTCAAGTATTGATGTAATACCTGTTATTTATAACTTCGCTCGCTTACCTGCACAAATTCGAAATGGAGCTCTTCCTTGTGCAGCAAGGGCTCCGCACCTTCACGGTGCTCCCAAACGCTCACGTAGCTGAATTCCTCATCATTGCGGAGTGCTTCGCCGTCGGCGGTTTGGTGTTCTTCACGGAAGTGGGCACCGCAGCTCTCTTCCCTTTGGAGGGCATCACGCACGATGAGGGGAGCCATTTCAAAATAGTCGGCCACGCGGGCAGCCTTTTCGAGTTCGAAGTTGATATCCTGGGGTGAGCCCGTTACGAGCAGGTCGGTTTTAAATTGGTCATGGAGCGCGGCTATGTCGTGCAGGGCTGCTTTGAGGTCGCTGCCTTTGCGGCTGAGGCCACATTTTCCGTAAAGGATGCGCCCCAGCGACTTGTGAAAGTCCTCTGGGGTGGTGCTGCCTTTGGTGGCCATGTAGCCGCCAAGCCGGTTTGTGGCCTGGGTGGCAAGCGTCTTGGCCCGCTCCTGCCATGTGGTATCGGTTTGGCCCTCTGAAGCTTTCTCCCCAGCGAGGTAATGCATTACGGTGCGCGGAGCAATGAAGTAGCCATCCACACAAGCCTGGAGCAGGCTGTTGGCACCGAGACGGTTGGCTCCATGATCGGAAAAATTGGCTTCGCCGAGCACAAAGAGGCCGGGCAGGTTACTCATCAGCCCATAGTCCACCCACAAGCCGCCCATGCTGAAATGGGCTGAGGGGGCAATCATCATGGGCTCGGCATAGGCATCCATGCCAGTAATTTTGCGGTACATATCGAAGAGGTTGCCGTAGCGCTTTTCGATGGTGCGGCGGCCGTCGCGCGCTATGGCATCTTTGAAATCAAGGTACACGGCATTGTGCATGGGGCCTACACCGCAACCTGCATCTATGCGCTCTTTGGCCGCGCGCGAGCTGATATCGCGCGGGGCGAGGTTGCCAAAGCTCGGGTAGCGGCGCTCGAGGTAGTAGTCACGCTCTTCCTCAGGTATTTGGGAAGCGGGACGCTTGTCGCCCGCCTGGGTGGGCACCCATATGCGCCCATCGTTGCGCAGTGATTCGCTCATGAGGGTGAGCTTGCTCTGGTAGTCACCGAGTTGGGGCAGGGAGGTGGGATGAAACTGGGTCCAGCTGGGTGCGGCCATAAAGGCGCCCCGCTTGTGCGCACGCCATATGGCACTGGCATTGCAGTTCATGGCCAAAGTACTGAGATAGTATATTTTGCCATAGCCACCCGTGGCAAGGATCACGCAATCGGCGTGGTGCGTGGTGATGGCACCTGTATCGAGGTTGCGGGCCACAATGCCTTTCGCAGCGCCATCCAGGGTGATGAGGTCAAGCATTTCGTGGCGGGTGTGCAGTTGCAGTGGTCCGAGTTTACTTTGCCGCATAAGGGCCTGGTAAGCGCCTTGGAGCAACTGCTGACCCGTTTGCCCCCTTGCGTAAAAGGTACGGCTCACCTGTACCCCGCCGAAGGAGCGGTTGGCCAGCAGCCCGCCGTACTCTCTAGCAAAGGGC
>DAIOTP010000272.1:0-2368 GCA_036751905.1 Cryomorphaceae bacterium
TGCCCAATGGTGCACTTGCCAACAGCAACGTGACAAACCTGACCGCCAAAGAAACACGTCGTGCTGAGATGGCCCTCTCCGTGGCGTATGGTACAGATATTGCCTTGGTCCGCGAAATCGTTCTGGGCGTTTTTGCGCAGGATGAGCGCATACTTCCCGATCCGGAACCCGTTGTGAAGTTTATCAAATTTGGCGACAGCGCCCTTGAGCTCACCGCCCGCTGCTGGACAGCGGCCGATAATCTATGGCCTGTGTATTGGGACAATCTGGAATCAATCAACAATGCATTCCTGGCCAAAGGAATCGAAGTACCATTCCCACAGCGCACTGTGCATATGCGGAACTATCCGGCTGCAGCCTCAAAGTGAAGCCTTAGCTCAGCAACCGCTTGCATATTCATAGTGGGCAGAGGCATTATTATCGCTGCTGCAAAATAGCGGGAATCTATGTACGTTTGTAAACAGATGAATCGCCTGAGCTTTTGGGGTTCCCTCCTATTGTTGTGTTGCTTGTGCCTTTCGGCAAAAGGGCAACTCGGTGGCAACAGCAGTTTTCAAATTTTGCAGTCCGTTTCGCCTGCGAGAATGGCCGCCATGGGTGGCAATGTACTCGCTGTGAAAGATGCCGATTTAAATATAGGTTTTTACACCCCCTCCTTACTCGATTCCACCGCTTCAGGCCAGGTAGCGCTTGGTTTCAACCGAATTTTTGGCGAAGCCAGCCTTTCGCATGCCGCTTATGCACATCACGTTCGCGGCTTGGGCACCTTGTCATTTGGCATTGTGAGCCTCAACTACGGGCAGTTTGACTACACCGATGAAGCTGGCAATATTTTGGGCAATTTCAATGCAGGTGAATACCTGTTTCAAGCAGGCATTGCCCGGCAACTCGATGCGCACTTTAGCATTGGAGCCAACGCTAAATTCGCCATGAGTGAAATGGCCGAACTCCGGTCAACTGCTCTGCTCATTGACCTGAGCGCGACCTACTACAATCCATCGAGCCGCTTCACTGCCACCGCAGTCATTCGCAACGTAGGCCGCACCCTCAGCGCCTACAGGCCTGGCATTGAGCAGCAACTGCCCTTTGAAATTCAGGCTGGGGTAAGCAAGCGACTCGATAAAGCCCCAATACGGTTCGGCATCAATTACGAAAATATGCAGGTATGGCGTCTGAGTGAAGACCGAAGTGGGCAATTCTTTACCGACCCCCTTACAGGTGAGCAAAGGCCCGTGGACAATGATGCCTTCTTGGAAACCTTCGCCCGCCATCTCATTTTTCACACTGAATTGCTGCTTTCCGAAAATTTTCACATCAGGTTTGGTTACAATTACAACCGGAGGCAGGAATTAAAAATTGAAAGCCGACCGGGGGGTGCCGGATTCACTTTTGGTTTCGGACTAAAAGTCAGCAAGTTTCACCTCAGCTATGGCCGCGCTACTTACAACCTGGCGGGAGCTACCAACCACTTTGGACTCAGCATGCGCTTTGACGATTTTAGAAAAGAAGGATGAAAAAGAAAATCAACATTGCAGTGGATGGGCACTCCAGCACAGGTAAAAGTACCTTGGCAAGGCAGCTTGCCAAAAAGCTACAATACCGATATATTGATACCGGTGCCATGTACAGGGCGGTAACCCTTTACGCCATCAACAAGGGCATTGCCGTTGAAGGCGCCGTGAATGAATCGAATTTGGTGCATGTGCTCAGTGAAATTGATATTGATTTTCAATATCAGAATGGTGCCAACCGCATCTTGCTGAACGGAGTAGACATAGAAGGCGAAATCAGGGCGATGAATGTTTCAAATTACGTAAGCCTCGTAGCACGCATACCGGAGGTACGGGGCAAATTGCGCCGCATGCAGCAAAAGGTAGCCGAGCGGGGCAGCGTGGTAATGGACGGCCGCGATATAGGAAGCGCTGTATTGCCCAATGCCGAACTCAAAATATTCATGACCGCTGATCCCGAAGTGAGGGCCAAACGGCGCTATAGCGAGCTGCTGGCCAAGGGAGAGCAAATTACAATGGAGGAGGTGCGCTCAAATATCGCGGAACGCGACCGCATTGATACTTCGAGGAAAGAAGATCCTTTGATCAGGGTGCCCGATGCGCAACTGCTTGACAATACCTCTTTGAATCAGGAACAGCAACTAGAGATAGCACTCCGCTGGGCCAATGAAGCCTTAAGCATGGCTGAACCAAGGTCATGAAAATAGAAATTGTTTATTGCCTGATGGCCTCAGCAATCACCTCCTCAGTGCTGCGCAGACCACTGAAATAGCCCAGCACTTTATGCATTACCCTATCAACTGTGGCATCAGGGCATGAAGCGCCACTCGATAATATGATTTTCAAAGGCTCACGGT
>DAIOTP010000273.1:0-2341 GCA_036751905.1 Cryomorphaceae bacterium
GCGCTTGGGAAAGCAGGGCTATGTGGGTATTGATCTTCTCATCGTTGGCCCACCCACCGAATCGAACTGCTGCCATGATTTTCTCTTCATGTTTCTCAAATCGAATGTCGCTGCGGTTGGGCTTTGGCATATCCGCTTCATCCATCGCAGAGGGTACCATGAATTTCATGTTCAGGGCTTCACCCATTTCCATCACCACGGGTGAGGTCATGGCGATCTGCTCGTTGCGCTCATTGCCTCCAAATATGTAGCTGGCGAGAATACGAAAGCCATCGCCTGAATTGTCACTGTACGTTTTTCCGGGAAGATCGACTGATGTAAACAAGGCAGGCGCGTATTTGCGCACTTCAAATTCCGGATAAGTTTTTACTACAGTGTACGCATGTGTTTCGGTGTTGCCCACGTTATTGCGGATATATGCTTGCGCAAAAATGCCAAGAACGAAGGTGCTTACCAAAATAAGAATCCATTTTTTCATGGGGGTATAACAACAAGTGCCCGTGAACTGTTGCGATTCCGGTTGGCGCACACTTCGGGTTGGCTTACAGAGGAGCGAAAGCTATTTGTGCCGTATGTCACCTGAACTGCTGCTGGCGGTTCTGAGCACTTCAGGATTGCCGGTGTAGCTGATGTCGCCTGCGCTGCTTGCTGAGGCATCAAGTGTTTGATTGACGTGGATAACTATGTCTCCTGCACTTGAGCTATGAAGTACTGCGTGTTCGGCGTGTAGTTTCTTGGCTGCAATATCACCTGCACTGCTGGCATTGGCATTCACATACGTGGCTTTTCCGCTTATGTCGATATTGCCCGAGCTGCTTGCCACAAGCCACAGGCTGTCGGCGTACACTTCCAGTTTCACATCGCCTGCGCTTGAGCCACGCACCTCGAGTGCGCGCGACTTGATGGGCCCGGTGGCCACAACATCACCTGCACTGCTCGCCCCGATGTAGCGTATGTCGGGCATGGTGACATGCACCTGTTTTTTCTTTGCCCGGCCAATGTTTTGCCCATCCGTATGGATATGGAGTATTCCATTTTTCACGTCCGTGTGAATGTGGTCATGTAGGTTGGCATCTGCTTCCACCTTCACTTCAAGGTAGGCGCCTTGTGCCAAAAACACATCAATGCCAGAGGCCGTTTCTACACCTTCAAACGCGGCTACATTCCTGTGCTGCGTTTCTACCTTACCATCACCATTGAGTTGATCAAAAACGCATCCCTGTAGCAATAAACAGAGCAAGAAGGAAAATGAAAGCGTAGATTTCATAGTGCTTTGGTTTGTGCCCGAAAAATGCAAAAAAATATCGAATGGTCGTTCAGCAACATTTATGCACAAAGCATCTTTTCTTTATCAGTTATTTAGGAACTTTTTCACAAACTTTCCACAATTGTCAATGGGCTTCAAATAATGATCACATTTATTCTGTGCGATTTGCACATAAATAATTACCATCATTTAAACCCTTACCCCTTATGAAAAAAGCTATTTTGGTTGTTTTTGCAACACTCCTGATGGGTGTGTCGTCCCTCGTGGAAATTTCACCAGCCCATGGCTCTGTAGTCCATGCCTTCATGGCTGATCTTACATGGTATCATTTCGAATTCAATGATCCTGACTGCGGTAAGGTCGTAGTTGATGGTTGGGTAAATTGGGTGAGCAATACCCAACACGACGGTTACTGTGTGGACGTAGTGAGCGAGCGATGTGGCAGCTTTACTTTGACCGGACGCGTTGCACCCGATGGCATGACCGATGGCAGGAAGCAGGTAACCGAAGCCTCCTTGCAGCGGTATATATCGCGACAGATTCAAATGAAATCTTAACTTTGTGATAACCTATCAATTCATGCACAACCACATGAAAAATGGACTTCTGATCTTATGTCTCGTTTGCGGTATCGGCATATCAGGCTTTTGCCAAAAACCTACAGGCAAATGGTACCTCGAGCGCTATGAACTCAATGACAATGCCGCCGATCCTATGAGCGCCTTGGGCATGCAGCTGCTCTACAAACGCGAAATCGGCAACAGCTATATCGAGTTCAGTGATACCGACGCCATCAAGGTGTATATGCTGCTCAGGGGTGAAATGGCCTCCAACGTGCAATGGGCTTCCCCCAACAGCTACTTCAGCCTGAGGGAGGATGCCGTTCAGGACACCATTTGGACCTTTATACAATGGCTCGGCGCCGACGAGATACTGCTTACCAACAGTGTGAACAACAGCGAGGCGTACTACCGCAAGGAGTTTCGCGCATCGCAGTAGATGCTCATTCAAAAACAGCGAAGAAGCTGTCTCATAACTGGGGCAGCTTTTTTTGTTTTGTTGCTTGTGAGATTT
>DAIOTP010000274.1:0-2321 GCA_036751905.1 Cryomorphaceae bacterium
GCTTCTCCTTTATTCTTCTTTCAGAAGTTCTTGTCATTTTGTCATCGACCTGTTCATCTCACAAAGTTAAGACTTCACAGGTATTGATATACTACAAATGACCTGTCCCAAACCCGCCTGCTGATCGGGGCTCACCAGTGAAGGCATTTGGGGCTGAAAAGGAACGAAGGGTGGGGCTGTTATGATTCGGTGATGATATAACGGTTGATCACCGATGGCGTCCGAACCCAGGAAAGTGATCTTTTGGAGAAAATGCTCCAAAGAAAAATTGATCTTTTGCGGAGCTGGGCTGTCTCCATGTACATTGCACCCTTCATTGATAAGGACAAAGAATTGATTTATGCAAAGTAGGATGGGTGGTGCTTCGTTCATGTTGACACCACCGCAAACGACCTACAGCACCCTTATTTGGGTCATCCGCTCCATGTTCCAATCAATCCATGGCAGTCGATCCCTTGGGTTTGCTACCAAAGCATGACCGTAAAGCAGCTCCCCTCACCTACCTTGCTGACTACAGAAATTTCGCCACCATGGAGCTCCACAATTTCTTTGACGATTGAGAGTCCAATGCCATATCCGGCTTCGCCTTCGGTAGATTTTGTTGAAGTATTTTCAAAAGATTCAAAAATTTTGTCGAGCTCTTCGGACTTGATGCCCTGACCTTGGTCGCACACCCTAAAACTGAGACGCGCTTGAGAGGCCCGTAATTCTATTTCGATTTTGCTGCCGCGTTCTGAGAACTTCACCGCATTGTCCGCCAGATTTTGCAAGATTTGCTTCACCTTCATAGCATCCATGGTGAACTCCTCGACTTCGAGAAAATTCTTGACAACCAAATCGATTTTCTTCTTTTCGGCCTTTATGCCTAACTCACGGGCGATGGATTTTGAGAATTTAGCCAGATCAACAGGACGTTTGTCAATCTGCAGCTTTCCTTTTTCGATAGACTGGCGGCTCAAAATGGTACTTACCATCTCATAGGCATTGCGGGCCTCAGTCAAAACAAGGCCTAAATAATTGGAAGAGTCATCGTGCTCTGTATCCTCAAGTATAATTTCATTTAAGCCAATAATGTTGTTCAGTGGGCTGCGCAGGTCATGCGCCACTACAGAGAGCAGCCTATTCTTGTCTTCGATCATTCGTTTGAGCTTCTTGATGGCCATTTGCAATTCTTGCTTGCTTTGGTTTAATTCAATACGCATCGCTTCACGTTCGGTCACATCATTTTGAATGCCAATGTAGTGCGTCAACTCTCCATCCTGATCAAAGACGGGCGATAGAATGAGTTCGTTCCAAAACATCTCACCGGACTTCTTGAAATTCTTGAGCAGCACTGTGCAGGATATCTGCTTGCGCATTGACTCGCGGAGTACCTTAAGCCCGGGTTGATCCTGATCATCGCCCTGTAGAAAACGGCAATTCTTTCCCAACACCTCAGATGTCTTGTATCCTGTGAGCTTCTCAAAAGCCTCATTTATAAAAATGAGCGGCAAATCGGGGAGCTGGACATCAGCAATGGTTACACCGCAAATACTGGAGTCAATGGCTTCTTTGAGCAAATCGAGCTCGAACTGAGGTGAAACTTTGACAGAGGTAGTCATTAGCGCTTAATTTGACTGCATTTGCAGGGAATGGCAGGGATATGTATGTACATGCTTTAACGCCAGCAATTGAGAAAAGCTACGAAATATCAAGCCATTATTCTATCATTTAGACGGGGGCGCTACAACTATCGTCAAAGGGCTATATGCAAAAGGCAGAAATGAGCATCATAGATCTAAGGCACTGCCGACACAAAGAAGCTATGGAAGTTTTGCCAGCTGCAAATTCTATTAAATGTCATCACACGCCAAAATTTCCTGATGTCAACTCACACCCCCAACAAAAAGAACGGCGAAAAAGTATCGCCCATCTGTTCATGCACAATGGGTGCGAACAGGTACCAGAGCAGCGCGTGCAGCATCGGTTCTGAGTCGCCACCCTCGCCGGATATCCGCACGTAAGTTTTGCCCTTTTCGGCAAAAATGCCATAAGTCAGCACATCCTCATTGTCGCGGGTGATGGCGTACTCGGCCATGGGATTGTTGCGCAACAACACCTTGTACTTGTAGCCCTTGTACTCCAGGATGGAGGAATTGGCAAACCATTTTTCGGGATATACCTTGGCGACGGGCATGTCATTTTTATCGGTGATCTCGACTGAATTCTTCCAAAAACCCACCTTCTTTATATTGAAAGAACTGCCCTCCATTTCGGCAGTGGCCTGTTGGTTAAGCGAATTCCACTCGATGTGTATTGTGCCAACCGCTGCTCCATTTACC
>DAIOTP010000275.1:0-2298 GCA_036751905.1 Cryomorphaceae bacterium
GTTTCGCGGCACATGTACATGGTGATAAAGCCCGGCGTGAAGAAGGAGCCGTCCTTGTATCCGTTTATCTTTTCGAAAATGAGACCCAGTACCGATGCGTTGATCAGCGTTTTGTTGTCTTCCTATATGGCTTCGCCGCCTTCGCTGCTGAAGTCGTAGGCGTTCAGAAATTCGAAGAGGTAATCGAGGGTGCGCAGCTCCTCCGTTTTGCGGAAGCGCTCCGACTTCCTGAGCACCGAGCCTGCGAGCAGTGGGAGTGTGGCCGCATTGTCGAGGTTGGATATGAGCAACGTATCGTGCTCAATGTCGGTGGGTTCAAAAAGCGATGAGTTGAGGTAAGGCACTTTGCCGAAAGGCCCCCGCACACTTTCATGGCGCTCCTCTTCGCGGCGGGCCAGCACCTGGAAGAAGAGGCGGTTCAGGTCGTCGTAGTCCTTAATCAGTGCCCCGTTGAGGAAGGCGTAGGCCTTGTCGCCCCGGTGGTAGCTGATGAGTTGGGCTTCCAACAGCTTGAGGAAGAGTACGCGGTTTATCCACGTGATGCACACCTCCAGGGCCACATTGAAGAGGCGTTCTTGCCGGCTTTCGCCAAAAATGGCCGGACGTGGCAGCCTGCTCAGCTTGTCGAGGCTGTCGAGCTGCGTGATGGCATCTTCGAGCAGGCTGCCGTGGAGGCGCGCGCCTTCCGCATTGCGGCCTATGAGTTTCTTGCCTTTGTCTTTGGTTTCGTGCAGGCCTATGATGTGCAGCAGCTCGCTGTAGAAGCGGCGGTCCAGGCTGTTGCTGTCATTGGCAAAGGGCAGCTTGAGCAGGTGCTCGGGCGAGAGGAGCTTGTAGAGGGCTATGAGTTTGTTGTCGTCGGCCTTATCGGCATTGCGCAGGGGCTTTTCATAGTCGCTTAAGCGAAAATGGGCAAAGGCAATCTCGGCGCCCACCTGCGCGATAAAGGGCTCGGCTATTTCCTTGTAGAAAAAATCGGTGCGCGTATCGGCCAGTCGCCCTGCTTCAAAGTCTTTGAATTGCTGGGTGAGGCTTTTGCTTTGCGCAAAAAGGCGTTCGAACACCCCCACATCAAAGATGAACCACTCGGCGATGTTGGTCACCACGAGGTGCTTCACCTCCTTGTTGCCATGCGTGATGCGCTCGCGGAGGTAGTAGAGCAGCAGCTCCTGAAAGGCCTTTCGGTTCAGGTTGTCGCGCGTGATGATCTCGCTGCGGTTGGTGGGCTTTTTGGCTTCCACGATCACCCCCACTGTGCTGTCGGCGTCGGGCCCGTTGTGTATCACCAGGTCATTGCGGCCCTTGGTATTGATGTAGTAGCGCGGCTTGAAGTAGGTCTCCTTGAGAAAGTCAGAAACAAGGTTCTTGTGCCACTCTTCACTCTCCCGGTCATTGGCCCGATCGATGAGTTGGGTAAGTTGTGTTTTAAACAGTTCAATCTCGGCCCTGTTCGGCTTGGCCTTGAGGAAAGCCGGATTCAGTGCAGCTTTGGGTTTGAGTGGTTTTAGGAGGCTGATGGTCATGGATGCTGGTAGTCTCGTGTTTCAGGGGCTTAAAGTAGGGAATTTGGGGGATTTATTGCGAATGAAAAGTTGTGGTTTCCGCGTCAAGGTGAAAAGGCCAACTTTCCATTTGACCACCGGGGGTTTTGATGCCAATCATCCACACCTGAACCTGTTGTTTCAAAAAGATTTTTTGTTGACAAAGGTAATTTCCAATGAGATGGTGCTCAGTCTAGAATCTGAAAGTAAATTAAGCGCATTTCAATCGGCCTTGCCATTTATGCAATTTATGGACGGTGCCATGCTTGAATAATGATCAATCGAAGATGCTTCAAAACGACAATTTCGAAAAAATAGAAATCACACCCGCTGCGCTGGGCCCGCCCCAGCGGGCAGGCATGCGCCCTGCGCTTTAAAAATTCGAGTAAATTTCCATTATTCAGGACATTTGTCCATCAACCCGCTTACTTCGTACCGCTGCGCAGGATTTGCAACTTAGCGACGAAGGAGCAATCTAAGCGAAGCTAATCCTGCGCCCGTATTCTCGAATTCGCATACCCTGCATTACCAATCATTCACCCCTTAACCCACTCACCTCTTCCTCCCTTCGGAAACCCTTCCCCATTCTTCAGCCCCTCCATCTGCTCCACATGCCGCTCCAAATGCGCCGACATCAGGAACAGGTTTGTTGCAAATCAATGGCAGTAAATGAATGCCTGTGAAGTCTTAACTTTGCAATTAGAACAGGTCGATGACAAAATGACAAGAACTTCTGAAAGAAGAATAAAGGAGAAGC
>DAIOTP010000276.1:0-2273 GCA_036751905.1 Cryomorphaceae bacterium
CGGCCTTGACTACGGCTTTGGTGCCAATGGTGCCCAAGGCTTGTTCCTCAACCTCAATGAGTATTTTTAATAATTTAGAACCCCCAATAGTACATAGCTTTGTGGATATTTTACTCATTTGATAGTAAGCAAAATACAAAACTGCCAAGCGGAGCAAAACGAAAACAGACTTTTAATACATATCAAATTGCTCATTTCTTCTTTTGACTTTCAAAGCAAATACAATCAATGGTTTAAGTGTTAGGGATAAAGACGAGGAAAAACAGCCGAAATGAAAAAACGCTTATAAAGGATTCCATATGTCAAACAAGTATGTTCTCACCATCATTTGGATACTGCTGAGCACCTCGCTCGCAAATGCGCAAGCTGCCTTGCTCGCGCTGATATTCGGCGACAAGGTAGCCAGTGAAAAATTTCACCTGAGTGTGGATGCAGGGGCCAACATTGCATCCTTGCCCGGTATCAGCGGGCAGCAAAGCATCGCAGGCTTCTATTTTGGCTTGGGCACTTTTATCAAGCTCAATGACCAGTGGACCCTAACGCCTGAATTTAAGCCCCTCTCACCAAGGGGTGCCCGCAATGTACCGGCAATCAAAGACTATGGCACCGTGCTTACCCATGCGGGCTATGAAGTCAGGCTCAATTACATTGATGTGCCCCTGCTCATGCAATACAGCCCCACGGCACACTGGTTTGTAAGTGCTGGTCCGCAAATCAGCTTTTTAACCAATGCCAAACAATTGACTACCGGTAAACTCAATGACGGCAGTTCAGTGGATGTTGCGGAAAATATGAACGACCATTTTAACAGCATTTACTTTTCCATACCCATTGAAGCCGGTTACCGCCTGTCCACAGCCCGGGAGGGCAAGGGCATCAACCTGAAAGTGCGCTACAACATAGGGCTCAGTGAAGTGATTGCCAAAAGTGATTATGGTTCAAGCATGGGCTCTACTTTTCAGGTGTTTATGAGCTTCCCATTCGTAAACGTAGAATAGAAAATGTGAATGATGTAAGCGGGTTTGGTTTTAAATTTTGAGCAATTCTTTGATCAGCAAAAGGACACTGCGATGGCAAATGAATGCATTTCAGCAAGGAAAAATTTTACGCTGAGCACAATAGCACCATGTCTGGCATCCAGGAGCTCACGGTTTTATCTGGTCATTTTCGTAATGTTTACTTTTAAACAGTCAATGCAAGCCCAGCCTCCCCTGCAATGGTGGTACACCTACAACCAACAAGGCCGCATCAGCGAAAAGTGGAGCACCGCCTTCGATGCCAACTACCGCAGCTACGGCGCGCTGCCCTTCAACTCAACGCTCAGCGCCCTGCGCGCGGGTGGTACCTACAAGTGGACACCCGACTTGCGCATCACGGCGGGTTATGCCTGGTTTGGTACCTTCGTAGAGGATAGAGAGCGCATTTGGCTTCACGAAAACCGTACCTACCAACAGGTACAGTACCAGCAGCGGCTTCCAAAATTCAATCTGGTACACCGCATCCGGGTAGAGCAGCGCTGGCGAGAGCGATTCGTAAGTATCGAAACCGACGAAACCCGGCGCGACCTCAATACCCGCATCCGCTTTCTCTTGCAAGCCGATGGCCCCATACCCAGGGATGAATCACGAAGCACCAGGCTGCGGTGGCAGGTGGCCAACGAAATATTCTTTCACACCCGGGAGCGTCCAGGCGAGGAGCGCTTTGAGCAAAACCGCACCCTGGCAGGAGTACTCGCTTCAACCGAAGCGGGATTGAGTTTCGCCATCCTCTACCAGTTCATTTACCTCCAACAGCCGCTCACCCGGCAGTTTGACAATGTGCATTCTGTGCGTGTTACCCTTTTTCAGCAGCTTGATTTCCGAAGGGGTAAGGCGTCTGGAAGGTATGAAGTGCCGGTGATTGACTAAACAATTTAAACCTGATGATTGCCCCGCGAAAAGGTTTTGAATAAGGGCACAAGAATAAATCTACTGATTTGCGCACCCACAGGAATATGCGAAATACCACAAACACTGTTGGAAAAAGCCGCCCTTGCCTGTCCATGACATTGGGCCTGGCGCTCATCATCTTGTCATTGTTCCAAAGCCAGCGAGCCCATGCCCAGATTGATATTTTGAATTTCATCAAAGACAATACCCGCGATAGCACCTATGTGATCTCCTATGACAAATTCTTTATCGGCCGGGTATTCCTGTCTCGAAGATTTACACGCCTTGATATGATTGACAGAAATGCCGGAGCGCGGCTTCAATTCAGGCCAAATTCAACCTTGA
>DAIOTP010000277.1:0-2265 GCA_036751905.1 Cryomorphaceae bacterium
CCCAGCTCACATATGAAGCCTGGCGGCAAAATGACCTCGCCGGCGATGTGTTTGCGGGCTTGCACATCAAGCCTTTTGAATTTAGAGAAGAAGAAGGAGATTTTTCCAACTATGCCCTCACCTTCGGCTACCGCCAATTTTTCTGGAAAGGAGCCCACCTTGAGTTTTACAACGCCTTTGGACCCGGATTCAACCGTAACAATGCCGTGGATGGCAAGGATTACGACAGCTGGGATTATGAAATTGGCCTATTGGCGGGCTACCGTTGGGAATTTCTGAAAAAGCAGAAAAGAGAAAGGTCAAAGTTCAGTCCTTACTTGAGTACGCAGCATGGATTCTTTTATGTGGCTTCCAAAAGCAATCCCCACCCCATCATCGGGTCTTCTGCTGAAAGCGCTGTATATGTGGGGACTTTAAACCTGGGTGTGAGGTTTTAGTTCCTCAATGTGTTCAAGGATCCGTCGGAGCATTGGCCCTTCCACGTTATATATATTGGCTGCGCAACAGCCGAGTCAAGCACCTCTCAGTGGTGCTTTCTTTTGTAGCGCAAGCGTGAGCGCTTCAGGCTGTGCTCCATGGTGCTTATAAACAGCAGCAGCAAATCCTTTTTTCAACGTCCCCTCCCCATTTCCACCAGAAATTTTAATTTAACCGACTGAAAAGAACCACACAGGCTACATGCAGGCAAAGCAATTGAAACCGAGAAAGGCGCTGATTTGACCCCAATATTTTGAAAGAATATCCCGACCACCTAAAGTTCAAATACCCATGGAGAAAATACCAACAAAGGGTACTTGACGAACTACAAGATCATTTGCATGACAACCACTTACATGTGATTGCTCCACCGGGTTCTGGCAAGACAGTGCTTGGACTTGAAGTAGCCATCCGGCTCAACAAACCGACCTTGATTCTGGCTCCCACCCTTGCCATTCGCAATCAATGGATTCAAAGGTTTTGCGAACTGTTCCTTCAAACGCGTGAAACTCCAGAATGGATTTCGAGAGACATTAGAAAGCCGGGCTTTCTGACCGTGGTAACTTACCAGGGCCTGCATGCCGTCTGCAATAACTTAAGAACCGCCGACGAGGATAACGAAGAAGAGGAAGAAGAACAGGCCTCTGAAGATGATGGCAATGGCAGCACTCAAAATCCCAATTTCGACCAAATCGTAGGCGAACTGAAAGCGAAAAATATCCAGACCATTATCGTAGACGAAGCCCATCATTTAAAAAATGAATGGTGGAAAACCCTAACACAGGTCAAAGAAGAATTAAATCCAACAATCGTCGGCCTCACCGCTACCCCACCCTACGATGTCACAGCCGCGGAATGGCAGCGCTACATAGCACTCAATGGCCCTGTTGATACAGAAATCTCCGTTCCGGAATTGGTCATAGAGGGCGATTTATGCCCGCATCAGGATTATGTCCATTTCACTGCTCCAACGGAATTGGAACAGCAAAGCATCGCAGATTTCAGAGCAAACATTGAAAAACTATTTCAAGAAATCAAAAGTGACCAAAAGCTATTGGAAGCCATACAACAGAACCCGTTATGGCAGGAACCACAGCAGCATTTGGATTGGATTTACAACAACTTTTCTTCTTATTCGGCCTCGCTCATCTTCCTCAATGCAAACGAAATAGAAATTCCTGAATCACATTTGCTCGTGGTAGGAGCCAAAGCTATTGAAATCCCCAGGCTTGATTACAGCTGGATGGAAACCCTTTTGGATTTCTATTTATACAAAGAAAAAGAGTACTTTGTAGCATTCGAAGCGCATAAAAAGAAGCTGGAGAACCGCTTGAGGAGGTACGGTGCCATCGAAAGAAGACAAATTAATTTTACGCACAATAAACGGCTCGCGGGTCTATTGAGCTCAAGCATTAGCAAGCTCCACAGCATCAAGGAAATTGTAGATTTCGAATTCAGGCAATTGAAAAAAGACCTGCGTTTGGTCATCCTTTCAGACTATATCCGCAAGGAATATTTCCTCAACGCTGCCGAAAACAACCTTGAGCTAAACAAACTGGGAGTCATCCCCATTTTTGAGAAATTAAGGCGCGAAAATAAAGACAATAAGCGCATTGCAGTGCTCACTGGCTCCATGATCATCATCCCTGCAAGTGCCTATGCGCCATTTGAGCGCAAAGCGGCCAAGTATGGCATCACTCAGATTACTTCCAACGCTGTACCATTTGATGGCAATTACATCCTGATCAACCAAACCGAACAGCTCAAGCACGACATTGTACACATTGT
>DAIOTP010000278.1:0-2181 GCA_036751905.1 Cryomorphaceae bacterium
CACCCCTTTCCGGGAAACGAGATCTACTTTCAGCCCCAGATGAGCTTCAAGTTCGTCGGCCAAATCTATAAATCGGATGCCTATCCTGCCATTGAAATCAATCAGAAGATCCACGTCGCTGCCAGCCTTTTGATCTTCACGTGCGTAGGATCCAAATAGCGCAAGGCTTTCAATGGGATATTTTTCCATCAGGTTCGACTTTATGGCCCTCAATTGCTCGATGATATGCGAAGTGGTGTGCATGGTTTTTCAAAGATAGCAGAATGCGTTGACAATTTAAATAGCCATTCGCGACATTCAGTATCAGCAATGACTTTCTCTGGGAGAGAAGATATGCAGCTCAAACATCACCGCAGCCTCTTCACCTTCAATCTCAACGAATTCCCAATCACCACCACATCCGAAAAGGCCGTGGCGAGGGCTGCTACCATGGGGTTGAGCAATTTGCACCCAAACTATCTGGCATTTATGTAGTCGAGCTTTGCAATCAAAAAGAGTGTTATTATTCCAAATTAGTCGTGAATTAAAACAAAAAATATGCGGTTCCTTAAATGCTTTGCTCTTTGTTCATCGATTGGCCTCTTGGCAGTTGCCTCAGTGGCTCAATCCAACCTTTTGCCACTGCCCGGTGATGAACCGGTGTGGACTTACCTCAATGCCGCTTGGGAGCAGCCGACCATGGCCTACTCAAGGGTGCAGTTTACCTATGGAGATGAGCTCATAACTATTGGAGGTCAAAGCTATAGGATGCTCCAGCTTGCGCGTGCCAATCAGCAGGGCAATGTTTTGTTATCTGATCACGTCCTTATCCGGGAGGATACGGAAACACAAATCATTTGGGGCATTTTAGAACCCAGTGATCCTATGGTCGTTGAGGTTAAGCTCATGGATTTATCCATAGCCTTGGGCGCTACCACTGTGCTCCATAGCCTTGTTGACGATGGCAGTGGCGATACGGCTTATGAAGTGGTTTTGTCAGCAATAGAGCAGCTTACAGATGAAATGGGAGAACTTCGTGACATGTACGTTTTTGAGTCGCCCGAGCCCGGGCTTGGATCCACTATTTTTATTCGGGGTATTGGTTTTGCGAACCGTCCTTTCAGCCCTGTGAGCGGCACAATGCATGATGTTTACCATCTTCAATGCCTTGTGGCAGGTCAAGATGACTTGATTTACTTCGAATCAGACCCCGGCTTGTTCGGGCTACCTGCCGAATCGGCTGTATGCGGTACGCTGGGGCCCGTACTCAGCAACAGGGATAATGCTTCAGCGTATTCCTTTGACATATACCCCAATCCGGCCACCAAGGCATTTAAGGTTGCGCTTCCAGGCCCCAATGAAATTACGGAGACATTGTACATATATGACTTGTCGGGCCGTATGGTAATGCATGAACAGCGGGTAAGCAGTGGATTAGGGCTACATGTAGGACACTTGAAGCCCGGAATGTATGTGGTAAGGGCCCAAAATGCCAACCAAACCTATGAGGCGAAGCTGGTAATTAATGGGCAATAAGCTGAATAATATGAACCGAATACATCTCATTATAAATTGTGCAGTCTTAGCTTTTCAGGCGCAGGCCCAAACTATTGGGTGGTTCCAACCCAACCACGAATGGTATTTCAACGTATTGCCTTTCTGATTTTGCCTGTGGTTATACCCATTGTACTGTACAAAAGGATACCCTTGTAGGCGCTTAGCCTCTTTAAATTTTGAGTTCAATATTTCTAAAGCTGTTCGCCAAGCGCAAGGCCATACCTCTTACATGTATAGAGATCGGAGCGGGAGGATGCTTCCCTGAAGTATGTGAGCTATGTCGGTATTAGGACGCAGGTCTTTCAGGAGCGAGCACTTCATAAGGCGCAAACACCGGCAAGGCGCTTAGTGCATAATCTCTGGTGTTCCTTGTGATGATGCCGTCGAGCCTGTCAATTTTGAGGGCGCAACTGTGCTGTACTGCATCCTCGTAATCCTTGAATTTGGAGTAGAGCGCGCTTTCGAGGTCTTCTTTTTCTATGGCTTGGATATGCAAGTAGCGCAGCAATTTGGCAAGCTTCACCCTTGCCGCGTCTTCACCTACAGATTGTTGAATCACGTAATAGGTTGTGGTCACCGCATTGTCGGATGTCCAAAGCGCCCATTCCCCCTCCAGCGCTTTGTTGAAAATATGTAGGGCATGCA
>DAIOTP010000279.1:0-2171 GCA_036751905.1 Cryomorphaceae bacterium
GACCGCTGCGTTGCTCATCGACAAAACGGACATGCTCATGCACATGGGTTATTTCCGTGATCCAAGTTAGCTTCACCAAAGGCAAAGGAGATACTTTATGAACAATGAGCATGCCCGGGTACACTTTTTGTGCATCAAGGGTATATACATTGCTCATGGCCATTTCCTTGGGTGTAAGCAGGTGTAAATTGTCAGGATTCGCGAAGAAATCCCATGCCTGTGATAAGGGTACAGGCAAAACATTTATCGATTCGTGGCGGAATACTTTCATGGCAACTCCCTAAGGCTCGAGGGGCAGTAAATGTTCAGCGTTCGCCAATTTCGGCAGCGTGGCGGTACAGCGCATCACTCAAGTGCTTGGACACAGGTGCAAGGGGCAGCCGCATGCTGTTGCCGCAAATGCTCAAATGCCTGAGCACTTCCTTAATTCCACCGGGATTCCCTTCCTTGAAGAGGTCTTGAATAAGGGGAAACAGAAGGTAGTGGCGTTCCCGTGCTTCCTCCCAACGCCCTGCCAATGCATGCCTGAGCACATCGCCGAAACGCTTGGGATAGGCATTGCCCACCACCGAAATGACTCCATGCCCGCCACAGGCCATATGCGGTAGGGCAAGGGCATCATCGCCACTGATGAGGAGAAAATTTTCCGGAAGGCTACGCGCAAGCGACATAACCTGCTCTATGCTGCCTGCCGCTTCTTTGATACCAATGATATTTCGCGCTTCATGGGCTATACGCAATACCGTGTCCGGGAGCACATTGCTGCCGGTGCGCCCGGGCACATTGTACATCACA
The DNA here is from genome assembly GCA_036751905.1 of Cryomorphaceae bacterium. Taxonomy (GTDB): domain Bacteria; phylum Bacteroidota; class Bacteroidia; order Flavobacteriales_D; family Cryomorphaceae; genus T3Sed10-241. The sequence goes on from DAIOTP010000279.1 coordinate 796, forward strand.
ATGGGAACTTTCGTTGCCGCGCTCAAGGCCATATAATGGCGGTAAATTCCTTCCTGCGAGGGTTTATTGTAATAGGGGCTTACGGACAAAATGGCTGCGACATCCTTGCGTGCAAATCCGCGCAGCTGTAGTGCAAGTGCCTCAGTGTTGTTGCCCCCCATTCCATATACCACAGGAAGTTTGTGCTTGTTCACTTCGAGAACAAATTCGAGTATTGTATTTTTTTCTTCCTCGTTCAGGGTAGCTGATTCGGCCGTTGTGCCCATCACTACAAGGTAGTCTGCTCCTGTGTGCAGGTGATGCACCAGGCGCTCAAGTGCGGCGTAGTCCACTTTGCCGTTTTCCGAAAAGGGAGTTACCATGGCCACTCCCAGGCCTTTAAGCTCTTGCATGGCCTGCATTGATAGCGTTCAAGTAGTGATTTACATCGTTGATATATGTGTCAAAAGTAGTGCGCTCATTGGTTTTTATCATCATATCGTAGAGCGATTCACCTTCTGAGCTGTAATGCCCTACCTTGAAGCGTGCACGGCTCGCTTTGGTAACGTAGCGCAAAGGTAAGGCCGGGTTGCGCTCCAAATCGATGAGTATGTCATGCTCCGCTTCAACAAAGTTGCGGCACTGTTCACATTGGGGCTCCAAAAAGAAATCAAGCTCTTTTCCGGTAAAGTAATCGTAACGCAGCCGGTGGGTTTGGTAATGGGGCACCTGATTTGGGTCGGCTATATAGGCCATGGCAATCACCTCGCGTATGCCTAGCTCTGCCTTGAGGTATTTTACATACTGCTTCACGAGTATGAAAAAGCTCTCCCCTTTTTCCTCATATACAATAGCCACACTGCGTGCCTTCCTTAAGTTGAGTGCAGTAGGACGCCTCCGCGCATCTGCTTTTTTGCGGAAGCGGCGCTCGCCAAAGCTGGCTTTAATGTTGTCTATAAATTTCATTTGTCTGCAATGAGTTGTTTGAATTCCAACTCGTTAATAATTTTTACACCAAGGATTTCGGCTTTTTTCAATTTTGCTGGCCCCATATTTTCGCCTGCCACAAGGTAGTCTGTATTTTTTGAAACTCCACTCTGCACCTTGCCCCCGTGGCGCTCAATGATGTTTTTTATTTCATCACGGCCCATTTCTTGAAATACTCCGCTCACCACCAGCGATAAGCCACTTAAGGCACCATCCTCCTGTACTGGCTCAATTGAGCTGACCGCAAAATTGAGCCCTTTTTCGCGTAAGCGGCTTAAAATATGAAGGTTGACACTGTTTGCAAAAAACTCCATCACCGATTCGGCTATGCGCCCACCAATTTCATCGACCGCCATCAGTTCCTCCATATCCGCGGCAATTAACGTATCCACATTGCCGAATGCCCTCGC
>DAIOTP010000280.1:0-2146 GCA_036751905.1 Cryomorphaceae bacterium
TTCGAAGGCTTGAGCTCTCAGGTGTTTTCTTGATCAAGTATGATTATGGCGAACGTATTGGAACCATGATTAGGATGGAGCACAGCCTGCTGAGTGTGGTCAATGTTGATCCGGCATTGCAAGGAATACGCGGTGGCAGGCGCTACCATGCCCTGCTCGGCTTTAGCGTTTATTATTTCCTGCCATCGGGTGACCCCAAAACGATGAAATAATCTTTAAATACCCATATATGTTTATTTCAAACATTTGCAATCTCGTGCATGATACGGTACGAAAAGTCGCATTTCTCTTCTCTTCTGGCTTATGCGCAATTCTGCTGCTGTCCCTTGTATCCATTGACACCCTAAAGGCCCAGGATGGGGCGTACGTGCATGCGGGTATTGGTTTGAGTGCCATCCGCAGTCCAGCCACATCGGTTAATTTCAGCAAATTGAATGTGCTCGTGGGGGCTGGTGTCATGGTGCCTACCGACAACAAGCAATTTTACTTCGGCTTTGAGCTCAATCTGGCGCAAAAAGGCAACAATGTATTGGGAGCTTCACAAGCCGGTTTTGAGCTCACCCGCGCCAACTTGTTTTACCTGCAAGTGCCCGCATACGCTGCGTACAGTTTTAACAAAAAGGTAGCCGTATTTGCCGGGCCCGCCATTGGGCTTTTGCTTTACAACAGCGAGGAGAACCTGTTTTCAATCAACAATCAAAATGTCGATTTTCGGAGCATAGAGGTCTCAGCCTTGGCAGGTGTTAAGCTCAGTTTTACTGACAAGCTTGGGGGAATGATTCGCATTGAGCATAGCCTCCTCAACATATACGCTGTAGGCCCTGAATTGAGCAACATACCCGGAGCGCGGCGGTACAACGCTTTGGCCGCGTTTACGCTTTATTACCGCATAGGATGACCTACTAAGCGTCGATTTAACACTATGAAATAATTGTGAACCAAATACTTGATTGGGACTGGTTCTTTTACACTGACCTTCAGCAGTTGAACAAATAAGGACTTGAAAAAACTGTTAAAAGGGTAAAATTCCACGCACCAATCTTCGAATTTTAACGTTGAATGCTTAATTTCGACTGCCACTTACAAACTAAAAACCGCTAAAAATATGTTAGAACTTAGTAAGCAAATTCTACAGAAAGTAAGTTTTGACAGGAAGCTCTTTAAAAAAGAGCTTAAAAAGGCGCTCAAGTGGATTCAACCCCAAGAACGTTTACAATTGAAATCTTGGTGCTTGGTCACCTTCGGCGCTCTTTATGGAGATGTCATTACAGATGTTTTCGAGAGTCAACTGAGTGCCTCTTTTTAAAAGTATTTTCGTTGAGATGAAAAGCCTGGCGCAAAGTCCAGGCTTTTTTATTGACGTAAAAACTATTGTCGACCTGCCGACGTCAAAAAAGCGTGTTTTGGCTGCCCCTTTCCACAGACTTCCTGCCCAAATGTTTGAATGCCAATTCTGTGACTTGCCTTCCACGGGGGGTTCTCATCAAAAACCCTTCTTGTATCAGAAATGGCTCATAGACCTCTTCTATGGTTCCTGCATCTTCACCGACGGCTGTGGCTATGGTATTGAGCCCAACCGGCCCTCCTTTGAATTTATCGATGATGGTGGCCAGTATTTTGTTGTCCATTTCGTCGAGTCCGTGCGTATCTACATCCAAGGCTTCAAGGCCGTAGTGGGCTATAGAAAGGTCAATAATGCCCGATCCCTTTACTTGAGCGAAATCTCTAACCCTACGCAGCAAAGCATTGGCAATTCTAGGCGTACCGCGCGAGCGTCGGGCTATTTCGATTGCAGCATCGTTGTTGATCGGGATATTTAAAATTCCTGCCGAACGCTTTACAATTCCAGCCAGTACATCGGCTGTATAGTACTGCAGCCTTGCATTGATGCCAAATCGGGCTCTTAAAGGTGAGGTAAGCAATCCGCTGCGCGTGGTAGCGCCCACCAATGTAAATGGATTGAGGGCAATCTCCACAGTGCGCGCATTAGGACCTGTATCAATCACCAGGTCTATTTTGAAGTCCTCCATGGCTGAGTAGAGGTACTCCTCGACCACAGCCGAAAGCCGGTGTATCTCGTCAATGAACAGTACATCATTCTCAGAGAGGTTGGTGAGCATTCCTGCCAAATCACCGGGCTTGTCGA
>DAIOTP010000281.1:0-2131 GCA_036751905.1 Cryomorphaceae bacterium
ATACCCAAATTCCGATCAATGGAAACAAGTCATTCCATTGATTGAAAAACAAATGGATCAGGGACTATTCGAGCCGAAAATGTTTGAGCCTTTTGAAGATTATAGAGGCAAACAAGAAAAAGCAGGACAATAATGGCTAAGCTTTCCCTGAGCTCGAATACGAAGTAGGAGGCTGCGCATAAGCTCCACTAAACCGGCTAATAATGGTAACAACTCCAGGCCCCGCGAATCCTTGACCTTCTAAAAACAGGCGGGGAGATTGATCTGATCTACCCACAAATTCCAAAACTCCCCCCAAGTGGGTATTATCTAAATATACCCCTATTAAAGAAACGATGGCTACAAAGCACATCGATGAAGCCAAAGTCATGGCTGTATTCCATGTCCTTTACGGGGAAGTGGTGGGCAAGGCGAAGTTTGTCAAGTCGCCTTAGTGAAGGAGCATTTCTGTTGAAACATTGCCAATCAATGCCTTTACAGATTTTCAAATTCTGGAAGATCCGTGTAGGTGCGCCACAACATCCTACAATGAAATTTCACCTCCGTCTTTATACAAATCTGGCATTCGACTCCCTAATCTGCATAAATACGCCGCATTTTAGGAGGCCTCGCTTCAGCCCTTTTTCGGAAAAACGGAACTCAGGGTAAAAAATCCCAAAATACCCGCGATCAATGAGGCGAGCAGGATACCAAATTTCGCCTGGTATTGGTATTCATACGTTTCAAAGGCGAGAGAACCAATAAAGAGCGACATGGTGAAGCCGATGGCGGCGAGCAGGGCAAGGCCAATCAGCGCTTTGTAAGTCAGTGTAGGCAGGCGCTTCACGATGCCCAGTTTTTCGGCGATCCATACAAAGCCTACCAAGCCCACCACTTTGCCAATGAGCAATCCGAAGATAACCCCAAGTGCCACAGGGCTCGTGAGTTTGTCAAGCACATTTCCCGTAAAGGAAACTCCGGCATTGGAGAGCGCAAAAATGGGCATCACCACAAATGCCACGAATGGGTGAAGAGCATGTTCAAGCTTTTGCAGCGGTGAAACCACATAGTTTGTGCTTATTTTTATCTTGTCAAATACGGCTTGCTGTTCCTTCGTGGCCATAGAACGGCCGCCTGTAGTTTCCATGCCCTTGAGCGCATTGAGCCCATTTTGTAGTTGATTGCGGTAATCGCTGAGTGAAATTTTCACCGTTGCTGGAATAGCAAAAGCAGCCAAAACCGCTGCAATAGTGGCGTGTACTCCTGAAAGCAGGAAGGCCATCCACAAACCACCGATGCCCAACACGCCGTAGAATACAGAACTGCGTGCACCGAGAATATTGCCGAGAATCATCAGCAGAAGGAATGCCCCTCCCACAATGAGGCTGGTCACCGATATATCGGATGTGTAAAATACGGCAATTACTGTAACAGCCCCGAGGTCGTCGATGATGGCCACTGCTGTGAGAAACACTTTGAGTGATACAGGCACGCGGTCGCCAAGGAGGTAAAGCACACCCAAGGCAAAGGCAATGTCGGTAGCCATGGGAATACCCCAGCCATTGACCGCATCGGTTCCGGTGTTGCGGGTGAAATAGAAGAAGATCAGTGCCGGTACGAGCATGCCACCAAGACCTGCCACCATGGGTAGTACAGCATCCTTGGGGCGGGAGAGTTCGCCTGCCACCATCTCCCGCTTGAGTTCAAGGCCAATCACAAAGAAGAAGATGGACATCAAGCCATCGTTGATCCATAAAAGCAAAGGCTTATTCACACTGAATGAGCCCACCTCAAAACCAATATTTTTTGCTAGCAAAGCTTCAAAAGGGGCTGAAAAAGCACTGTTGGCAATGATCAGTGAAAGCACAGCAGAGCCAAAAAGCACCATGCCGCTCGAAGAGGAGCGGCCCATAAAATTAGTGATCGGGTGAACGAGGTAACGTTCAATAGGAGAGGGTTGATTGGTCATGGTTGAAAATTTTAACAAATGAAGTAAAAAAAGCCGATCACATATAAAAAAAGCTTTTTACGGCCTTGATCATTTTTCATTTGATTTTCAGCAGTGCTGAGGTACAAGTTCAGGGTAAGCCAGCATGGACCATCCCTGTGGTTTTATCAATTTCTTTATTGATTTTATTGACCCAAGGTAAAA
>DAIOTP010000282.1:0-1898 GCA_036751905.1 Cryomorphaceae bacterium
TAACTAAGCGCAGCGATCTCATCGACCGAAGGGAGATAACTAAGCGCAGCGATCTCATCGACTGAAGGGAGATAATCGCCCTTAATCTCCCAATTCAAAATCCTGCACCGGAAGGATAACTAAATTTTTGCCGCTCCAATCCCAGGCATACATGTTATTTGATTTGAAATTACCGCTGAATTCGACTGGATGTTTTTGGTCTTGGGCGTCGCAAATGACGGTACGCAGGTCATTGCTGTATGTCAAATATGGCCCTATTTGGCATGCCTGACTGAAGAAATTCGATTTAGTAACCACGGCAACCAGCTCCAGCGATTTGGAGATTTCAATTTTCATTCCCGTTGCATTTTCTATGTAAAGCTTATTGGCATTTGCTTCCCTGCTCACCTTTCCATCCGAAAGTATAAAGTAGGGAGGTCGCACAATTTTATCCAATCCTGCACCCAGACGTTCATTTCCGAACTGTTGAGATGAAATGGTTTGAAGTGTTCGCAAGTCCATTTCAAGTATCTTGTTGTTCATCACGATGAGCATGGTTTTGTCATTCACAACGAAGTCTTTCAAATTTTGCTGTTTCACATCCGATAGCCAGGCAAAGGCGCGTTCCTTACCCGAAGTGTCAAGTTGTACTGCCATAGCCCCAGCCTCTCGATTGGTTGCTTGGCCTGTAATGATGCCTGGGTATAGCGCAAACAACCTGCCTGCCTTTTCGAAAATTCTGGCATGGCCATTGACACAGTGCGGGGTTTTGTACTCCCACAGTATTTTGCCAGGCGGCTCAATGGCAAGGATGGATTTAGAAGTGGCAAGGTAGCTTATTCCGTTGTACGTATGTACGTTGCTGAGTTGGCTTCCTATGGTCATATTGCTCCGTTCAGCGGTATGGCCATTATAAAGCGCCGAGTACGCAAGCAGTCCCAACAAGCCGAATGCCGCACTATATACCATTGCACCTTCATTGTATTGAGGGTCGTCCCTTACCAGGGGCATTGCATATCCTTCCCCTGACCGAATATCGATTTGAACGAATGTGGAGGATAAAAAAGTGATAAGGGTATCGCCCGAAACCACGAAATTGTCCAAATCCCTCAAAAACTGCGATTGGAATCTCCATTTCGTATCGCCGTTGTAGAGGTCAAAAGCCCTTATATATCCTTTCCCAAGTTCGGCACCGCCGCCAATGGCAATTCCAAGTTCGGGAATAATTTCTTTGAGGGCCATGGTTTTTCTCTATATGCTACTTCCATTCTCGGGCGAAAATGCCTCTGAAAAAGAGCTGCAGAGAAGAATAGGGATGGTATCGTACAATATTAAGCCCATCACATCACCATTATAATACTTGGTCCAAAGCGCCCGGTCATTCTTTAGGTCAATGGCAATGACATGGCCATACATTGGGCCTTTCGTCACACTGGACTCTTTTACCACAGCAAAGAGTATGTGATTGTGAGGATCGATTAACACATGCTCAAATGAACCCGAAGTGTTCATATAAATAGCATCTGGGGGTAACTTGTCAGCATGTTTGATAAATCCTGAGACTTCGCCTTGTACAGATCTAAAAACTTCCTGCGCAAGGCATGTACCCGCACTTGATATGATGATGAGTGCTGTAGTTGCGATAAATATCATCATTTGGAATTTCATGCATCCCAAATCCTTTTCCATCAATTGAACTTTATACTTCACTTAATTACGGGGCAAATAAACCATTTCATTGCTTGATCAAAAAATCTAAGAACGGAATTGCCATCAAATAAATTCTCATTGCTTTTTGCTTATCGCTCATTGCCAAAGATATTGATGTTTTTTCGTAAGTTCGGTTCCTGCAATTGACTGGCCAGCCAATGACCAAATTCCAAAACAAATACCGCGTCGAAACCACCCGGGCGCAATGG
>DAIOTP010000283.1:0-1888 GCA_036751905.1 Cryomorphaceae bacterium
CCAAATACCCGCACTTTGAGATAGGGTGTCAGTTTTTCAATTTCCTTCACCGTTTGAATTACCAATTCTCTTGTGGGTACAAGGATCAGGACCCTTGGGTTGGATTGCTCAGAATACCTCAGGTCTTGCAGGATGGGGAGCAGATAAGCGATGGTTTTCCCTGTTCCGGTTTGCGCAATGCCCACAAAATCGCGGCCGGCGAGAATGGCAGAGTAGCATGCCAGCTGGATGGGAGTAGGCTTGTCAAAACCCAGCTCAGATAAGGCATTGAGCAGTTGCTTTTTGATTTTAAAATCTTCGAATGTGTTCATCCTGGGTGGTGGGTCTTGGCTGGTCCACTGAAGGCACAAAGGTATTGTTTCAGCGAAGTTTTTTTGGGGATATTGGAAAGTCTTGCTTTGCAAGAATCTGAATAGTTCATCGGGGTGTGAATTTGTTCACCTCTACCCGATTGAGAAGGCCTTGTGCAATTTATTCAGAAACAGCGGAAACATCGCCCGAACTACCTCTTTTGCCTGTGATAAAATTGAACACTTCACGCATGGTTTTTTTGCGAATCTTACGCTGCAAATCCATATCTACCTGTAGGCTTCCCATAAACTGGACGGGTTGAAAGTAAAAAAAATTGGGATGATCTTGGGCATGTCAAAATCGAAGCGGAAGTGAGCTCTGCTGGAGAGCAACTCGCCAGGAATAGATTTTGACCACGGAGAAAGAGAGTGCATGCCCAGGTGTGCACTCTTTCTTTGTGTAGAAATGCCTTTAAAAAACTCATTTCACCAAGTGTTTTTCCGCGTAAATCACCGGAGGCAGGTTTTTACAACCATCGTGGGGTCTTCGATGGTTGTAGTCTTCCATCCACCTTGTGTTTTCTGAACGCAACTCATGGATGTTTTCGAACAGATAAGCATCAAGTACTGCTTTTCTGTAACTTCCATTGTACCGCTCCACATAGGCGTTTTGGGTTGGTTTTCCGGGTTGGATATAGATGAAGTCAATGCCGTATGCACTGCTCCAATCAGCCATTATTTTAGCAATAAATTCCGGCCCATTGTCCATACGGATGCGTTCTGGCTTGGCCCTTCGCTTTATCAAGTGGTTTAATACCCATACCACACGTGTGCTTTTGAGCGAATGATCACTCTCAATATGCAACGCCTCCCGATTGGCATCATCGATAACATTAAATGACCGTACTTTTCGTCCATTCATCAGGCGGTCTTCTACAAAATCAATTGACCATGTGTGATTAAGCCGATCAGGCGTTGCGAGTGCTTGTTTGACCCTGGCAGGCAAGCGCTTTTTTCTCTTCTTGCGTAGCGGGAGACCTAAACTTACATAAACGCGGTGCACCCGTTTGTGATTCCATGTTTTGCCTTCAAGTCGAAGACGATAATAGGCTTTCCAAAAACCTTCCGTAGGATGATCTTCGGCTTTCGTTTTGAGTGCTTCCTGGATGGGACCATCGTCCTTTATCGACTCAAGGTAATAACTGGACCTTCTGAGCCCTAATACGCGGCACGCCCTGCTGATACCGCGTTGCGCAAAGGCTAATACAATTTCTCGCTTCTGGCAGGGCCTCAGAGCTTTTTTGCGATAATCTCTTTGGCGACTTCATGATCCAGCGCCAATTCGGCATACATCCGCTTAAGCTTGGCATTCTCTTCTTCAAGGGCTTTCAAGCGCTTCAGGTCACCGATTTCCATGCCGCTGTACTTCTTGCGCCACGAATATAGCGTGGGTGTACTAACGCCATGAGTGCGCGAAATTGCTTCAATTGTAACTCCTGATTCCCACTCCTTGAGAATGCTTACAATCTGACTTGGGGTAAATTTGCTCTTTTTCATACGACAGTTAAAGTTAATTCTAATTTTGAACTGTCCAGTTT
>DAIOTP010000284.1:0-1855 GCA_036751905.1 Cryomorphaceae bacterium
GTGATGGGGGTGGCATTGGCGCAGTTGTCGTTGGCGGGGGAATCGATTTCCCAAATGCAGAGGTTGAAGTCGTTGCCGGTGCTGTTGCTGGTGCGGAATACGCGGAGGTAGAGGTCTTGTGAGCCGAGGGCGGGGTCGCTGAAGTTGCGTGCGCCGCTGCTGCAAAGTACCTGGGTGAAATTGCCGCAGGTGCCGCTGTAGAGCACCCAGGAGGCGGAGCCGGTGGAGAGGTTGTTGGACTCTATTCGGAAATTGCCGGAAGCGGGACTGCTGAAGGTAAACCACACATCGCCGCCCTGGAATCCGCCGCAGGTGGGGTTGGGCGCCACGTCGGTAGCTTCGGAGGTGGCGCCGATGCTGGTGTAGGGGGCGAGGATGCAGGATGAGCCCACAGGGATGGTGGTGGCCGCGGAGCAATTGTCGTTGGCGGGCTGCGCGAAAAGATCTGTTGCAACCGAAAGGTTCACGCCCAAGGTCAAAAGTAGGAAGGCAATTTTTTTCATGATAGATAAGATTGGTTCTTGTCGTTCTTGCTCAAAATGTGAGCAGGTAAGCAGGGCAAAGAAAGTTTGATGTTGGAAGATGGGCCTCACCCAAATGGGTGATTTTCCTTTTGTTTTAGATATGGGTGTTGAGTGATGGAGATGAGAATAACTGCCGGCGTTGTTCTTGGCAATCCGGCGGCGGCGTTTAGCTTATGGCACCGAACACTCCCAAACCGGGAAGGTGTTTTCACCCTAAATGTGCTTGCGGTCATCGCGGGATACAACGAAGTGGTATATTTTGACCTTTGAAAAAATAAAAACCTAACCATCAAAAAACCAATTGCATGGCCAACACCCGACAAAACGAATCAAAAGCCTGTATCTACGTCCTGCTCGGGGTGGTGGTAGGCGCAACAGGAATATACTTTTTCATGGACGGCAGCGCGCCGGAAAGTGACAGCGGTACCTTGGCCAAAAGCCAACAACCATGCGGTACAACGCAATAGATCTTCGACTCAAAAGGCTTGTCATTTGATAAAACAAAATCGCGCCCTATGAAATCAAAAGATATCTGCGGCTGCCGTTTTGGCAGCTTTCAGCCCTTGATCAAGTACTGCCGGGGCATTGTAAATTTGTTTGGGACTACTTGCTTTTGAGGGGGTCAGTTGGTATTTATACCGCAATCAATCCCCTCTCGCGCAAGGTTTGCACCGGCGCGGACCACCAGAAAAGCTCAAAATCGTGGAAGCGACCTTCGAAATCGGATTTGAGCGCTGCGTAGGTCAGGGATTCTTCCATTTGAGGGCGCATGCGCTCCAGTTGTGAAGCCAGCCAGGCTCCTTGCGCTGGTTCAAAAGCCAGGGCATATTGGTGCATTCGGTCATGGAAGGAGAGGAGGGTCTGCAACTGGCTTTTTCCTTTTTTGACCTTGGTACGCGAAGTAATTTCGGGGCTGCCTCCCAGCCAGAGCATCCTGGATGCCGGCTTGGCTATGGCATCGGGATCGGCCGCCAGGCAGCTTTCAATGTAGCCGGGGTGTATGGTGCTGCGGGGCACCTTGAAGTCGAACCAGGTATGCAGGGGCTGCTCAAAACCAATGCCGTGCATGAAGTTGAAGAGGGCCTTTTTGAGCCCAAAGCTGAACTTGCCGTGGTCAATGCCCGTGGCATCGATAAACTGTACATCATTGTTTGCAAAGCTGATGGGCGCGTAATGCGGCGTTACGCCGTATGCCTCGGGATGGAGGCCTATGGGGCTATGGGCCGTGAGTGCAAACTGGTGCCAAAATCCGGATTGTATCACACCATGTTCAAAAAGCTGCCGCACCATTTCGAGGCTGTCCACGGTTTCCTGCACCGTTTGCGTGGGGT
>DAIOTP010000285.1:0-1789 GCA_036751905.1 Cryomorphaceae bacterium
GGCTGCCATTGAAGCCCGAAGCCACGTTGCGCCTCAGGTTGATGTTGATGATGCCCGCGTCGCCTTCGGCTTCGTATTTGGATCCGGGATTGGTGATGATTTCGAGGTCTTCGATATTGTGGGCGCTCATGTTTTCGAGCAGGTTGACCAGGTCGGTGCCGGAGAGCCGCGAAGGCCGCCCGTTGATGTAAATCTGCACACCGCCCTTGCCAAGCAGGGAAATGTTGCGGTCCATATCGACAATCACCCCGGGCGACTTGCCAAGCAATTCCAATCCATTGGAGCCCGAGACGCTGGGGGTGGCAGCCACGTTAAAAACGATCTTGTCGGCGCGCACCTCAATCATGGCCTTGCGCGCCACGATCTCCACCTCTTGCAAGCTCAGGTTCTGCTCAAGCACCAATGTGCCCAAATCGATCTTGTTTTGTGCGCCGCTTAGGGCAAAATTGGCTGTGCGCAAGGTGCTGTAGCCTAACATGCTCAATTCGCAGAAGTAGTTTCCCACGGTGACATTGACAAAGGCGAAGCGACCGTCTACGCCAGCCACTTCGCCTTTTACAAATGCACTATCCGCGGCGGCCAGCAGCAATATGTTGGTGTAGGCCAGCGGAGTTCCGTCGATGTCGCTTACCGTGCCTACTACCTGTGCCTGCCCATTGGCCGAAAGGCCGGCTCCAAAAATGGTACTGAAAGCGCACAACATAACCCTCTGAAAGCATACAGACACGGAATTGGATTTTTTACTATTTCACAAGTTGCACCTTGCGGTGAATTTCGATAGCTTCGAGTCTTTCTTTCAGCTGCCTCATATCGGCAGAAGTTGCTTGCCATGCTTCGCTGGCGTGAATGGCCTCATAGGCTTCTTTGGAAGGCCAAACCCCTTCGAAAAAGTAGCGATAGGTGTCCACATCCTCACTCTGAACTTTGTAAAGGAAGTAACCCGCGTCAGGGTAGCCTTGCCCTTCAATGGCGGCATTCAAGCGTGTGAGGGCATCGGTAGCCTGCGCTTCCTCCAAATCCTCCGGGAGGTCGAGAAGGTGTATGCTTTTGTAGCTCATGGGTCCGCGGCGCTTGTTGTCGTTGCTCATGTCGTGCGTGCATACCCAACTCTCGCCATGCTTTTTCCACACCGCCATATACTTACCGTCTTCATCGGTGCGGCCGTCGGGGTAGGTAATGGTGGTCATGCCAGTTTCCACGAGCATGTCTTCATCGCCGGCTACGCTAAGTGTGGTGAAAGTGAATTTGTTGTCGGTATTGTGCGTGGCCATTTCTTCACTGATGGATTTGCGCAAGTTGTCCTTTCCGGAAACGAGGGGACGCTCATTGCTCATGCCCTGGGCATCATCGGCATACATTACGAGCAGGCCTTCCACGTCGCCGGCGTTGTACGCGGCAGCCCAGCGGTTTTCCATTTCCTGGATTTCCGCCTTGAGGGTGGCCGGGTCGGTTTTGGCAGACTCCTGCGGGGTACAGGCGATGAAGAACGTCATTGCAAGGGCACTGGTGGTAAGGAGAAATAATCGGTTTTTCATGGTTTTGTTGGTGTTTGGTATTGGGTTTTTTGTGCCGGAAAGTTAGAAAGTTTTAGAGTTCGGAAATTTGAAAGTTCAAAAGTTTGAAAATGGAAGCATGATGGGGTATGACGAACCCAAACTAAAAAATAAAAACTAAAAACTAAACCTTACGGCAGCGATCTCAGCCAGCGAAATAAGTAAACCAAATAATCCCTCACTGCGCCATGGCGCGAACCACCTGATCGGTATCCGCATATTGCTGAAAGCGAGTG
>DAIOTP010000286.1:0-1747 GCA_036751905.1 Cryomorphaceae bacterium
ATACTTCCCATCGCCGCGGTGCGTGGTGAGGGTACCAGCATGGATTACCTGCCCGCCGAGGTGCCTGCATTGCCGGCATTTGCCTTGCAGCGTGCCATATCATCCACCATCAGGGATTTTGGGCAGGATTACTGGACCGGAACGGTGTACACCACCAACCGCCGTGTGTGGGAGCACGACGAAAAGTTCAAAAAGTACCTCCGCACCACACGCTGCATGGCCATCGACATGGAAACTGCCACCATATTTGTTGCCGGTTTTGCGAATAAAATACCTTGCGGGGCACTGCTCCTCGTTACAGATCAACCCATGGTAGCCGAAGGGGTAAAAACCGCCGAGAGCGATAAGAACGTTACCACCAATTTCGTAGACCTCCACATCAAAATAGGCATTGGCGCCATGAAAGAATTGAGCACCGACGGGCGCTCAGTGCGGCACCTCAAGTTTTAAACCATGGCTGGCAAATCGCGCAAACATGAAGAAGTGGTGCAGGAGGCGCGCAGTATTGCGCGCAGCATCAAGGCCAAAGAACTCAAGCCCCTGTATCTTTTTCACGGAGAGGAAAGCTACTACATTGATCTGCTCACCAAGCTCATAGCCGAAGAAGTCCTCGAAGCGCATGAACGCGATTTCAACCAAACCACCCTGTACGCCTCCGATACGAAGCCCGAGGATGTGGCAAACCTCGCACGGCAGTACCCTTTGATGGCACCTTATCAGGTGATCATCGTGAAGGAAGCACAAATGTGGCGTTCATTTGATGATCTATTGCCACTGGCCACCCACCCGGTGCCCACCTCAGTGGTGGCGCTCACTTACAAGGGCAAAAACTTTGACAAAAGGCTCAATTTTTATAAAGCAGTGGCCAAAGTGGGCGTTGCCTTCCAAAGCGATAAGCTCACCGAGTGGGACGTGAGCAAGTGGGTACACAAGTACTGCCTCGACCACAAGCTCAACATAGAGGACCGTGCAGCGGCCATATTGAGCGATTATATCGGCAACCATATTGGCGACCTTACCAATGCCCTCGACAAGCTGGCCCTGGTGTGCAAGGATGCGGGCATCATCAGCGAAGCCGCCGTGATGGAGAATATCGGGATCAGCAAAGACTTCAACGTGTTCGAACTGAACAAGGCCCTGGGTGAGCGAAAAGCCTCCCGGGCAGCCATGATTGCCAACTACTTCGCCAACAATGAAAAGGAACACCATGTGATCCCTACCGTATCGATGGTGTACTATTATTTCCGCAAAATTGCCACCTACCAGGACCTCGCCAAAAAGATGGACCGCAAGGCAGCCGCACAGGCCATAGGGGTATACAACCAGGGCCAACTTGCCGAATACGCCAACGCTGCCAGCAAATACCCACTGCGCAGCCTTGTGCAGGTGTTTGAAATACTGCACGACATCGACCTGAAAAGCAAAGGTGTGGGAAATGCGCAGGCGGGCAGTGGCGAGCTTGTGAGGGAAATGGTAGGCCGCATACTTGTGAGCTGAAAGGATGAGGCCAAAACTCCTCAAAATGGCCAGCAATAATGGAATCCTATTTGTCAACCCAAGGGGCCAACTGAGCACCAACAAGGCGTGAATAAGCCATTTGCAGCCATGCAGCTTGTTACATTTGCCGATACAGCGCGCACCGCATTCTCATCATGCACTGCATTGTCGCCGCGGTATGCTTACATTTGCCGTCCTCACCTGCACAGTATTTACATGAATTTTTACAGATGCTTGGGCGCCGCCCTAT
>DAIOTP010000287.1:0-1717 GCA_036751905.1 Cryomorphaceae bacterium
GTCGAAGTAGTTGCCCACGCATTGGAAGGTTTGTTTGAACTCGTCGTCGAGGCCTACGCCAATCACGAATGGCTTGAGGATGATATTGTTTTTTTGCAGTGCCCTGGAAATGGCGCAGGGGTCGCCATCGCAGGCTTCGATGCCATCGGTGATGAGGATGATCACATTGCGGCAGTTCTTGCAGGGGGGGAAGTCGTGCTCCGACTTTTCGAGCGAGCGGGCGATGGGTGTAGTACCCTGACATTTAATCTTGTCGATGGTGCTTTGGATCAGGGCTTGGTTGTTGGGCCTGAAGCTCACTTCGAGCTTGGTGTCTTCACAATCCTGAAAGCCTTTTGCAATGGGTACCTGATGGCCGTACACGCGCAGTGCCAGCTCCAGATTTTCACGTCCCTTGAGCTCTTCCATCGACTCCTTGAGCAGCCGGCGGGCTACTTTAATGCGGGTTTCACCTTCCCAGCGGGCGTTCATGCTGTTGCTTGCATCAAAAATGAAGAGGATGCGTGTAAGCTGCTGCTCGTCCTTGCCCTGTGATTTTTGCGCAAGCGCACTTCCGTAAAATAAGTGGAGCGCACACAAGAGCCATATGCCGGAGAGGAGCTTCATGCATCAATAGTCGCTGTGGACGGTCAGGGGGTTTTGGGCCAGAGCAGTTGCGAGCTGTTCGTCATTGGGTGCTACACCGTGCCATTTGTGGCTGCCCACCATGAAATCGACCCCGTGGCCCATTTCGGTGTGCATGATCACCATCACCGGCTTGCCTTTGCCGGTGCGGCTTTTGGCCTCGCTGAGGCTGTCGATGACGGCTTGTATGTCGTTGCCTTTTTTCAAATCGAGTACGTCCCATCCGAATGCCTCCCACTTGTTTTGGAGGTTGCCCAGGTCGAGTACGTCAGTCACATCCCCATCAATTTGCCTGCCATTGTAATCAATGGTGCTGATGATATTGTCTATCTTATTGGCTGATGCGTACATAGCTGCTTCCCAAATTTGGCCTTCCTGCAGCTCACCATCGCCGTGGAGGGTGTATATGAGGTGGCTGTCGCCATTGAGTTTTTTTGCTTCAGCGGCACCCAAGGCTACTGAAAGCCCCTGACCAAGCGAGCCTGATGCCACGCGTATGCCGGGCAGGCCTTCGTGGGTGGCGGGGTGGCCTTGCAGGCGGCTGTTCAATTTGCGGAAAGTGGCGAGCTCACTCACTTCAAAGAAGCCATGCCGGGCCAGCACGCTGTACCACACCGGTGAGATGTGGCCATTGGAGAGGAAAAACAGGTCTTCGCCATGGCCGTCCATATGAAAGCTGCCGCGCTTGTAATCCATGATTTCGCCGTAGAGGGCTACGAAATACTCTGTGCAACCGAGGCTACCGCCGGGGTGGCCAGAGTTCACAGCGTGTACCATACGTACGATGTCACGGCGCACTTGCTGCGCCAGTTCTTGAAGTTGAGCCAATTGTGCCATGAGGGGGTAATTTATGGGGGCAAAGTTAACAGAATGAAAGCGGGCAATGCCTTTTGAAGGATGTGAGTTATCAAGACGAGATGAACAATCGCTCATGGTGAACCATTTGATTTGTTGGGCTTCGCATTGTAGATAGGGTTATTTGTAAAATATTGTATATCAAAAAGATAAATGCGCTATGATTCACTGAAAAGAAACCGCACCTGCGGAATGAACAAAAGACTGTTGGTAAGAAATTGTAAAAAACAACTGCTTC
>DAIOTP010000288.1:0-1640 GCA_036751905.1 Cryomorphaceae bacterium
ACAACCTTCGTAACGACAGTTTCAGTAGCGACCGTTGTAGGTGCGGCAGTTTTGGCAGCGATGGCCCCAACGCCACTTGCAACCATACCTGCAATTGCTGCAAGCCGAAGTCCATTTGAAAATGCTTCACGCCCTGAAATTTCTACGCCCTTGCTGTCAGCAATGGCTGCTGAACCAAGCATTCCCCCCATGAATGCCAGCATCATGATTGGAACAATAAACTCCCCATCCGGATCCACATACATCACCGGGTTATTCCCCATAGCGAGATAAGGATTCGAAAACTGCTCGGCAGGGTCGGGCGCAAACCATCGACCCAGCTGCGGGTCGTAGAACCGCGCATGGAAGTCATACATCTCGAGACCAGTTCCAAAAGCAGGGTTAAAGTCTTTGGTCTGTAATTCTTTCGAGGTGTACTTGTTCAGGTAGTCGTTGTCGTCGCTGTGTATACCAGCAATCGAGAGGCCGTAAGGGTAATAATCATTGATCTGCCTGAGTTTACCTTTGGCTTTGTAGACATAAAAGTTGTCAAAGTTTACCCGCTTAGAACTGCCATTCGACACGTAGATGTGCATGTAACCATCCTGTGATACGCGCAATTCATTGGTAAGCAAGGTACGCAGCTCGTTAGGGTTTTCAACCTTCAGCACTCCCGAGTCATTTGGGCGAAAGCCCATGCTGTTGGTGTAGGAGAGCCATACAAGGTAGGCATGTGGTCGGCTTATGTCGCTGGTGTCCACTCCGCAAAAATCGACATCCTGCGGCCATACCACTTGCCCAATATATGTCGTGCTATACTCCATCAAAAATAATAGAACGAATTTAAATATTTAAGATACACGAAAGGTTGGTTCACTGAAATTTAACACCGTGCAGCGTTGGAGATGCCGAATCCATGAAGCCCGAGCAGTCGAAACAACTTCCTTCGCTCCCATCCTCTCCAGGGCTTCTTCCGCATAAGCCAAGTGGCACCCAAGGGCTATTCACAGGGCAATTAAGGTTGCTCTCCCGCATCAACAAAGCTGCTGCCAGGGAGCAACCAAGGTTACATGTATATTTTGCGTCATCCCTGCCCACCTGCGGGAAAATGATGTGCCAATTACCGTGTAACAACGTGATCATAATTGCTGCATCGCCCACCTCCACAGTACCCCTATCACCCCCACCACAAACAGGGCAGTAAAGATGCGCTGGTTGTACTTCGCCAGCATTTCCGGAAGGTAAATATCGAAATTGTGGCGTTCGCTGGTGCTGTAGCGGCGCGCCCAGTGGGTGAGTGGACAGGTGCCTTTGCACAGGAGCAATACCGCCCCTTCCATGCACACAAGGGCCATGCCAAGCCAGGTACAGTGGGTAATGTGGCCTGTGAGGGCTCCATAGCCGATGTAGGCGATGATGGCCACAAAGAAGAGCCAAATGAGGGTGTGGAGCAGCTTGATGCCTGTAAGCGGATTCATCAGAACAGGATTGTGGACGTAAGGTAGTGAAATACCAGAATTTGACCAGGGGCCTGTCCCGGCTTGCTTCATCACCTGGATTCCAATGCTTCCTTCACCCGTTGGGCATTGAGGTTGAAAATGTGGTTGTAGTATTCCACTTGCTCCTCATCGAAGCGGTGCTTTTCCCGCTCGAGGGTGTCC
>DAIOTP010000289.1:0-1599 GCA_036751905.1 Cryomorphaceae bacterium
GGTCATCACCTACAATTTCGGTTTTGCTGCCTATGGTATCGGTAAGATTTTTCCATCCGGCCCAGTCATTTTCGGCCATGCCGTCCTCAAGTGATATAATGGGGTACTGCTTGATCCAGCTTTCCCACATTTTCACCATGTCATCACTGCTCACTGCCTTGCCAGAGCTCTTGTGCATGATGTAGGTCTTTTTCTTTTTGTCCCAGAGTTCGCTTACCGCTGGGTCGAGGCATATGCTCACTTCACTACCGGGTTTGAAGCCTGCTTTGCTGATGGCTTCAAGAATTACTTCTACGGCCTGGTCATTGCTTTTGAGGTCTGGGGCAAAGCCGCCTTCATCACCCACGCCTGTGCTGAGGCCCTGTTTTTTGAGGATACTCTTAAGGGTATGAAATACCTCAGCACCCATGCGGATAGATTCCTTGAAAGTGGTGGCACCGTGGGGTGCTATCATGAATTCCTGGAAGTCGACATTGTTGTCGGCGTGGCTGCCACCGTTGATGATGTTCATGCAAGGCACAGGCAGCACATAGGCATTGCTTCCGCCGAGGTACTGGTACAGGGGCAGTGCAGCGCAGTCAGCACTGGCGCGCGCGTAGGCCATCGACACACCGAGTATGGCGTTTGCGCCAAGCTTGCTCTTGTTGGGGCTTCCGTCGAGGTCAATAAGGGTATAATCCAATTCACGCTGGCTCACGAATTCGAGGCCTTCGAGCGCCTTGGCGATATCATTGTTTACATTTTCCACCGCTTTTTGAACGCCCTTACCGAAGTAGCGCTTTTTGTCGCCGTCGCGAAGTTCGTAGGCTTCGCGCTCGCCGGTGGAGGCGCCGCTGGGCACCATGGCGCGGCCGTATGAGCCGTCTTCGAGCAGTATGTCCACTTCTACGGTCGGGTTACCCCGCGAGTCGAGGATTTCAAGGGCCGATACTTTTTCAATTCTCATCATAGGGTTTTTTGGTATTTGGTGTTTGGTGTTTGGTTTTTAGTATTGGGTATTGGGGTTGCTGGGTGAGGTGGCTTTGGATTCAGCTTCTGGTTTGTGTTTGGGAGCATTCTGTGGAGTGACACTTGAAGTTTCAATTGTTGTGAAATCAACAGCGGCCAAACGTAGCAAAATAACGGTGAATCGACAACCGATATAGACAATGCCTGTGTTAAATTGACACAAAGGGCTTTTGGTGTTTGCCGGGCTTGTCTTTTGTTTAAAGTCAAATTATTGGTTATTAATTAGAACAAAGTATCGCCCGATCAGGGCATCAAAATTTGTCCCATCAATGAAAAAAAAACCGACCCACCTTTCGGTAAATCGCCGCCGACCGTTGTGCTAGTGCGCCTGGCAAGGCTTGTAGGTGCAAAAAAAAAGCGGCATTGCCCTTGTTGCCATATTCATTCCCACGGTTTTTTGGATCAGCATCAACACTTGTATTCCGCCGAGCTGCAGATGGTGCCTTTGAGCTGCGCTGCCATGGTATGCGGTATGACGATCCTTCCATTGGAGCAGCCTCGCCATGCGCATGATGGATGCAGCAGGTAAGGAATTGCGGAAGGGAATGCGAATGCAAATGAATAAACCAATGGCATCGCTATCCATACAAA